>JAFGTG010000398.1 GCA_016934255.1 Sedimentisphaerales bacterium
CCGGCTGCCTAAATCCCGATCCCTGCCCTGTACGAGCGTACTGAGAATCTGTGGCTTGCGGAAAATCTCGACGTTAAAACGTCCGGTTTCCGGGTTTTGTATGGCGTCCAGGTAATCTTGTTGTCTTTGCTGATAATCTTCGATGTTGATAAATGTGCTCATACCGATCATCACGAGAGTCAGACCGAGACCGATAAGGAACTTTGAGGACATCAGATATTCCAAGACTTCGCGGTGAATAATCGCTTTGAGCATCACATTCTTCCACAAAGCAGGGTGCATGTCGTTTTGTTTTATTTATATATTATGTTATGCATACTATGTGATGTAAAATATAAATCTGAGAATATGTAATTTTTTTTGAGACATAGCTTGTCTTGTCATGGTTATTCTCTTGACGAATTGAAATGCCTTGAAAATGTCCAGCCTCGATCCTATGATATGTGGCCATGAAATTCTCGAAGAAGAATCCGCTCGACATCTCAGTAATGGCTCTTTTGGCAGCGAATACGATACCGTTGTTTGGGGTATTGTTTCTCAAATGGGATGCGTTTTACGTCGTATTGCTCTACTGGGCTGAGAACGTGGTCATCGGATTCTATAACGTGCTGAAAATGGCTTTTGCCGCGGTTCCCCATCCGATTGCCCATTTGGGTAAGCTGTTCATGATCCCGTTTTTCATCATTCATTATGGAGGTTTCACCGCCGTTCACGGATTCTTCGTATTGGCTATCTTTCATCAAGAGAAAGGACCGGGATCGCTTATCGAGGGCAAAGCCTGGCCATGCTTTTTTGTATTTGTCCAGTTACTATTCAACGTCATCGGGTATATGTATTCGTTGATACCGTTCCAGGTCAGGCTTTCCATTCTGGCCTTGTTCGCAAGTCACGGTGTTTCATTCGTTTACAATTATTTGTTAAAACGCGAGTATGTCTCTACGAATCCAGGTAAACTGATGGCAAGTCCCTACGGACGCATTGTCGTTATGCATATTGCTATCCTGGCCGGGGGCTTTTTCACGATGGTCCTTGGCTCCCCGGCGGGCCTGCTCGTCGTGCTGGTCGTTCTTAAAACCGTGATGGATGTGAAGTTGCATAACCGAAGTCATCGTAAAGCTGCCAAAACCTGATCTACAAGTTACAAGCCGGAAAGGAGTGTACGATGCAAACGGATACGATTACTGAGAAAGATCGCAAACTGGCCAAACAGTGTCTTGAATGCCCCGTTTGCAAACGGGCGCGATTCAAGCAGAAAGGATTGATTTTTTGGTTCGTCAAAAAGCTCGAGTCCAGCATCTGCCCCGCTTGCAAGGCCTATGAAAAAGTCTATAGAAGAAAGGCCCATGAGCCTTTACCGAAAACGGACGAGAAGCCTTCATCCGAGTGAGCCGGTGTGTATTCGGAGAACAATTTGTTCCTTTTATTAATAGACGGTGTGGATTTATGTTGAAGTTTCTTTTCATTGCCGCCGGAGGCGCCATTGGTGCCATTTTTCGCTACAGCCTGTCCGGCTGGATTCAAAGTGTCGTGCCGGGTAGTCTTCCCTGGGGGACTCTATGTGTGAATACGGCAGGTTCATTGCTGATGGGCATTTTCTGGGGATTGTCTGAACTGACGCCGATCTCCCCGGCGGTAAGGTTATTCTTTGCGATTGGTTTTCTCGGTTCCTTCACGACCTTTTCGACGTTCTCGGTCGAAACCTTCGGTTTGCTGAGAGATCGCGAAACAGTGCTCGGCCTGATGAATATCGGCTTGAATAACGTGCTCGCACTCGTTTTTGTTTTCGGAGGATATTTCCTCTCCCGATCATTACTTAATGTATTCAAATGAGGACTTCGAAAAATGAAACTCCCGGAAGAAGGAATGCTGCTCCGTATCTTTATCGGTGAGACGGACCGCGTTCATGGAAAATCGTTGTACGAACAGATTGTCTTGAAGGCCAGGGAACTCGGCCTGGCCGGGGCGACGGTCGTACGCGGCGTGATGGGCTTCGGCGCCGACAGCCGGATGCATTCGGCGAAGATTCTGCGATTATCCGAGGATTTACCGATCGTCATCGAATTGGTCGATACCGAGGAGAATCTCAATAAGCTCATGCCTTACATCGATGAAAATGTCACCGAAGGGCTGGTCACCATGGAAAAAGTCCGCGTCATCAAATACCGCCACAAATAACTCTCGTCACTATTGGTGGGGCAAGGCCCACCCTACTGTCATGCAAAGGGCGCGAAAACATGTCGGGCGTATTGATTGCTTTTTTGAAACGCCTCAATCGTGCTCATGGTTTTGGGGGAGCCGGTTTCCACGGCTTGTTCCAGTACAAGGTGCGGGTGGGCGTTGATCTCCAGAAGATGCTGTGCAATGGCCGGATAGTCGATATCGCCTTCACCGAACGCTTCGGTCCAGATGTTATCTTTCGACTGACGAATATGCAACTCGGTGATTCGCGAGCCGTAGAGCTTGAGTATATCAAACAACGCGACCGACGAGTTGCCCGCTCCGCGATAAACCCAATGGGCATCGAGACAGAGTGTTACATAGACCGGGTTGGTTCCGACCATCATGTGATGAAACTCACGGGCGGCGTTTCGCAATTCGATATCGTGGTTATGATAGGCGAGGACCAATCCGATGGCCCGCAATTCCCGGCCCAGTTTCTCTAACGCCTTTGCCTGGACTTCAAGTTGGGCGTCGTCCTTGTTTTCCGGTCCGCCCCAACGGATCGGGCTGGGATTCGTGACGATGATTTTCGTGCCGATTTCTTTGGCCCTTTGGGCGATGGCCAGTACGGCTTCGATGCTTTCATCGGCTTTCTCACGCTCGTGCAGCGTACTGTTGACGTAGAGCGACCGCATTTCGAGGTGATGTTTCTTCAACAGCGGTGCGAGTCGCTCGATGTCCTGAGGATTATTGGCCAGCGGTTCATACCCGTCAAGGTCGCAGCCGGCGAGCTCGCCAAGCCCGGCGTCCAGCTCTTTATTAAAATCGCGGTTATCTCGTCGATAGAACACGGTCCAGGGATACTGGTTACAGGCTAAATGGAGTTTGTTCCGACCGCTTTGCCCGGCCAGGGAGGTTTTCGCTCCTACAACCATCGCCCCACCCGTCAGTGTGACGTTTTTAACAAAATCTCGACGAGATATCATAGTTGCCTCTCTTTCTTTGTAATGCTTATTGTTTATTTCCGGCTTTTGCCTTTTCCAGGGCTTGCTGGGCTTCGATGCGGTCGGTGATATCGCGAATGCTCTCGCGGTGTCCGAGGGATTTGC
>JAFGTG010000033.1 GCA_016934255.1 Sedimentisphaerales bacterium
GGAACCGCATCGAGGTAAGCCGGGACAAGCTGCGAAAGTGTATCAGGAAGCGCCCCGGCGGCGAGCCGGTAATGCTGGACGGCCAGCCCCGTCCGTGTTGTTCGTAAATGCGCGATCGTTTTTATCTCTATCGTAATGAGCCTTGACAAAAAGGGCGTCAATTCATGAGCCAATATGTGAATTTTCGATTTGGATCCAAGCTTCTTTTCAATGGCATCAGTCACTTTCTCACGTTGATGGTATGGAAGCCGGATTGCTTCCAACTGATCCTTCATGATATCGAGGAAAATGACCGCATCCATATCGACAAGCCCGATAGCCTGGGAAAGCAGGAGAATCGGCCGGGGGGGAACAAATTCGAAAACATCCGGGTCCAGGGAGTGCGGCGCCGTGAAGAAGCCCAAGCCTATACAGCGTTCACCCACAAAGGCGCGGGAAATATCGGAGGTCCGCTCGATGTCGTAAAGATATTCGGATAGCTCGATCAATTGCCCGTCCGTGAGGTCGGCCCTGTTGATAATGCGTTCGAGCGTTGATAAGAGAAGCAAGTGACAGCCCCTTCGAGAGAGCTGAGAAATGCTACAGGGTTCCATCGATAGCGAACGAGCGAAACCGAAGCCGGAGATAACGGAATGGACGGCTGCGTCCGTCTCATTGTTCTCCGCATGAAGCAGGGCTTCAAGATTCAGCAGCATGGCGGCTCTTCTCATGTTTGGAAGGTGGTTCAGACGGGTCTTGAAACCCGCCGTAAAATCCACGGGATAACGACAATGCTCGATCTCCGCTCCCGCGTGGAGCCATTCGATCGCTTCGTTATTGTCGGCAATATATTCGGCGATGCGTGTTTTCATCTCAGCCGCAAGCGCCTCAGTGCGCGCGGGGAGTTCCGCTTGCCCGGCGAGCGGCAAGCCTTCAAGCTTGTCCTTGTCCCATTCCTGATAGAACGAGAGGGCATCGAGTATTGTAAATGCGGCGTTCTCAGCGTCATCGGGAATCGTGTACCACGCATCCAGCTCGGCACACGTCACCGGGTAGCCTGCGGCGCGAATGGCTTCTATCCGTGTGTTTAGTTTCCATTTCAAATGGAACCTGAAAGCCGCAAAGGCGACAACGGCAATGAGAAGCAGTAAAACGAAGATACGCCATATAGTCAATCTTGGGCATTTCTTTGAGGCTTGTTCGCTCTCATCCACGACAAGATCTCCGTCTTATACACGTTTTGCTCCCGTCAATCAGATCTCAAATTCCATTATAACACACTATCGCTCGACGATAAAGGTTACGTCCCACTTCGGAGCGTTTTTTCCTCGTCGTTTTTTCGGTTTTTCTGTGCCGCCGTCGTCGCTCAGATCCTCGCCGATACTGTAGATAACGAATCCGGTCTCACGTTTTTTAAATCGCAATTCTTGACCATCGAAAGGGTCTTCTGGAACCGCATCGAGGTAAGCCGGGACAAGCTGTGAAAGTGTATCAGGAAGCACCCCGGTAGCGAGCCGGTAACGCTGGACCGCCAGCCCCGTCCGGGCGGTTCTCAAATGCGCGATCGTTCTTGCCTCTGTGGTGATAACCATCGACAACCCAGACGTCACTTCTCGGGCCAGGATGTGGATGTTCGACATCGATTCAATCCTTGCGTTAATCGAATCTGAAACCTTTAGGCGTTGGGGATAGTGAAGCCGGATCGCTTCGATATAATCCTCTACGAAATCGAGATAAATGATGGCATCCATATCAACAAGACCGATGCCTTGAAAAAGTATAGTCAGCGGCCGGTCAGGGACGCTTTCAAAAAGGCCCAGATCTATGGATGTCGGCGCCGTGAAGAAACTTAGGCTCATACATCGCCCGCCCACAAAGGCGCAGGATATGTCCGAAGTCCGCTCGATGTCGTAAAGATACTCTGCCAGCTCGATCAATTGTCTATCCGCGAGATCGATCCTGTTTATCACGCGCTCGAGCGTCGTTATATTACGAGAATAACAGCCCAGGCGAACGAATTGTGAAATGGTACAGGGTTCCTTCGAGAGTGCACGTGCGAAGCCGAAGCCGGAGAAGATGGAGCGGATGGCCGCGTCCTTTTCATTGTTCTCCGCATGAAGCAGGGCTTCGAGGCTCAATAACAAAACGGCATGCCTCATGTAGGGAAGGTGATTCAGCCGAGTGGCAACGCCGGCGGCAAAATCAACGGGGTAACGACAATGCTCGATCTCGGCGCTGGAATGAAGCAGTGCGAGCGCATCGTTGTTATCGGCTACGCATTTTTCGATCCGTGCTTTCATTTCGTCGGTCAACGGCTCGGTGCATGCAGGTAGCTCCGCCCTGCCGATGAGCGGTAAGGCTTTCTAATCCTCACTTTTGTCCCACTTGCGAATGAATGATATCGCATCGAGAATCTCATGGGCGGCGTTCTCGGCGCCGAAAGGAATGCTGTATGATGCATCCAGTTCGGCGCCCGTTACCGGGTAGCCGGCGGCGCGGATGGCTTCTATATGGGCATTCAGCTTCGACTTTAGACGCAGCCTGAAAATTACAAAAGCAACGGCACCGATAAGAAGCAGCAAGATGGAAATACGCCATATCGTCAGCCTTCGGCGCTTCTTAGGAACTTGTTCGCACTCATCCACGACAAGGTCTCCGCCTGACACACGTTTTGATCACACCAATCGGACTTTAAGTGCTATTATAACAGATTATCGTTCGACGATAAAGGTCACGTCCCAATTCGGATCGGTTTGCCCTCGCCGTTTTTGAGGCCTTTCAGTGCCGCCGTCATCACTGAGGTCCTCGCCGATACTGTAGATAACGAATCCGATCTCACGTTTTTTGTATCGCAGCTCGTTACTGTCAAACGGATCTTTCGGGATGCTGTCGAGATACTCCGGGACAAGCTGCGAAAGTGTATCGGGAAGCGTCCCATTCGCAAGCCTGTAACGCTGGACGGCCAAGCCTACACGAGCGGTTCTCAAACGTGCAATGATTCTAAAGTCCACTGTAATGAACGAGGAAATCTCAAATGTCGTTATGTATAATAAAAACCGGATTCTCGATGGAACACCGAACTTATCATCGACAGATCGAGCGGCTTCCCAGCGCAGGTGCATAGGAAGTCGGCTCACTTCTATGTACTCGGCCATTCTATCAAGATAATGAATCGTATCCATATCTAATAAACCCAGGGCTTCGTAAGCTTTAAGGATAGAACCCGGAGGCAGCCGAATATCCTCAGCAAAAGCCCATTTCCTCGGTTCACTGAAAAATCTCAGCTTCAGGCATTGCTCCCCTATTAAACCAAGCGAAAAATCACGAACATGTTCGGCATGAGCGATATACTCAGCAAGTTTTATCATTTGCTCGTCTGTAAGCTGAATCCGGTTAACAATACGTTTGAGTGCATATAAGGCGTTCCAGTCAAAATCGATAAGAGTTATCTGAGAGCGGAGTATCGGTTCTTTCGAAAGTGAACGAGCAAGACCAAAACCGGATATCACCGAACGCGTCGCCAACTCCGCGTTGCCATTCTCTGCGTGCACAAGAGCATCGAAGCACAGGAGTCTTGAAACGTCTCTAAGTTCGCCAAGGCGCCAATCTACAGACACGTTTTGATCATTTAATTCGAGAGAGTAGCGACAATGCTCAATCTCGGCTCCGGTGTGAAGCAACTCGAGCGTGTCATTGTTGTCGACCACGTATTCGGCGATGAGAGCTTTCATTTCTTCAGTTAACGGTTCCTCCGGTGCGGGAAGCTTCACACTACCAATATGCGGCAAAACTTTAAAGTCTTTCTTCGAGTAAAATGGATCGTAAGGTTCGATGAAATTGGCATCGGGGATCGTTTTAGAGCTCCATTGATGGTAAGACTTTATGGCATCGAGGATCGTATCGGCGGCGTTCTCAGCACCCTCCGGAATAGTGTACCACGCCTCCAGTTCATCGCACGTGACCGGGTAACCGGCGGCTCGAATCGCTTCAATTCGATCGTTCAGTTTCGATCTTAAATGTAGTCTGAAAAGCGTAAAAGCTCCCGCCACAAGAAAAAGCAACAAAATATAGATGCACCATCTCTTACGTTTTCGGCGTTTCTTCGAGGCTCGCTCGCTCTCATCCACGAAAAGGTCTCCGTCTTACACGTTTTGCTCCCACCAATCGGATTTCAAGCTTTGTTATAACACATTATCGTTCAAGGATAAAGGTTACGTCCCATTTCGGATCATCTTTTCCTCGTCGTTTTTCAGGCCTTTCAGTACCGTCATCATCGCTCAGGTCCTCGCCGATGCTGTAGATAATGAACCCGGTCTCACGTTTTTTATATCGCAACTCATTGCCGTCGAATGGATCTTTCGGGACGGCGTCGAGGTACGCCGGAACCAGTTCCGAAAGGGTATCGGGGATCGCTCCGGTAGCGAGCCGGTAACGCTGGATGGCCAATCCCGACCGGGCAACGCGCAGGTGCGCAATCGCTCTTAATTCAATCGTGATGATTCTCGCCAACGCGGGCATGAATTCGTGAGCGAAGATATGAATCTTCGACATCGATGCGAACCGGGTATCCACAAGGTCAACGGCTTTCCGGCGTTCCTGGTACGGCAGCCGGAGTGCTTCCATATAATCATCCATAGCCTCAAGATATATTGCGGCATCCATATCAACAAGACCGGCGGCCTGGCACAGCGCAAGGATAGGTCGCATAGGAACGCCGGGATGAAATTCAGGGCCTAAAGACATCGGCTCCTTAAAGAACTTCAGACCCATGCAGCGTTCGCCCACAAAGGCGGGGAACATATCGGAGGCGAACTCGACATTGCGGAGACGCTCGGATAATTCGGTCAGTTGCGCATCCGTCAGTTCGCCCCTGTTGACGATACGCTCGATGGCTGAAACCGTCAGGGCATCGCCGGCTAAACGAACAAGCTGACAGACGAGAGAGGGTTCTTTCGCGAGGGAATGAGCGAGGCCAAAGCCGGATTGCACGGAGCTCATCGCCGAGTCCGTGTCACCGTTTTCCGCGTATAGAAGGGCTTCGAGATTAAGCATTTGGCATCCTCGTCTGATATCGGCCAGGGAAGGCAACAAGGTTGCAAAGCCGGCGGAGTAATCGACGGGATAGCGACAATACTCGATTTTCGCCCCGGCGTGGAGTAGATCAATTGCCTCGTTGTTGTCGGCTATGTATTCAGAGATGAGTGTTTTCATTTCATCAGTCAGGGGCTCTGTGCGTGCGGGAAGTTTTGCCTGGCCAACGAGTGGTAAGGCGTTCAACTCGTCTTTGTCCCATTCCTGATAAAACGAGAAGGCGTCGAGAATGGTATGAGCGGCGTTCTCGGCATTATCGGGAATCGTGTACCACGCATCCAACTCAGCGCACGTCACCGGATAGCCGGCAGCGCGAATAGCTTCGATTCGCGAGTTTAGCTTCCATTTCAAATGCAACCTGTAAATCGCAAAGACGCTGATACAAACGAACAATAATAGGAGAAGCACTGTGGAAATCGTCAGTTTTCGGCGTTTTCGAGTTTTTCTTTCTTTGTCTTCCACGGCGAATTCTCCTTTCGGTCCGTTTGTGTTTTTCAACGACTATCACTACATCATTATAGACGCAAGACGCCAGAAAATGTTAATATTTGATTTTCAGCTTTAGAAAAGTTATAATGACTCCAGTATTTCCAATCCGGTTGGGCAAATGTGCAGGAGATGCGCTATGAGAAAACACAGGGCATTCACACTCATTGAACTTTTGGTGGTTATCGCGGTTATTGCGCTGTTGATGGCGATTTTGATGCCGGCCCTTCACCGGGCCAAAGAGCAGGCCAAAGCCCTCGTTTGCGGGCGTCATTTGCAACAATGGGCCATCTGCTTGACGATGTACACCAATGACCACGACAGCAGATTCATGCCGGGCATCGACGAGGACTGGTCCACCGGCCGGTACTCATGGATTTACACCCTGATCCCCTACCATAACGACCCGGCC
>JAFGTG010000399.1 GCA_016934255.1 Sedimentisphaerales bacterium
GCAGTGGCCGAGCGGCTGAAGGCGACGGTCTTGAAAACCGTTGTACCGAAAGGTACCGGGGGTTCGAATCCCTCCTGCTCCGATGGGTGGAATGTAAAACTCCAAAGCTTTGCAGTTAATACCCAAGGGAATGTTCTGACTCTGTAGTTGTTGATTGTCCCGCCAAAAGCGGACGTTTATTAACACGCCGCAAACTCCAATTTTCCCGCACAGAACAAGTAATCTATTCTTTTATGCCTCTGAATATGGTATCATCATTGTAAAAAGAAATCCGATCGTTCGAGGAGCATAAGATGTTAAGACGTCGCTTTCTTAAAGTGGCGGGTTTGGGCGTCCTGGGCTTATCTTTGGGCAAGAGTGTGAGTTGGAGTGATCAACCCAAATCCAAACCGAATATCATCTATATCCTGGCGGACGACCTTGGCTATGGGCATCTTGGGTGTTTTGGGCAAAAGGAGATCAAGACGCCGAATATCGACAGGATGGCCGAGGAAGGCATGCGATTTACAGACCATTACGCCGGCTCAGCATTATGCGCGCCGTCGCGCTGCGTGCTTATGACGGGATTGCACACGGGACACTGCTTCATTCGCAATAACAAACCGTTGCCCGTTGAAGGCAACGTCCCGATCCCCGCCGAGTCTCAGACCCTCGGGAAAGTGCTCCAACGCAGCGGATACATCACGGGAGCTATTGGCAAGTGGGGATTGGGTTATCCAGGATCGGAGGGAGACCCGGTCAAGCAGGGATTCGATCATTTCTTCGGATATAACTGCCAGCGACAGGCACATAGTTATTATCCCGATCATCTTTGGCGCAACGATAAGAAGGTGATGCTACATGGCAACACAAACGGCCAAAAACAAGAGTATTCTCACGATCTCTTGACGGCCGAGGCGTTGGAATTTATTCGAAAGAACCATGAGCGACCGTTCTTTTTATATCTGCCCTATACGATTCCCCACGCCGCTTTTCAGGTGCCGGATTTGGGCATTTACGCCGATAAACCGTGGAGCCAGGTTAAAAAGACCATCGCGGCGATGATATCGCGGATGGATCGAGATACAGGAAGGATATTGGAGCTTTTAGAAGAACTCAAAATTAATAGACAGACGATAGTGATTTTTACAAGCGACAACGGCTGTGCTGGTGGAGAGTTGCTCAAGAGTTTCGACGGCTCCGGTGTTTTACGCGGGCAAAAAGGCACCCTTTACGAAGGAGGCATCCGTTCGCCGATGATCGCCCGGTGGCCCGGAATGATTGCTCCGGGAACGGTCAGCAACCATATCTGCGGATTCCAGGATATATTGGTAACGTTTGGTGATCTGGGTCAGGCCGCGATCGAGGAAGAGACGGATGGTATTTCCATCGTGCCGACCTTGTTAGGCAAAAACAACCAAAAGAAACACGCATATCTTTATTGGGAATTGAAAGATAACCGGGCCGTGCGAATGGATCGATGGAAGGCCGTGAAAACGAAGGGAAAAATAGAGCTTTTTGATTTACAGGAAGATATCTCCGAAAAGAACGATGTGGCGCGACAACAGCCGGACATTGTCGCGAAAATGTCCAGGATCATGGAAGAAGCACATAAGGACAGCGGCTTTTTCACATGGACGTATAAAGGCCCTATACCTGAGAAGAAGACAAGAAAACCGAAAAATTAATTGAATATAAGTGAAGGAGATCAAACGTGATCCGCCGAAATGGTTTTACGCTTATCGAATTGCTGGTTGTCATTGCCATCATTGCCTTATTAATGTCGGTGCTGATGCCGGCGCTGGCACGGGTCCGGGAACAGGCCCGAACGGTCGGTTGCCTGGCCAATCTCAAACAATGGAATCTGATGGGCGCCATGTACACCGAAGATAACGATGGGCATTTCTGGTCCGGCTTAAATTCCTACGGTCACTGGTGGCCGTGGCAATTAGAAAACCGCCTCAAGGACTGGAAAACGA
This sequence comes from Sedimentisphaerales bacterium, assembly GCA_016934255.1. Lineage (GTDB taxonomy): Bacteria > Planctomycetota > Phycisphaerae > Sedimentisphaerales > Anaerobacaceae > JAFGTG01. The sequence continues at coordinate 1,959 of JAFGTG010000399.1, forward strand.
ATAAAATCTGGCTCTGCCCGACAACCAAAAAGCCTATCACCGATGAAAACGGTATAACGACAACCACGCTGAATATCTATAATTCCTGGGGCATTTATACAGAAAGCCATACGAGTACCTTTACCGGAGCAACCTACGACGCCGGCCCACACGGCGTCAATGGGAGCTACAGTATTAACGGGTACGTGCTGAGCATCCCCACCGAGGCGAGCTTTGTTCGCGATATTCCCGCCAGCTACGGCTGGCGGACGCCCAACGTGGCCGGTGCAGCCCAGGCGCCTTTCTTTATGGATGCGCTGCGTTTCGATTTATTCCCGATAGAAACTGACGGGCCTCCTGAATACCAATTCGATAGCTGGGAGGGCGAGAGTCGAATGAAACGCTGCTGTATCAACCGGCATGACGGCTTCATCGGCATGGCCTTTTTGGATTTTTCCGCCCGGAAAGTCGGTCTGAAAGAACTGTGGACATTGAAATGGCATCGCCAATTCAACACATCCGGCCCCTGGACCCAGGCCGGCGGCCTCCAAGCCGGAGACTGGCCGGAATGGATCAGAAACCTTAAAGACTATTAAACATGAGTTCCTTTGTCGGATTCATTTATTTGCTTCTGAGACGAGTCGAAGGATTTCGAGGTACCCCGGAGGAACGGAAAAGCCGAGATTCTGTATCCTGTGGACATCCTCCCACGCCTGGTCGTACCGGTTTTTTGCATAATAAGCGAGACTCCGACGGAACATAGCTTGAGCCGAAGCCGGATCAAGCTCAACGATCCTCGTGAAGTCCGAGATCGCTTCGTCATACTGCTTCATCGCCAAATGGAGCGAACCGCGTTTTCCATACCCTTCCGGCTTTCCCGGTTTTATCTCAATAAATTGACTAAAATCGGAAACGCCCTGTCCCAACAGGCCAATCGCAACGGAGACGAGCCCCCGGTTGAAGTAGGGCTCGGCGAATACGGGATCCCTTTGGAAAGCCCGGGTAAACAGGGCCAAAGCCGTCTCGTATCGGCCCTCTCTGGCGGCGGCAATCCCGCGATCGTTATAGGCATTCGGATCCTCCGGGGCGATCAGGCCGACCTGGGGCCGCTCGAGTAACTGGTCTTGCCATTGGGGCTTCGGTTTCCCGAGCGTCTTGTCGAAGTCCTCCAGCCACTGTTCTATATTGTCCTGGTGGCGGCGCGTCATTTTCGCTTCAAAGGCATCGCCGAACTCCAAATAGTTGTTTTGCTGGAGGGCTTTACAGCCGAGCGGATATCTGAGTTTTGCGACATCGTAAGGCAGCGCTTTGATTTTCTCCGCGTTAACGAACGTCTCACGGTAGCCAAAGGTTGCTTTGAGAACGACGTCAAAAGGAAGTTGGTAGGGAGATACAACACCGGTAACCACATGGATAAATCCAAAGCCCATCACAATCAGCCCCCCGGCCACGCATAACGTGATCGACGTCCTGTCATACCATCTTTTCCGTTTTGGAATTTTAGGATCTTTCAGAGACGCTCCACAGTGGGGGCACTTCTTTACTCCGCGGTCCACGATTTCCTTGCTCGCTTTATTTTCCACGGGATTCATTTCTTATCCAGTCAAGGAATCAGCATAACGTATCGGCTTGACTTTTGCACGACTTCACCCTGATAGAATACGATTATCAAGCCATAGAAGCAAGCCACTTACCTACAATCTCAATCTTCGTCGCCATCCCTTAAAGGTAATCGAAAAAAGATTCGATGGGCAGTTTCTCTTGTTTTTTTCACATTTCAATGTAAACTGGGCGGGGAATTGTGTGAAATAACCCTTTGACTTTCGGCCGGGTACCGCGATGAAACAAGGTTATTCGATTCGACAGGACCGTTCGACTCACTAGGAGCCTTTGCCATGAGAAAGCTCGATTCTTTTGAGGATATCATTGATTTTGCGATCCAAAATGAAATAGAAGCCAACCAATTCTATAAAGACATGGCGAAACAAATGAAGAATCCCGGTATGCGCGAAGTTTTCGAAGGTTTTGCCGAAGAAGAACTGGGGCATAAGAAAAAGCTGGAAAGCATCAAACAGAGTAAGTCGATCCAGCCGGCCCAAAACATCGTGGATCTACAGATTGCCGACTACGTAGTGGAAGTTGAATCCGGCCCGGATATGGATTATCAGGACGCCCTGGTCCTCGCAATGAAAAATGAAAAAGCCGCATTCCGGCTTTATCTTGATCTGGCCAATAAGGTTACGAACGAGGATCAGAAATCGCTGTTCCTCTCCCTGGCGAACGAGGAAGCCAAGCATAAACTACGCTTTGAGATCGAATACGATGAGATCGTGCTCAAGGAAAACTAACGCTTCCACTTCGACTCAGCACAAAAGGGGTTGCGGATAAAGGAAAGCCTGACACAAACCGCGCAAGATCGAACCTTCGAAGATTTAGAGCGTTCTGTGTCTGCGCAGCCAGCCGATGACACCTAAGCCGATGCCGCCAAGAATAAACGCACCGGGCGAAGGAACGACATCGATAACATCATATCCCACATCCGGATGCTGTTGGGAGACAAAAATCTTTTGCTCGATAGGGTCTTCATTGTTCGCATACTTCCCATCCAAACATTCTACAAGGTCTAAAGGAAACCGAGAGCGCCTTGTCGAATGAGTGTTGTTGGGATAACCGGAAAAGAAAAAATGAAGGGGAACTATGTCGTCGCTTCCGTTCTCATAAAGGACCGGCATAATGGGAATCTCTTGACCTACAAAACCTGAAGTCATTTTCTCCTGAGCGAATATCGCCGAAATGTCAACGTCGAAGTTCAACACGCGAGGTTCGGGTAATGGCAATCGAGAAGCTGGAATCGAAAAGCCGGAATAACCGGGTATCTCAGGACGGTGTATGAAACATGTCGTTGTAGCTTTCGTGATCTCCATCATAAACAAGATAATGATACAACTATAATAAAAAAACACTATCCTCATTCTACCGCCCCTCCAGGGATATAAATCCTCCGTCTCCTGCCGCATAACCTCACTCCAAATCTGCCTTTAACCGAATGCGTTTTCGGTAACGAATGGTTAATAAAACGTTTTATAGAAACAACAAGCACTTATTCATAGACCCAACACAGCACACTTCAGGGCATACCGATATTATTCTCTCTCTCAAAAAATGAGTGTTTACAGGCATTCGCAGGGTAGGAGAATGTCGCTTTTTGCCCATGCAGATTCTTAGCAGGGCGGTGCCGACATAGGATCGTAGAAACTCCGCATTATCCGCGTATCCGTCCTTCGTTATGATAGCCCTTTCTTCCCTGAAAGCGCTCATACAACTGCCTTTGTCTATTGAAACAAATTCCTATTAAACTCGGGCGATGGGGAAGTCTTCAAAAAAGATTCTTGTCCCCCAAGCCCCTGTCCAAATATTACGAATATTATACTTATCGGACGTCGTCAAGTTTTTTATTGTTTTTTTCGATACTTTTTCTTAAAAAAAATCGAAACGTGTCATTATATGGGTCGTATCCTCCTCAAAGTGCTCCAATAATAAGATTGTTCATGGCAATGAGTGTCGAGGACGGAGAAAAAAAATCCGTATAAAGAGAGTACAAACGATATTCACAACAAGTAAAGCATGGATTTGCAACAGATTCTTGGTTAGAGATTTACCGATTTAGCTTGCGGCGGAGGTGGAAAAATGACATAATGTGAATATTCAAACGGCGGCGTAGCCAAGTGGTCCAAGGCGCTGGTGCGCAACACCAGTATTCGTTGGTTCGAATCCAACCGCCGCCTTCAAGTTTTCCCCTCCAATTCAATCCGCACACCGGTTAGGTCAACTCGTTGTGGTCGGATAATTGGGCGAATAGAGCATGCGTTTTTTCCGAAGGGCCAATTTGCCGCCGGAGACAAATTCTTCTCCGCGTTCCGAAAGATGCTCGACCATTCGTTGTCGCCATTGAAGCAACGTGTTCTTATGCGCCGGATGGGCTACCAGATCGCGCAACTCGTCCGGATCTTTGGTCAGATCGAAAAGCTGCTCCCTGCCGTCATAAGCAAAATAGATATATTTGAACTTACCGTCGGTTATGGCGTTCCAATGGTCCTTGCTATAGCACATCGAATGTTCCAGGTCGATGAAGGGCCGCCAATTTTTCGTGTTTCCTCGAACCAACTCCAACATACTCTTACCATCGAGATGATCCGGAATCGTCGCCCCCGCGGCGTCGAGAAACGTCGGCAGCACGTCCCGCAGCTCCACCGGCTGCGTTAGCGTTTTACCCCGCTGATGGCTCATTCCCATGCTCTCGGGCCATCGCAACAGCATGGGAATCCTGGCCGAGCCTTCATAGGCATAAGTTTTACGCCAGAGGTGATGATCGCCAAGCATGTCGCCGTGATCGGCAAAGAAGATGATCAGTGTGTTCTCGTACCAGCCGCGTTTCTTGAGGGTGGTGAGGACCCGGCCGATTTGCTCATCAATAAATGAAACCGAGCCATAATAACCCCGTCGGGATTTCTTCGCTTGCCCAACACCTAAATCCCCGTGCCAAAGATTCGATTTAGGCGGCTCATCGTGCCCCGCATATCGAGCCGCCCAGTCGCCCACGACGGGTTCCGGCATATTCTCTTCGTTATACATGTCCATAAATCTTTTCGGCGGATCATAAGGACTATGCGGCCGGGCAAAGGAGACTTTCAGCATAAAGGGTTCTTTCCGTTCGTATGTCTCGATGAACTCAACCGCCCTGTCCGCCGTCCACCTCGTCGGATGCAAACGTTCCGGCAGCACATACGTTTTCGATTGATAATCGTTCCAGCCGATCCCCGTCGCATCCGGATTTAATTCAGGCGCTTGCTGCTTAAACCACAGGCGATAATCGCTAATAAAGCCTTTCGTCTCCACGCGTCCCGATTCATCGACCAGCGTACCGTGATAGCCTCGAAGCTTCTTTTGCGGATACCAATGCATCTTTCCGATACCGAACGTGTAGTAGCCTGCATCGCGAAGGGCCTGGGGTAGCTCGAATGGATAATACCCCGCGACGCGCCCGTACCCGATCATCCCGTGATGCCAGGGCGACAAACCCGTCAGGATTCCGCTGCGAGCCGGCGTACAGCTTGGCGTAGAGGTATAAGCTTTGGAAAAAACGACGCCGTCGGCCGCGATGGAATCCAGGTTCGGTGTTTTGATAACAGGATTGCCCCCACAGCCCACACAATCGCCACGAAACTGGTCGGCCATCAGAAACAATATATTTGGTTTTCTCCGCGTACCGGATGCAGAACGAGCGATTTGATTATGGCATACAACCGCGGTCGAAGCGAAAGCGGCGTTTCTCAGAAAGTCTCGGCGTGTGATTCTCGATGATTCGTAACATTTCATATCAGGTTCCTCATTAACACTCTGCATTATCGGGTGCGTTAGTAGAGTAGATACCACCGTCCAGACTTTTCATTGTACTACATTTCACCTGCAACAGGCAAAGAACTTCGGGCTATCGTTCCGACGTTCTCTCTGATGATCTCAATGAAATTGATAATCGGCGCATTATCCATATCGGAATCCGTCGTTTTCGGATCCAATTCGAGGATGAGAGCTTCTTTGGCCTTGACGCCTTCATATTCCTTCACGACAGCAAGGTTGGTCCTCCCCGCAGCCTCCATGATGTCGAAATCCTCAGCGACGACCTTATCCTGGAGCTTGATGTCAAAGACGCGCTGGCCGGGACGATCTCCCGGCAGCGCACTAAAGCCGAGACGAACCGTATAAACAGCCGATTGATCGGTATTGTCATCCGTCAGTGGGATTTCACATCGCAACATTCCCCGACAGCCGGATGTAAACAACCACGGTTTATCGGTACCGGCGATATCGAGGCCCTTGAAATCGCGTGAGAAATATCCCATATCGGGCAACATTCGTTCGTTCAGATCGAACTTCACACCGTAGTTGGGGAAGTGCGTATAAGAACTGGTTTTCGGATTGGGATAGGCGAACCAGACGGTTTCTTCATCATCCTTTCTGTCGGATGGAGCGCCGAAGTTAATGGCGAAGTGCTTAACAGGCTTTAGCTCTCCGGGCGTAACATAAACCGTCCAGGGCTGCGAACGATCCGGCTTTCGTATCATGGCCATCGAACAGCGGACCGGATACGAACACGTACAGCCAGCGGCCGCTTCCTGAGAAAGCAGCAAACCGTTCGCGGGTATCACACTAATAGCACAGCCCGGCCGATAGGCGCCAAAGATCGTGATGCCGTTATCTTCCTTCAAGTCATAGAACGCGGTACAGGCCGAACGATAGAAAAGCCCCTTTGCCGACGCGGCGGTAATACCACACGTATGGCCGGGTCGTAAAAATTCCCAGGGGACCTGCTCGCCGGTAATGGGATGCTCGCGCATGACAGTCTCGCCCGTATGTAATTCGCAGGCACGCGGCTCCAAAATGATCTTATCGCCGACGATGACCGGCCGGGTGCGATAATTCAAAGCGCGAGACCATACCATATCCCCGTTCTCCGCCGACAGCGCCGTAATACGACGCCATTTCATACCGCCCTCTCGGAACCGCCACGCATCGTGATTGCCGTGGTTGCCGAAAAACAAGAGCAATCCGTCCGCATAGGCCGTGCCCATTCTATCTCCGCAACAGCCCGTCAGATCGACGGGATAGCGCCAGATGAGGTCGCCGCTCCGAGCGTCGAGCGCGAACGCCACTCTCACGTCGGCATCCTCAAAGGTTAACGTCCCTTCGGGATGGTCCTCGTTGAACAACTCGGCTCGTAAGGAATCGATAAGATATAGAATATGAGACTTTTCTCTATATGATTTGTTCTTTTTTAACTGATCCGCATGATATTTCTGCATTTCACGCAGCTCTTCGAGTATCCCTTCGCGTTCTTTATAGACGCCCGCTTCCGTAAGCCGTTGCCTCCGTCTCAAGGCTCGTCTTTTCTGCTTGTCCGTGATCTTGCAATCGGCGTAAAAAAGTTTCCCATCGCCCAGCGAGATGGTGACGTTCGCAATCTTTTCGCCGTTACGCCTCCACAGCACTTCACCCGTCTCAATATCCAGGGCAAAGATCATATCGCTGATCATTAAACCATCGGTGACGGCACTCGTTTGCAGAAATTCCCCCCCAGGGCCAAAGGACGTCATCGACCGATACAGATACCCCGCTCGCTGGGCGGCCATCGACAAGCCGTGCGGATCGGGATATTGCTTTTTGACCTGCTGAAATTGCTCCCGATGCTCCTGGGGCACGTCCTCGACCTTCCTGTATTTCCCATTTTGAACAAAGCGTTTCAACATGGCGCCGTACTCTTCGTTCATCATCTTAGCGGTCGATCCGTAAAGAATATTATCTACAACGGAGATATACCCCCATCGTCGCGGCATGCCGTCTTGCGAAGGCGGGATCTTATATTCACGAATCGTCTCTCCCGTTTCCACGTCCAGGCGGTAGCATTTGTCGTGAGCCGCGATGTACAAGCTGTCTTCCGTCAAGGCCAGGTTTCCACAATCGGCTTTGATCTTTACGCGGACCGCCCCCGGAATATCCCGCTGCCATAACGGAGTTCCATTGAACGCATCGGCCGCCATGACCATCTCTTCGCCCTGCATGAAAAGCCGGCCGTTCATAGATACAGGGCTTTGGGCGCGGGCGTGCCGCTCGACCATCCCCATCGGTCCGGGCTCGCCGAACCAGAGCATCCCCAACGGCCCGTAAACCAGTTCATCGTTGGAACAGGCGGTATTTTCAGGATCGCAGTATTGCTGCGTCCAGACCCCGGCATCCTCCAGCGGACCGCGGACATAGGTTCTCCAGTCTATTTCGCCATCGCGGTGAAAGCTCAAACAGGCTGTGCCGCCCCAGGGACGCATGATACGCCGTCCTTCTTCGGTCGTCCCTGTCGTTTCTCCCGTAAGGAGCATTCCGTCGGATACAATCAGATTGGCAAAGTAGCCCGGCAGCGATTCCATATCCCAAGGCGCCACGGCGATTCGACTTCCCCACAAACCAGCGGCGTCGAGATGCTTTCGGGCTAACGCTAATTTCTGTGGGTCTTTTTCGAGCCCGACGATTTCAAGCTCCGTTCTTTTGGCTAATTCATATGCAAGACGTCCTTCACCACAATCCAGAACC
>JAFGTG010000400.1 GCA_016934255.1 Sedimentisphaerales bacterium
CCGGCCTGTTGCATGAAGTCCAGGGCGTTCATCGCGGCCAGCGCCACATATTCCGGTTCGTTCTTGATGATCGGCTCCAGCGTTTCGAGCGCAAGGTTTGCTTCACCAAGATAACTTAAAGCCTCAGCCGCAACGACGCGAATATCCATCCAATCGTCTTTGAGCAATCCTTTCAGCGTCTCTTTCGCCGGAGCGGCTTTCTCCTGCAAAATTAGATAACCGGTCGCGCCCCAGTAGCGGATAACGGGATGCGGATCGTTGCACGCTTCCATCAGTTTCCCAATCGCTGTGACGTCTCGCGACGTGGCCATATCGGCCACGTTCACAATCCGCTCGATGGGATATGCGTCGCTTTGTGCATATTCGTACAGCGTTTTATCTCCCATGAGCCGATCATACATCCCCTCTGGAATGAAGCCGGTATCGCACATGCGAATGATGTCTTTGCGAAGCGTTTCTCGCATATGTTCGAGTCGGGCCATATGCCAGGGATTATCGACAAGATTTTTTACTTCGTATGGATCGGTTTTGATATCGTAGAGTTCTTCTGAGGGCTTGGCTTGCCAGTAACGGGCCTGGATAGGATTACATTGGCCTTTGCGATAAGCTTCATACCAGGAGCCCATACTCGGCATCACGCGGAAGGGATAGGAGTATTGCTGGCCCCAAGGCCGGTGCGGGCTATAATTTCGCACGTAGCGATATCGACGATCCCGGATAGCGCGGGCCGTGTCGTATCGCTCGTCCATTCGGGCGCGGAAAAGATAAACATGATCTTGCGGTTCATCTGCTTGTCTTCCTAAAAAAGCCTTGCCCTCGAAATGCCTGGGAATGGGAACGCCTGCGAGGCTGAAAACGGTCGCCGGGAAGTCCACAAAGCTGACCGGATCGTCGATCCACTGGCCCGGCTCGGCCGGGGCAAGATGCGCCCATTTTTTCGGGAAACGAATAATCAACGGGACGTGCGTGCCGGAATCGTGAATGTTACGTTTTCCGCGAGGCAGCGCGCCGCCGTGATCCGAGTAGTAGAACACGATGGTATCATCGGCAAGACCGGCGTCATCTAATTCTTTGAGCAGACGACCTACCTCCCGATCCATTAACGTGATATTATCATAGTAGATAGCCCAGTCACGACGAACGACCGGTGTATCCGCATGATAAGGCGGCAATTGCACGTCTTCCAATGCCAAACGCGGCTTCGGAGGAAGTATGCCCTGCTTGCGACGGCGATTAACCGCTTGCTCGGTAAGCTGGCCTTCGTGGCTCAAGGTCGTATTGAAGATAGCAAAGAACGGCTGGCCCGGCCGGCGGTTCTTATAATGAGCTTTATTGCTGCTTTCATTCCAGGACTGAACGCCGTTGCGAATGATATTGTAATCGGTCTTGGAATTATTCGTACAGTAATAACCTGCTTTTCGTAAGTAGTCGGGATAAAGCCGGAACGCATCCGGAACTCTCACCTTGCTGCGGTGGTTGTGTATGCCCAACGAACATGCATGCATACCCGTAATTAACGTAGAGCGGGCCGCCGAACAGACAGGCGCGTTGGCAAAGGCGTTGCGGTATCGTACGCCTTCAGCAGCAAACCGATCGAGATTGGGCGTATGCGCCAGCTTGTCGCCGTAACAACCGAGATACGGGCTGTTATCTTCACTGGTGATCCATAAGATATTGGGACGGTCCGAACGTTGTTTACCTTGTAACGCCCCGATAGGCAGACTACACATAGCCGCTGTGAAACCTGCCGTTCTGAGAAATTGTCGCCTTGTTTGCTTATTCATTCGCAGCACCCTTTCTTGGAATTGACCATTGACTATTCACGACGGACTATTATTATCAATTTAAAGGCAATTGACAACAACCGCGAATGTAAAATTTAGAGGGCATATCTATGGAACGGCGAGGCATCAAATTCATCATATTAGTCGTTTATCTCTTCATGGGGACCATCTGTACCTACTCGGATGAAAACTGGTTACAATACAAATACGATTCACGACATTCGGGAAATGCGCCCGAAAGAAGTGTGGCTGTTCCACTGGGATTGGCCGGCGCGACTCCTCTGACGGACGCCATCTTTACGGCCCCGGTGGTAGCGGATGGACACGTTTACATCGTGGATGGTTCCGGTGTGGCTTTTTGCCTCGACACCGAGACATTAAACGTTAAGTGGAAATATCAAACCGGCGGCGGTAAGGTGAATTGCAATAATGTATCATCTCCCGCTATTTCGGGAAAGTACTTACACTTCGGTACGATGGCCGGCTCCTATTACGTCTTGGATACAACCGATGGGACCATCATCAAAGAAATCGACTGTGATGGGCCGATTCTCAGCACCCCGGTTGTGTCCAACGGGCGAGTGTATTTTGCGACGTTAGGCTCGCGGGTTTATGCCCTCGAATCTGACGGCACGATCTGCTGGATATGGGATTTCGTTAAGGATAAATTCGGCTTTACTGCAAACCGATGGAGCGGTGTGGATTGGCTCAAGCACAAAGGTTCGCGAATGACGCCGAGCGAACAGTTTTGTTGTGCGAGGGACATCGCAGCTTTTGACAAGACGCTCATCATCGGCGCCGGCGGCTCGGTCGTATGGTTGGAAGACCTTGGGAACCAAGCAAAGGTTCAAGCCATCCATGAACCTCGCAATACGACGCTTGGAATAAGTATCGCAGACAACGGAACCGTCTATCGGCAATGGACCCTTTTGGACAATGGCGGCAGCGTCAATACATTTCAACTCAGTGACGGTAAAGTTGAGGCCGACCAGGTTCCAGAAACGAGAACGAACCTCCGTGGCCCTCTGCTGAGTTTCTGTTCCGTCAGTCTGCGCGGTCAGGACGTTTATCGATGCCGGCCCGAAGAAGGTTTCGCCCTGTGCCGCCATACGCCGGGTCAGGAACAACCTGAACGCCTGGGGGGATATCCATCGATTGCCTCCCCGATTCTGCTTCGCGATCAAGCCGTCTTTGGCGGTCTGGACGGGAGCCTCTATGTGAATCCTCTGTCAGGACATAGTAAACCGTGGTCGTTCAAAACGGCATTCGGAAAAGCTATTTCCGCTCCCGTTGCGGTATGTGACGGACGAATCTATTTCGGATGTGAGGATGGTTACATGTATATGTTGGCGCCCGGAGGTAACGCACCCTTGCCCTCGAAAGACCTCAAGTTGTGTAACATCCGAAGTCAACTCACTGCCAGACTCTCCGATCCGAAATATGACCGATCAACCAGTTTCGGCAACTGGGCCAACACGAATACAGATACACAGGGGATCGCTCCGCCCTTTAAGATTCGGTGGATTCGTCGGTATGAAGGCACCGGGAAGCACTTCTCCACCTTCGGTGCAGGCCGGATGTACACCCACACCGCCGAGGGACAAATCTTCGCCGTCGAACAGGAAACCGGGCGTTTTTTATGGCGACGCTACTTCCCCGGCGTTCATCTCTGTTATACGTCTCCGCTCTATTACAAAGGACGTCTATTGATCCCTCAAGCCGGACTTAAAGAATGTTGGCTCCGATGCCTGGACGCGGCGACGGGAACGCTGTTGTGGGAAGCGCCTTTTACCGGCTCGCCCAGTTGGAACCGGCAGTTGCCCCCTATCGTCCACAACAATATGGCCTTTTACATGTTCAGCACAGGCAAGTACGGCTCCGAAGCACGCAATGAAGAGGAACAAAAGATCGATTGGCTCTTCGAACATCAAAATATTCCGAGCTTTCCCAGAACTCACCAGCCTTTGCTGCGCGCATATAATATGGACGATGGCCAAGAAGTCTGGACGAGAGACTTCTCCCAATTCGGTTCCGGCGGAGACGATGCCGGTATTTGCCTGATGGATGGAATGCTTTACTATTCCTGTTTCTTCGGCCATTCCGCCAAAGACAAACGAGGTCGTCCCAGCGCGAAAGGTCTTACAGCCGCTATTGATCCGCAAGCCGGGCAGGTGCACTGGCTGACGACAAAGTATTTCATTCACGGTGGCTGCACCATTTGCGGCGAGAACGGACGTCTCTACTTAGGCGGATACAACAAGCTCAATGGGAAAGATAGTTTTGTCTGGTGCATCGATGCCCAGGACGGTTCGATGATCTGGAAATCGGAACCCGTTCACGAGGCTATTCAGGTCGTGACGATAGGCCCCAGATTTTTGTTTGTTCACGCTCAATACCAAAATGGCTTTCTGTTAGACAAGAACACCGGCAAAATTCTCACCACCTTGACGCCAACCTATAAATGCACGCGATTTACCCTCTCCGAGCCTTATCTGCTCGGTTCCAACATGGACGTGCACGACCTGTCCGATATCAATGACATCAAACTCGTCTCTTCGGGCCCCCGCCTCGATCCAAGCGAATGTATCGGCACAGTCGTATCCAACGGACGGCTTTATTACACAGGCCACGGCGGCGGTTTACAAGCCTGTATTATGTCCGGAAACGATTGAATCAACCGAAAAATCTTTGACATTTGAAGGAAATTATGGTATTATTGGACATTGCAATTATTGACTATATGACAAGTCCAATAAAACTACTATTAGGAGCAGGTGTATCATGTGTAGAAAAGCAACGTATCTCATTTCGTTTGTTCTTGTGTTCGCATTAATAGGCAACGTTCCAGCCGCCACGTATGATTGGGATAATGGCGGGGAAGAAGCCCTGTGGAATGTTTCTGGAAACTGGAATCCCGACGGCGTTCCCACGTCTTCAGATGAGGCTCGTATTGAAATGTCGGATGCAAATTGTGTTATTGATTCCTCTGTTACGGCTGAATGCTCAGCTTTATACGTCAACAATAACAGCCACCTGGAAATGACGGGTGGTTCTCTGACGATGGACGGTTTTCTGGTCATCTCAGACGCAACCGACAGTAATAGTGTAATGGTGATGAGCGGTGGTGTGGCTAACATAGGCATCTTAAATGCGACAAACGGGAGATTACGCGTCGGCTACAGGGGGATAGGCACCCTGATCATGACCGGCGGTGAGATGAACGTCTATGATAAAATTGAAATCGGCAGACAAGCGGGTGCTATCGGTAATGTGTACGTATATGACGGAACCATTAATTTCTCGGGTAACTCAACCGATCTCGAACTTGGAACAAACGGGACGGGCGCTGTCTATCAATACGGTGGTACTATTAATGTTCAGGATAATATAAAATTGACTCAGAGTAATCCCGACAGCGTCGCCCGCTTGTATCTATATGGGGGTGTGATGACCGCCGGTAATCTCCGTGATCCCGAACAAGTTTTGGGAGATCCTTTGATGGATATCACAGAAGGTATGCTTGTACTGCCCGGTGATTATAGGGATGTTGTAGATACATATATCAAAAATGGATGGATTGTTCCCTATGGCGGTTTGGGTTTATTAAACGTCGAATATACTACAGATCCGAATCAGACGACAATAACCGCCAGTAATCTGCCGCCGGAACAGGCTCAAAATCCGAGCCCGCGCAATATGTCCACCGCCGACAGGACGGCGAACGGCCCCATTCTTACCTGGGAACCGGGTATTTACGCCGCTTCCCATGATGTTTACTTCGGTACGGATCCCAATGCCGTCCGTGACGCCGAGAACATGACCCCTTCGGCTGAATTCAAAGGCAACCAGGTTCTTACCAGTTACGATCCGGGAGTTCTCGAATTAGACCAGACCTATTACTGGCGGATCGATGAGGTCAATGAGGCGGAGCCGGGC
>JAFGTG010000401.1 GCA_016934255.1 Sedimentisphaerales bacterium
ATCATTTGTTGGCCGGTTTGCTGCAAATAACCTTCGATGACCGAACCGTCCGCGTTAACCGTACCCTCATAACTTACCTGAACGGACATCGCCTCTAATCGCAGCTTATCGTTGGCAATCGTGATTTTGCTAAAAGGAATGGTCATTTCACCAGTAGTAAGAATGGCCGTCAAGACGCCATCGTCTCTCTTCCGGATCTTAATGATACAACTGACGTTCTGCGTCTCAACAGTTCCTTTCCAATCGCCTTCGATATTTACATCAATCTGCTGTGGTTGAATTTCCGGCTCGGTGACGGCTTTAGCCTGTCTGGCGACGATAGTCGGGTCTTCACCTAAATACAGAGCACCGATGTTGTCTGCATCGAGAACGCACGCAAAGATACAAACCTCGTCAATCATACCGACAAAATACTTATACAAACTTTGGTCTCTGTTATCGGTGATCGCTCCGATATACGCATTATGCTGAGACACGCCGGAGAGATCGTAATCATCGTAAAATAGACTTCTTCCATTTAACTTGCCGTCGATATAGAGATGCAACTGGTTCGAGATTTTCATCCCGACGACGTGATGCCATATCCCGTCATTAACACGTAGGCCACCCGTCGTTTGTATTTTATTATGTATATTATCGTCCGTGGTTAGAGTCATCATGCCCAATTCTTGTTCGTTTATTGATAGGGCATAGCGTACTCCGTCGGTTTCATCGCCTCCCTTGGCGAAGATCGTTCCCCGATTCATTTTGTCGTTACTTTCGTTGACGCCCGTTTGTGTTGTCTTGAACCAGGCGGATATCGCCCAATCGCCCGTGCCGAAATTCAGCGCATCCGGATTGCCACAATCCACATAATCGTCCCCGTCAAGGTGAATGGCTTGACCGAGCTTGCCAGCCTCAAAAGTTGGACTCCCGTGAATGCTCCCGTGGAGGTTTCCGGCACTGTCGTTGGCGTCATTGTCAAGCTTCCACCAGGCGATGAGTTTTTTGCGCCCACCCGAGTCTTTTTTGACCTCCGTGTCGCTTTCACCTTCACTCGTGCTCTCGACTTTCTTTGCTTCTTTCTGCAGAACATTCCTTGTCAATGCTTCGGCTTGTCTGGCTTGTGCGCTCCAGTTGTTCATGTCACCTGTGGCGCCCGCAAAACGCCACGCGCCATTCACATAGGCAAAAGACCAGACTTGGTCGATGGTTTTCTCCTGCGACTCGCTCGTAAAGATCGCACAGAGGTCCGACTCTTCCAATGGTTTATCCTCAATCTCGATTTGACGAAAAATCGCCTTTTTCGCAGCAGCTAACATCTGTGACCGTACTTCCGGCGATAACAGCCCTTTAAATTGCTCCTGTTTAACGAGAGGGAATATCTGTTCGAGGGTATTTTGATCCTGGTGATGAAAAGCGGAAATAAGGGTCAGTAAGGCGTTTATCGCTGTCGATTGATCGCTGAATGTGCGACCTTGTAATATTTCATTTTTTGTCTTCTCAAAATATTCGCGTTCCTGTCGGCCCACCTCATCGCCAAAGACCAACGTAGAAGAACTGACAATGACCATGCATAGAATACTCAATACTGAGATGTTTTTACGACTCATGGTTAACTCCTTTCTTTCCCGCTTCATTGCTATATCCTCGATCATTGACCAAAATGTATGATGGGTCGAATCCTTTTGTCCACGGCTCGATATATTCAAGCATAGAGTCTTCTGCCGACTCAGATCCCATCGTTTGAGTTTCAGCAAGAAGCATACCACGACGAAATGACTACTCAAATTATCTATAATACGTTATGGATAAAGGAGATAGCTAATATGTCCCTTATGTGCCATCACGCTGTAAAGGGAAGATAATCGGGTCATGTGTGACCCGTCGCGTGTCACACATGACACATAGATATCGAATACGTGGTTTACTCGATGTTGTATTGCCTAAGCTTGCGGTAGAGGGTTTTTCGGCCGATACCGAGCAATTCGGCGGCTTTTTCACGGTTGCCCGCTGTTTCCGAAAGGACTTTGCGGATCGCTTCCTGTTCGGCTTTGGCCGTCGCCTGAGCAGCGGTTTCTGCAAGGGATATTTGTCCGGGTGTCACTCTGCCCGTATCCGTGGGTAGCTCGTCGGAGCCAATCCGCCTGGGCAGATCGGCCGGTTCAATCATGGAGCCGTTGGCGACCGCCATTGCGCTGTAAATGCAGTTCTGTAACTCTCTTACGTTCCCCGGCCATTCGTATGCCATGAGCAATTTAAGGGCATTTTCGGAAACGCTCGGTTGTTCGATCCCTAACGGTGTGGCATACCGATCGAGAAAATGTTCCACGAGCAGGGGGATATCTTCCTTGCGCTCGCGCAACGGGCAGATATTGAGGCTCAAAACGTTTAGTCGCCAGTATAAGTCTTCCCTGAACCGGCCCTGCTCGACTCTCGCCGCCAGGTCGCGGTTCGTAGCCGCCATCACGCGCACATCGACGGCAATCGACTCATTGCCGCCCACGCGTGAAAACGTTCCTTCCTCGATGACCCGGAGCAGCTTGACCTGGGCTTCAAGGGTTAATTCACCGATTTCATCGAGAAACAAGGTGCCGCCGTCGGCCGATTCGAACTTGCCGATCCGAAGCTCTTTCGCGTCAGTAAACGATCCCGCCTCGTGCCCGAAAAACTCGCTTTCAATGAGATTAGAGGGGATGGCGCCGCAATTGACCACAACGAACGGACCCGATTTGCGCTTGCTGGCCTGGTGGATGGCCCTCACGATCAGCTCTTTTCCCGTGCCGCTCTCGCCACATACGAGGACGGTGCCGTCGGTCGCTGCGAATTTCCGCATTTGGGTGAATGTGGATTTCATCTTGTCGGAGACGCCGATGATATTTTCAAATCGATAGGTCGCCTCGAGCTGGTCTTCTAATTGTTTGACCCGGCGTTTGAGTGTCACCATCTCCACCGCACGCGAGATGATCGCCAGAAGCTCATCGTTATCGAAAGGCTTTTCAAGATAATCGAACGCGCCCCGTTTCATGGCTTCGACTGCGGAACGAACTTCCCCATGGGCCGTCATAATGATCGTCTTGCAATCGGCTTTGAATTGGTTCTGAAGGGCTTCCATCACCTCTAAACCGTCAATGCCGGGCATTTTCAAGTCCAACAAGATCACCGCCGGCATGAACTGGGTGTAAAGCGTCAATCCCGTCTCGCCGGATTCGGCCACCCGTACCTCGTAACCGTGCTTTTTCAAAAGGGCGGACAAAATAGAGCGTATACCCGCCTTGTCATCAATAATCAGTACTCTGGATTTCTGCACCTAATTTTGCTCCCAATCGCCGTTTACCGGACAGGCAGGAAAATGCTCACTTCCGTTCCGCCCCTATTGGTTTCTGCGATTCCGATTTCTCCATTGTATCGTTTGACAATGCTATTGCAAATGGCCAGCCCAAGCCCTGTGCCGCCCGATTTGGTCGTAAAGAAAGGCTCGAACACCCTCTGCCGTACATCGGCGGGTATCCCGGTTCCCTCATCCTCAACACGAATCAATACTCTTCCATCGGATATAAACTCGTGGGCTTCCGGCATCAAATACGATGTTTTCATCGCAAGCGTCCCGCCTTCGGGCATAGCTTGAAGCCCGTTCATCATCACGTTCAAGAGCACTTGTCGCAACTCGGCCGGATCGAACCGGAGCTTTGGCAGATCAGCCCCGTAATCCGTATCCAGCGTGACCTTTTGACTCTTGGCTTTGGCCTCGATGAAATTCACACACCGTTCAATTTCCCGGTGGATATCGATCTCCTGGGGATTACTCTCGGCCGGTTTGGCCAGGGACAAAAGGTTCCCTACGATATTGTTCAGCCGATCCACCTCGTCCAGAATGCCGTGAGCGAGATTCCTTTGGTCGGAGCCTTCATTGAATTCGCTTTCAAGGTACTGGATCGTGCTTCGGATGGCGGTTAAGGGATTTCGAAGCTCGTGGGCGATGCCCGCGGCAAATTGGCCCATCATCGCCAATTGTTCGGCTCGAAACATCCGTTCGTTCTGCCTCAAACGTTCCTTGAAAAGCAGGGCGTTTTCAAACGCCAGACTGGCCTGCCTGCTGAGCACTTGCAAGTTCGCGAGCTGGATTTCGTCCAGCGGTCCCTCACGGATTTCCATAAATACGATGCCGATGAGCCTGTCCATGGAAATGAGGGGAACCGCCATGTTGATATCTAAGTCCAGAAACGGTTGAAGTTCGGGACGAAGATAATCCGTGACTTCTTCGTTTTCCTCGAAGATCAGGATTTCTCGATTCACGCGGAACCACTGGATGATGATCCCGCTTCCAGCCAAATTCGGGAGCCTGGATGCGAATTGATCGGCTTTGTCCACGAGCGTAAAATCATGTAAGGATTCAATATGGTCCGCAAGATAGACCAAGGCTTTTTCCACGTCCGCCAATTCATTCAGCTTACTCAAAAGGTTATTCGTAAGCTGCTCAGAATCGACGATAAGCATCAGGCTTTCTTCGAATTCTGTCAGCAGAGTGTGCTCTTGGACCGGTTCGCGAAGATGATGAAAATAATCAAGGATTCTCTGCCACATGTACCGTTCCTTATGCACTCCAGATCGCAGCCCTATAGGCGCCGCGGATAAGATATTATATGTTCGTGAAGAATCGAGTCAACATAGGACAAGCGAATTCAGTTCGCAACGGATGAAAGGCAACGTTGACATTTATTGTTCACGTCCTACAATATCCCGGACGTATCGACGGATCGGACAGATCGTGGATAGCTGTTTTTAATGTTTCTCGGAGATTCAATCATGTTGAGATTATTCCCCTCATCGATCACTGAAAAGACTTTCGTCTCAGCCGTGTCGATTTTTCTGGTTTTCATGCTATCTCTTGTCGTTTCGGGACAATCAGGACGAAACAGGCGGGAACGTGACCGGCAACAGCGTCAAGCCCAGCGCGACGCCGTCGAGGTCTTGCAAGAGGAAGCTGAGAAACTTAAAGCCATTTTGGATAAAGAACTCCGGCGTGAATTCGATCCGCAAAGCTTTCGACACCTTTCCGCCGAACAACGAACCCGGCTGATGGAGGAATGGTTCAAGGAACACGCCGAACGGCAAAGAGTCGTCGAAGCCATCGAACAACAGATGGCCAAGATCAAGGGATTGCAGGAACTCCGCTCCGAGCACGACGAGATCGTTCAGAAACTCAAAGCGATAAAGGAGGTGGCCGCACAGGAGGAGGCCGACCTAACGGTTGAGTGCCTGGCCGCCTTGATTGAAGCCCGGGAAGAAGCCTATGAAAATATGCTCGTAAAACTGGGTTTTCAGACTGCCTCGGAACGGGACAAGGAATTAGGGTATCGAGATCTCTTTAAACCGGGCAAATTATGGTCGGACAACCAGGGTATTCATATCAATGCTCATGGAGGCGGTATTCTATTTCATGGGGGCGTTTATTACTGGTTCGGAGAGCACAAAACCGAAGGGCCGGGAGGCAATCAGGCAAACGTTGGTGTACATTGTTATAGCTCTACGGACTTGTACAACTGGAAAGATGAAGGCGTTGCATTATCCGTATCGGAGAAGCCGGACAGCGACATCGTCAAAGGATGCGTTATTGAGCGACCGAAGGTCATCCATTGTAGAAAAACGGGCCAATTCGTCATGTGGTTTCATCTCGAACTTAAAGGACAGGGATATAACGCGGCCAGGACGGGAGTCGCAGTGAGTAATAAGGTCATCGGGCCCTATCGCTATCTCCGGTCCTTGAGACCGAACGCGGGAGTGTGGCCGGAGAATTTTCCGGCCAATCAACGAACGGGCCTGGCCAGTGAAGAAACATTGGAGTCGTGGAGTGATGCCTGGGTGAGAGAGGTGAAGAATGGTTTGTTCGTCAGGCGGGATTTCGCGGGGGGGCAAATGGCACGCGATATGACCTTGTTTGTCGATGACGACGGCACAGCGTACCATATTCATGCTTCTGAGGAAAACCTGACGCTTCACATTTCGGAATTGAGTGATGACTATCTGTCTTTCACCGGCCGGTATATCCGGGTCTTGCCGGGCGGCCACAACGAAGCCCCGGCTCTTTTCAAGAGAAAGGGGAAATACCACCTCCTCACGTCCGGCTGCACGGGCTGGAATCCCAACGCCGCTCGCTCGGCTGTGGCTGACTCCATCTGGGGACCTTGGAAAAGTCAGGGTAATCCATGTGTCGGTCTCAATCCCCAAAACGTCATGGGGCCGGAGAAAACATTCGGTGGACAAAGCACCTTCGTCCTTCCGGTGCGAGGCAAGCAGGATGCCTTTATCGCCATGTTCGACATGTGGCGTCCGAGAAACGCCATTGACGGTCGGTATTTGTGGCTTCCGGTTCAGTTTGTCGATGAAGGCATCAAGATCGAGTGGGCCAATGAATGGGATTTGTCCATTTTTAAAGATCAAGTTACTACAATGGAGTCATCGAGCGCGGGATATACGTTGGTCTGGGCGGATGAGTTTAACCAGGACGGCCCGCCAGACCCGTACAACTGGACCTACGAACACGGCTTCGTGCGGAACCGAGAGCTTCAATGGTATCAGACGGATAATGCGCGAAGCGAGGACGGTTTGCTGATTATTGAGGGGCGGCGCGAGCGCCTGGCGAATCCGAGCTATACACCCGGCAGCCGCGATTGGCGACGCAAAGACGAATATGCGGAATATACGTCTGCGTGCCTGAAAACGATGGGCCGGCACGAGTGGACGTATGGCCGGTTTGAGATGCGAGGGCGAATTGATACACGGTCAGGTTTGTGGCCGGCTTTCTGGACGCTGGGTTCGGCCCGGGAATGGCCCGGGTGCGGCGAAATTGATATCATGGAGTACTACCGGGGTATGCTCCTGGCGAACGCCTGCTGGGCAAGCGAAAAACGCTGGACGGCCGTGTGGGATGACATCCGGAAACCGATTAAGGAATACGACGAGGAGTGGTCGTCGAGATTTCACGTTTGGCGTATGGACTGGGACGAGGATTTTATCAACCTTTATGTCGATGATGAATTGCTTAACACAATTGACCTAAGCACGACGATCAATGCCACCTCCGACAAGGCCAATCCATTTCACGAGCCCCATTATGTCCTTCTCAATCTGGCGATAGGCGGGACGAACGGGGGGAATCCGTCGGAAACGACCTTCCCGGCCCGCTTCGAAATCGACTACGTCCGCGTGTACCAAAAGCAAAAAACGATTGACTAATTCAAATAAACATTTAAAATAGACGTCATGCTCGAAAGGGTTGACAATGGCCATTAGAAAAGACGGCATAGATACGCGTGATAAGATTCTCAAAGCGGCGTCGGAGGTCTTTGCGAAGGAAGGCTATCGGAATACGACGGTCGCGGATATCTGCCGGCGGGCCGGGAGCAACGTGGCCGCGGTAAACTACCATTTCGGCAGCAAGGACGCCCTTTATGTGATCGTCTGGCGCAATGCCTTCGAGGAGGCCCTGAGGGCCTATCCGCCGGACGGCGGCTTGCCGCCCGATGCGCCCGCCGAGCAATGTTTACACGCCCTGGTGCATTCTGCGTTGCATCGTATTTTGGGGGCGGGCCGGTTGGGGCACGCCGGGCGGATTCTGATACGGGAAATGTCGGACCCTTCTGAGGCCATTCGGGGCGTTTTTCGCGATGTGGTCCGTCCGCTTCGCGAACGGACGCGGAAAATCATTAAACGACTGTTAGGACCGAATGCGAATGATCGAGAAATCGGATTCTGTGAAATGAGTGTGCTTCACCAGTGCCTGGCAATGGGATTTCGTCGAGGTAAACTTCCTCCCGGTGTCATTAAAGGCGGAGGCAAGCCAACGCCGGAGTTAATTGATGCTCTCGCCGAACATATCACGAAATTTTCCTTAGCCGGAATTCAGGCCGTTCGGGAGAACATCAACAATAATCACACGTAAACCTCATGTATGGCGTTATGCGTATGTTAAAACGAATAAATAAACAAATGATAATGGGTCTTCTGTTCCTAACGCTGGTTGGGTGTAAACACCCACTCAAGGAACCGGACATGTTGATTCAGATCCCGGACACCTTTACCACCATGGGGACGGAACCGATGCAAGAGAAGTGGTGGCGCGCTTTCGATGATAACGAACTTAATGATCTGATTGATCAAGCTCTGACGAATAACTTCGATTTGCAGGTGGCCTGGGATCGGCTCGTCCAAACTCGGGCGCTCGCCGAGCAGACGAATGCCACCCTGTGGCCCCAGGCCAGCCTGGCGGGGGAGGTCGGACGGACCCGTCAGGAGGCCAACGGAGCCGTGAACTACACCAGTCTTTATTCCGTCGGCGTCGCGGCCAGCTATGAAGTCGATCTCTGGTCCCAACTGCGCTCTACACAACAGGCCGCCTGGCTCGATGTGGAAGCACAACGCGATGCCATCGACACGGCCGCCATTACCTTAGCGGCGTCGATTGCCAATACATGGTATCAGCTCGCTGAAGCCAAGGCCTTGGCTCGTATTGCGCGCGATCAGATCAAGACGAATCAGGATGTTTTGAAAATTGTCACGGTTCAGTGGCGAAAGGGCGCCGCCGGCGCCGCGGACGTTTATCGACAACGCCAGCTCGTCGCGTCCACGGAAGCCCAGCTTATCACCGCCGAGGAAACAGTTGAGTTATTACAGTATGCATTGTCCGTCTTAATCGGGGAAAAACCGGGATCGTCATGGCAACAAACGTCTATCGAGCTTCCTACGCTGCCGCCTATTCCCAAACTCGGCGTTCCCACGGATGTTCTCCTTCGCCGGCCGGACGTGCGTCAAAGCTATCGACAGGTCCAGGCCGCTGATCAACGTTTGGCGATCGCGATTGCCGATCAGTATCCGAGTCTCAGAATTTCTGCGTATGCCGAGACCACGTCCAC
Source organism: Sedimentisphaerales bacterium (assembly GCA_016934255.1). GTDB lineage: Bacteria > Planctomycetota > Phycisphaerae > Sedimentisphaerales > Anaerobacaceae > JAFGTG01. Next base: position 8,892 of record JAFGTG010000401.1, read on the forward strand.
CGTTAAGGTAAGCGATCTGTTCGATGACTGGCTGGCGAATCTGGCCGCCAATGCCGTTCAGCCGATCTTTGACAAGGACTTGCGGAAAGCGGAAGTGCGCCGACAGGAGGCGATTGTCTCACAACGCATCCACGCCTGGAGCCAGACGATTTTGGATGCCCTGGAGGAAGTCGAAAGCGCCATAACGCGAGAACGACAACAGAAACAATTAATCAAAAATCTCGAGTACCGCCTCGAACTGGCGCGTCTGACCTACAGGCGAAATCAGGAAAGCTACATGAAAGGGCAAGTCGATTATATTCGCGTTCTCGAATCGCTGGAATCCCTGCAAGCGCTCGAACGGAACATTGCGACCGCCCGGCGCACGTTCATCCAGCGACGCATTGATTTGTATCGATCCATTGCCGGACCGTGTGAATTACAACAACCCGAACTGGCGCAAATCCGCGAGAATGCGAATTATGGAATTCATCCAGAATAGGTAGGATAATATCAGCTATGAAAAAGTCTAATGAGAACCGGCAGAAACAGCCCCATCGAATGCTGCGAATCTTGGCCAAGGGGCTGGCCAGAATTATCATCTCGGCATTGATTCTTGTCGGTGCGTTTGCCGCGTACCGCTATCAGGTGAATACGAGCCCTCGCGCGGGTCGCAAGAAGCCTCCGCCTCAGGCCAGGCTCGTGCAGGTCATGCCGACTCAGAAAGCAGATTGTATCACGACAGTAACGGGGGACGGGATTGTCATGCCGGCTCAGCAGGTTACATTGCGTCCCCAGGTGACGGGACGTCTTGTCGAGGTCTCGGATGACGTCGTCCCGGGCGGCATTGTCAAAGCCGGGCAGAAACTCATGGCCGTCGATCATCGGGACTATGAAATCATCGTCCGTCAACGACATTACGATGTGGCTAATGCCACGATGAATTTGAAAGTGGAACAGGGCAACCAGGCGATTGCCAAACAGGAATATGAACTCCTGGGTGAAGAGATCAATGAGGAAGATCGCGAACTCGTGCTGCGGGAGCCCCATCTGGCCTCCGCCCAGGCCTCGGAGGAATCCGCTCAGGCCGCCCTGCAGAAGGCAAAGCTCGATTTAACACGTTGTGATGTCAATGCACCGTTCAATGCCATTATTCAGGACAAACAGACCGATCTTGGCGCCACGGTTTCCGTGACCACCAATTTAGTGACGCTCATTGGAACGGACGAAGCCTGGATTGAAGTGAAAGTGTGGATCGATCAGCTTAAGTGGCTCACGATCCCCCGGCAGAACGGCGATCCCGGCTCGGACGTGAAGATCTACAACACCCGTGCCTGGGGCGCCGATCGCTTTCGGGTGGGTCGAGTCGTTTGCCTGCTCGGTGAGTTGGAAACCCAGGGCCGATTGGCGCGGCTGCTCGTAGCCGTGGATGATCCGTTTTGCCTGAAGCCGGAAAATCATGAGTTACCGGCGCTTTTAATGGGCTCGTATGTTTCCGCGGAAATCCAGGGACGAACGTTAAATTCCGTATTTCCGGTGAAGTGGTCGCATCTTCGTGATGATAATAAGACCGTCTGGATTATGAACGATGCCAACGAGCTTGAAATCCGGCCCGTCGAGGTCATTTTCAGCCAGAGCGATCAGGTGTTCGTAACCGAGGGTTTGACCGAAGGTGAAAATCTTGTCGTTACCGATATAGCCGCACCCGTTGCGGGTATGCCTCTGATGGTGTCACCCAAGCAAGAGCAGAATACGACGACGGATATCGAGGTCGCCACTGAGAATGGGGGACAGAGATAATGTCCGATACGCCCGCACCCCGGCATGACCGCAATGAAAAACGCGGAGCGATTGCATGGATGACCCACAATCGCATTACGCCCAATTTGATGATGTTTGTCTTTTTGATCGGGGGGCTGTTCGTGGCGACCCGCATCAAGCAGGAGGTCTTTCCCGAATTCGATTTGGATATGATTACAATCCAGGTCGCCTACCCCGGTTCGAGTCCGGAAGAAGTCGAGCAGGGTATCATCCTTGTTATCGAGGAAGCGATCCGGGGTTTGGACGGAATCAAGGAAATTACGGCGACGGCGTCCGAAGGAATGGGCTTAGTCCAGGCGGAATTGGAAGAGGGGGCCGACCAACAGCGAATCTATCAGGATATCAAGCAGGAAATCGACCGAATCATTACGTTTCCTCTGGACGCCGAGGAGCCGGAAGTCAGTCTTTTGATTATCCGGCGCGAGGTGCTGCGAATCCAGCTTTATGGCGACGCCAGTGAATGGATTCTGCGCGAGCTGGCCGAGCAGGTGCGGGACCGCCTGCTGCAGGATCCCAAAATCACACAGGTGGATCTTCGCGGCGCCCGTCGATACGAAGTGGCGATAGAAATCGATCAGCACGCCCTTCGCAGATATGGTTTAACGCTGAATCAGGTGGCACAGCGCGTCCAGGCTACCTCCGTTGAAATTCCGGGCGGCAGCCTTGAAACGCAGAGCGGTGATATTCTTCTGCGCGTGAATGAACGCCGGGACTGGGCCAAAGAATTTGCGACGATCCCGTTGATTACGACGGCGGACGGTTCCGTGCTCTTTCTAAGTGACGTGGCCAGGGTGAAAGATACCTTCGAAGAACAAGATCGTTATGCGACGTATAACGGAAAACGGGCCGTCGGGCTTGAAGTATATCGGGTCGGCAAGCAAACCCCGATAGGCGTGTCCGATGCTGTGCGTTCGGCTATGGTCGAGATTGAAAGAGACCTTCCGCCCGGCATCCATTGGGTGATTAATTACGACCGGTCGGATATCTACCGCCAGCGTCTGGAGTTGCTTTTAAAGAATGCTTTTTACGGACTGGCGCTCGTGGTTTTGCTCTTGGGGCTGTTCCTGGAGTTTCGTCTGGCGTTCTGGGTCACCATGGGTATTCCGATCTCCTTTTTAGGCTGTTTTCTTTTTCTACCGATGTTCGACGTCACGATCAATATGATCTCGATGTTCGCCTTCATTATTGCATTAGGAATCGTCGTGGATGATGCGATCGTGGTGGGCGAGAATATCTACGAGTATCGCCAACAGGGCATGAGTTCGATGCAGGCCGCCATTTCCGGCGCGCACGACGTCTTGCTGCCGGTGACGTTCAGTATTCTGACCAATATCGTCGCCTTCATGCCGCTCTGTTATATTCCGGGCGTTATGGGCAAAATTTGGCGGGTTGTTCCTTTTGTCGTTATTACCGTTTTTTCCATCTCCTGGATTGAAGCGCTGCTTATTCTTCCCTGCCATCTGGCTCACGGTAAACAACGATCAGGTCGTCCCGGGCTTTTAGGAATCATTCAACAAATTTTCAGCAGGGGTTTGGAAGGATTCATTAACAAATTATATATGCCGTTTTTGGATGTATGTATCCGCTTTCGGATGATCACAGTCACAGTGAGTGTTGCCGTACTCATCGTTATCTTGGGTTACGTCATTAGCGGCCGTATTGGCGTGATTTTAATGCCGAGGATTGAGTCCGATATCGCTTTTGTGACCGCCACACTGCCCTACGGTTCGCCTATATCCAAAGCCGAGGAAATCTCTCAACGATTGCTTGCGGCGGCGGAAAAAACCGCCGCGGCCAATGGCGGCGAAAAACTGGTGGAAGGCATCTTTACGTTAATCGACGAAAATGTCGTCGAAGTCTCTGTTTATCTGACGGATCCCGATATCCGACCTATTAGCACAACGGAATTGACACAGGTGTGGCGAGAGCGTGTCGGCGCCATTCCCGGCCTGGAAAGTTTGCGATTCGAAGCCGACCGGGGCGGACCCGGTCGCGGAGCGGCCTTAACGGTTGAACTCAGCCATCGCGATATTGACGTGCTGGACCGGGCAAGTGAGACCCTGGCCACGATGCTGGCGGACTTTTCGAACGTCAAGGATATCGACGACGGATATACGCCCGGCAAACGCCAGTTGGATTATAGCTTGACCCAGGAAGGTCACAGCCTCGGACTGACTCAACAGGCCCTGGCCCGACAACTGCGAAATGCCTTTTACGGCGCCGAAGCCGTTCGACAGCAGCGGGGGCGCAACGAAGTCAGGGTCAAGGTCCGTCTGCCTCGCGAGCAACGGGTCCGCCAGTATGACCTGGAACAATTGCTGATTCGAACGCCGCAGGGCACGGATGTGCCGCTGGCTCAGATCGCCCACGTTGAACGGGGCCGCGCCTACACGACGATCAATCGACGCAACGGCCGGCGCACCGTCAGTGTCACAGCCAACGTCGAGCCGATGTCGCAAACCAGCCAGGTGCAGGCGACGCTCGAATCGGAAGTGCTGCCGGAACTCGCCCGCATGTTCCCGGGGTTGTCCTATGGATGGGAGGGACGACAGCAGGATATGATGGAGAGCATGGCGAGCTTATTTAATGGATTATTTTTAGCTTTGTTTGCTATCTATGCACTGCTGGCCGTGCCGTTTAGAAGTTACTATCAGCCGATTATCGTGATGATTGCCATTCCGTTTGGCATTGTCGGGGCCGTACTGGGGCACATTCTCATGGGGTATGCCCTGAGTCTGATGAGTATGATGGGGATCGTCGCGCTTTGCGGTGTCGTGGTCAATGACTCCCTGGTGCTTATCGATTATGCGAACCGACAGCGACACGAAGGAGCTTCTTCGATGGAGGCGATCCATCAGGCCGGCGGCCGGCGTTTTCGCCCGATTCTCATGACCACGCTGACGACCTTCGGCGGACTGGCCCCGATGATCTTCGAGACGTCCCGTCAGGCGCGGTTCATGATCCCGATGGCGATCTCGCTGGGATTCGGTATCTTGTTCGCCACGGCCATATCGTTGGTGATTGTTCCGTGTCTTTATCTGATGGCCGAAGATGTTCTCGGTTTCCTCCGACGGTTGTTTCCCGAGGATCAAGACGTCGTTACCACGCCCAGTCCGGAAGTGGGTTAAGACAGTCGCTCCGCTAAATCGCTTTCCAGCGTGGATAGAATTTTTTCAAGACAACGTCCATAGGCTTCGACCAAACCTTCCGGATCTTCGGATTCAAGGTTTATCGAGGACGTGTACGTCTTGCCAAAAATAGGAAGGGGATCTTCTCCGGTTTCTATTTCCAGAAGAAACACGCGCATCTCAATGGTCGCTTTGGGTGATGAAGGTTCTCTGAAATCCCCGTAAAGCGCCGTGATGTTCCCCTCGATGATATGGGTCGGATCGATCAGGCTTCCGGAATCCAATACCCTTTTGAAAAGACGGGACATCGAGAGCCAGTTGCGCATGGTATCGGTGATCATCGCGGAAGGCGAGGCCAGAAACTCGTTATAAAAGTCCGACTCATATTTCGAATCGCCGACTCGATACACCAGCCCGCTGCCGCTAAACGCCGAATCGATCGTCAAACGGGATAGCTCCAGGATAAAATCCGTTTGCGTCCTCGCCGATTCACTCGGCCGGGCGGCATGAAAAACATAGTACTTCCTGCTATAGGTTTCCGTGCTGCTGCACCCTGAAAGTGCCGCCAGCCACACAAGCATGGCGATACAGAAACACGCACGTAATCTTGGTATCATTTCAACGTCTCCAATGGGGGTGGGGGTTTGCTGAATAACAAGTCCGACGGATGCTGTTTGAGATTCTCGGTCAACCGTTTGAGATTATCCGAAATCTCTTTGAAATTGGCCAGCATCACCTCGATTTGCGGCTTTTCCGTGGAGATGAGCTTGTCGATCCGGTAGAGCGTTTTGTTGAGTCGGGCAATCATCTCAGGCAGATTGCTCGGTCCGGAAACCGGTTCCGGACTGGCCAGCAATTTCTGCAAATTGGCGTTCGTCTGGCGAACCTCCACAATCAAGCTTTGAATCTCCCGGCTCAAGGCGGGAACGTTGGCATCTCCGACGGCTCGATCCACAGCGGTGAGGGTTTGTCGGGCGGCAAGACTCAGCTTTTCGGTATTGAGTTTTTCGATTTGCTTGCGAGCCTCAGCCAACAACTCTCTGGCCTCTTGACTGATATCTCCGACCTTGGCATTGGCAATGGCCGTATCCAGAGAAGCCAAAACGCTCTCGACGGCGGCGACTAACTTATCGATATCGATTTCCTGCAATCGATAAAGCACCTTATCCACGGAATCTTTTAACGTCATCAGTTCGCTGGGGGCCGACGGGATATAGAGATGTTCCGGCTGCCAGCCGATATCGAGCGTCTGGAACCGTTTCGGATCGAGAAAGTCCGCCTGCAAATAAGCCTGTCCCGTCAGTATATTGGAGGTCAGCCGGATTCGCAAACCACGGGACACCATGTTTTCCAAATAGCCCACCCTCTGTTCATAGGATACACCGGGCAGGTTCTCACGAGGTATGGAACACAGGACCATGACGTAGTGTTCGTATTTCGATGATCCCGACGAGGTGCCCAAGACGTCGTATTCATCGCCGATGAACGATATCTTTTCGACGTCACCGATTCTCACTCCCCGGAATTCCACGGGAGAGCCTACGCTCAAGCCGCTGATGGATTCATCGAAATAGGTCTCAAAATACGACTTGTCCTGTTGGAAAAGCCCGGCTCCCAAGACGACGACGGCCGTCAAAATCAACACACTTCCCGCAATGACAAACAAGCCGATCTTAAAATAGTTCGGTTTCGTACCCATCTGACGTCCTCATCCAATGTCCTTTAGCGTTTATGATTCCGAAATTTTTGCGTTCGCTTGCCGATTGAAAAACTGGCGCACCCACGGATTGTCGCTTTGGTCGCGAAGCTCGTCCGGTTTGCCGGTGGCGATAATCGTTTTTGCATTTTTATCCAACATAATAACCCGATCGGCCACGGTAAAGATACTCGGCAACTCGTGTGTGACAATGACAAAGGTCATCGTAAGATTCTGAGAGAGTTTTAGGATCAGCTCGTCCACCTGCGCCGAGGTAATCGGGTCGAGTCCCGCGGACGGTTCATCGAGAAATAATATCTTGGGATCGAGGGCCATCGCTCGGGCGATCGCCGCCCGCTTTTTCATCCCGCCGCTGAGCTCGGAGGGCATTTTATAAGCGGAATCCGCCAGGCCGACGATATTCAATTTCATCAGGGCGATCATTTCCATCGCGTCGCGTGAAAGATCGGTAAATTCCTCGAGCACGAGGCAGATATTGTCCAGCAAATTCATCGAACCAAATAAAGCGCCGTGTTGGTACATCACGCCGATTCGACGTAGAATATCGAGCAGCTCGGATCCTTCGGCCGAGACAATATCCATGCCATCAATGAAAATTCTGCCTTTCACCGGCTCATGCAGACTAATCATGTGTTTAAGCAGTGTGCTCTTACCGCATCCCGATCCGCCTAAGACGACGAAAATCTCCCCGGGGTTGACCTCGAAGTTAATATCTTCGAGGATCACGTTATCGCCGTAGGCGACGGTGAGGTCTTCGACTCGAATGATGGATTTCATATCTACGTCCATCTTGTTTTAAATGCCCAAAAAGAAATAGATCACGGCAAAGACGCCGTCGGCGATCACAATAGCGATAATGCCACTGACGACGGCGCGTGTCGCGGAATCTCCTACGGCGCTGGCGCCCGTTCCGGTTTGGAGTCCGCGGAGACATCCGATTCCCGCAATCAACGTCCCAAAGACGAATGTTTTCACGAGGCCGCCAAACAGATCGCCGAGAAAGGCGGCCTCTCGAATCTGGTTTAGAACCGCCGCCGGGGTGAAACCCACAGAGATCATCACCAATCCGCAACCGATCAGGCCCAAGACGTTATTGAACATCGTCAAAAGCGGCATTACGAATACGGCGGCGATCACTCGCGGCACCACCAGGAACCGGACCGGATCGAGGCCCATCGTGGTCAGCGCGTCGATCTCTTCATTGACCTTCATGGTCCCTAATTCGGCCGCGAAGGCGGATCCGCTCCGGCTGGCCAGAATAAACGCCGTCAGCAGGGGACCGAGCTCCCGGAACAGCGAGATCGTGACGAGGTCCGCGACAAAAATCTCGGCGCCGAATTTCCGCATCGCAACGGTGGATTGAAACGCCAGGATCAATCCGATCAAAAAACCCAGCAACGCCGTGATCCCGACGGCGTTAGCCCCGGATTTTTCGGCGATCACCAGGGTATCCCTCCAGCGCAGGTTTCCGGGATGCGTCAGTGCATGCACAAGCTTTACGAAGAGTTCTCCGATAAAACTGACTTGCACCTTGAAATCCTGCAATAAGCGGAAAGTCAGTTGACCGGTGTTTTCAACGGAAGTAATCCATGAAGCGCTCTTTTGTTCGGATGTGTCCATCCGGCCCGGGTCGAAGAGCTCCATGAGCTGTTCGAACCGGGGCTGCAAACCGTTGATTTGAATTTGACCGCCGCGTTCTTCCTGGGTATGTTTGAGTCGTAACAAGAGGGCCACCCCGGCTCCGTCGCAATAGTTTACGCCGCCGGCCTCGACGACGAGTATTTCCGGTTGGGTTTCAGCCACCTTCCGGACGGCTTGTGACCAGAGACGACCGGTCGTCTCTGCGTCCAACCTCCCTGTGACCGCAAGTTTAAGTGTGCCCTTGTGGGGTTTCTGGTAGTCGATGGAAGCCATGCTCCCGTTTCCTGTGGAATCATCCATGAAACCAGGTGACCGTTTCGATCCGTTCAATCACTCCTCATCTAACGCACCGGCAATCCCGCGGCGGTGCCCGTAAAGATAACCCCGAAGACCCGAATCCGGATCCTGACGTTTCACATCAAGAGGTAATTTGTCTTCTGTAACAAGTTGATAGCCTCTGTTTTGCATGCAATGCTCTAAGAACTTTTGTTTATAGTCCCCCCAGCCCGGCGATTCTGAAGCGAGACGCTTCTTTAATTCGAACAAGCAATCCGCCCGGTCCCATGCACACTGATTGAATGTCTTATCCTCATGGTAGTAATACTTCGCGCAACCCGTCAAAAGACACATCAAACATAGCGGCAATAGAACCCCATACTTCCTCATATCCATTCCCCTTTAATATGGCTTTCAATTTATTAACACAGGATCGTTCGGTCTTCTCCAAATGACCAAACGGCCTGTTTTGACCGTAAACGGTCGATACGCCCGGCAGGATTCGAACCTGCGACCTTCGGTTTAGGAAACCGACGCTCTATCCGTCTGAGCTACGGGCGCTCCATTCGATAAGTCCTCAAAATATATCAGCTTCTGATGATATAGGCAAGCAGAGAAAAGGAAAAGCAAAAAACAGAGTGCTGGACAGGATTGCAGCGGATAAGGCTACCGTTCACCCATCATCCACCCATTCGTCATTCGCCCAAAGACTGACGGGTATATGCATACGCCGGAACGAATTAGCGTTTTGACCCTGTGTAGAGGTCGTATTTCAATAGGCGGCACTCGATGTTTCCATTGTAGAAAACAATCCGGCGAGACGCTTTTAATCCGATTTTCACCGATAGCTCCTTGTTGCCCGTCAGAATATAGGCGGTATAGCCGGTGCATTTTTGTTTGAGGAAATCGCCGATTCGTTTGTATTCTTTCATGAGCGGTTCGAGTTCTCCGAGCCGAAGCCCGTATTCAGGATTCATCATGACAATTCCGTTACCTTCCGGGATGTCCGTCTCGGCAAAATCGCACACGTCAAATTCGATCCATTGCTCCACGCCGGCCGTCTTTGCATTCTGCCGTGCGGAAGAGATGGCCTGTTCGTCTCTATCGGTGGCGATGATCCGTTTCGGCGGTCCGCTTTTCTGAGTGTTCTTGCCCTCCGCACGTCTGATTTCCTGCCATAGATCCTCATCGAAAATCTTCACGTGCTTAAAGCAGTAATTACTTCGCAGGCTGCCCGCCGGTTTGTTCATGGCTATCAGGGCCGCCTCGATGGCCAGCGTGCCGCTGCCACACATGGGCAAGACGATATCCTGCGAGCCGTCATACCCGGCGGCCATGAGCATCCCGGCTGCCAGCGATTCGCGAAGCGGGGCCTTATGCGGCATCTTGCGATAATTCCGGTCGGACAATTTCACGCCGGAGGTGTTCAGATAGATCCAGGCCTGGTGATCCTTCCAGAAAAGATGGATCACGATTTTATTTCTGTCGGAGCCGCTGTCCGGCCGGCAGCCGGTCTTGCGGCTGATCCGATCGACGATGGCGTCCTTGACCTTCAGGTTCGGATACATCGTGTTATTGATCGTCCACGTATCCACGTTCGAGACGACGCAAAAATAACTTGTCGGATCGATAAGATTTTCCCACGGGATGTTTCCGATTTGTTTGTACAGCGCCTCAGCGCTTCCGCACCGGAATTCGCGCAGGAGATAGAGCACGCAATACGCGGTCCGAAGGCAGTAATTCAGCTTCATGCAATCGATAAACGATCCGCGGACCAGAACGCTTCCGGGATGGCTTTCGACGATTTGAAATCCCAAGCCATCAAGTTCTGCTTGTAGATACTCTTTCAATCCCGGCCCACAGGTAACCAATATATTCCTACGTTCTTTGATATTCATCCAGGCTATTTAAGTCCGGCCGTATCGTCTGTCAATATCAAAACACGATTTGAAATAACCGGCTTTTCCAACATCGTTTTTCCCGTGATTGTTGACAACGAGAGAACACTGCCGTTAGACTCGTCGTAATCATAATCAAAAAGTTACATTGAAAGGAGTTATGAATGAATGTGGATCAAATAACGAAGTTATTAGGCAAAGACGGCGATGATTTGCTCGGTTTCAACTCGCCCAAGATCAACAAGAGCCAGCTTCATCTCCCCGGCCCCGATTGGATCGAGCGCATTTTTGTGCCGTCGGACCGGCCGAATCCGGTGTTGCGGAATATGCAGCTTTTATTCAATACGGGTCGCTTGGCCGGGACGGGTTATCTTTCGATCCTGCCCGTGGACCAGGGGATTGAACATTCGGCCGGGGCGTCTTTCGCGCCGAATCCCATCTATTTCGACGGCGAGAATATCGTGAAACTGGCTCTCGAAGCGGGCTGTAACGCGGTCGTATCGACGTTGGGCGTGCTCGGGAGCGTTGCGAGGAAGTACGCATACCGAATACCTTTCATTGTCAAGCTCAACCATAACGAATTGCTGAGCTATCCCAATACGTACGATCAGATTCTGTTTGCTAATGTCGAGCAGGCCTTTGATATGGGCGCCGTCGCGGTTGGAGCGACGATATATTTCGGTTCGGAAGAGAGCGGCCGACAGATTCAGGAAATCAGCGAGGTCTTTCATCGAGCGCATGAGTTGGGCATGGTAACGGTTCTCTGGTGCTATCTGCGCAACAAGGCTTTCAAGATAGGAAGGGAGGATTATCACCTCAGTTCCGATCTGACGGGGCAGGCCAACCATCTCGGCGCGACGATCCAAGCCGATATCATCAAACAGAAAGCGCCGGTGACCGATGGCGGCTACAAGGCCCTCAATAAAGAAGGTAGTTTCGGCAAGTTTCATGAGAAGATGTACACGGAGCTTAATTCCGAGCATCCGATCGATTTGACCAGGTATCAGGTGGTGAATAACTATATGGGGCGGATCGGTTTAATCAATTCCGGCGGCGCGTCCGGCAAGAACGATCTGGCCCAGGCCGTCAAAACGGCGGTCATTAACAAGAGGGCCGGGGGCATGGGATTGATCTCGGGACGAAAGACGTTTCAAAAGCCGATGAAAGAAGGCGTCGAACTTTTTCATGCGATCCAGGATGTTTATCTTTGCAAGGATATCGAGGTGGCATAAAAAGGATCTCGACGATATAATACCGTTACGAGATAATTTGTTTCTTGCAGAATCGTCATAAGAAGGGCGGGGGCTGTATCCGCCCGACAGGATCGTTGGCATCAGGAAAAAGGAGGCATGCTATGACAACGCGGTTGGTCGCAATGGGTTTGGTGTTGGTGTGTCTTGCGGGTTGTGAGTCGCTTGAATCGGTGTTTGAGAAGGAAAAAGAGATTCCTCTTTCGGAGGTTCCGCAACCGGCGATAGCCGCGGCTGAGGGCGCCGTCGAAGGGATCACCCTTACCGAGGCCGAAATGGAGGAAAAAGACGGCCAGGCTATCTATGAGTTGGAGGGAACGGCAAACGGCAAGACGTATGAAATCGAAGTCACGGCCGACGGGAAGGTTCTTGAAACCGAGGAAGTCACCGACGACGATTAAGCCTTTCTACCCACAGGGAATCTGTTATGGGAAAGATGGATTATACGCCGATTCAGGACGAGGATAAATGGCCGATCTGTCCCTACTGTAACGAAGAGATTAAGGAAATACAGTACTTCGAGCAGACGGGAATTATCAGGATGAAGGTCGTTCGCCTTTTTGTCTGCCCTCATTGTATGAAGGTCTTGGGTACTGGAATGGTGGGCGGATAGCGACAAGACACTCAGGTTTCCCCCATCGTTCTACGGACCAAAAGTTCCATGATATGATGAAGCTGGGTATCATGAGACAATTGCGGATCGTCGTGTACGATCTTGAGAAGTTCACCGACGATACCAGCCATCGCCGCTCTCTGACGTTCAGTCAGATCGGTCCGGCTTACCACTTTATGAAGCAAGAGCAGTGAATCTTTGTAGTGGCCGGCCTCAAACGCGGCGTTAGCTTTAATGATCTCTTCCCGGACCGGTGAGCCTTCGAAGCTGGCGGCCAGTTCGTTCGTTGCATCCGCCTGGGGATTTTTGCTGCAACTCAAGAGCAAAAGAAGCAGTCCCATGTAGAGCCGCATACACCCTTTGAACAGGTTAATCCGTATTGGATATTTCAACAGAATCATTATACATATTAAAAGGCGGCGTCCAGAGTCCGGGTTGTGCTCGCTCGCGTGGGTTCATAAGGAACGCTGGCTTTTGTCTGAGGATCGACCAGGCCGTAGTCGCCGCTTTCTCGGTCCCAGTATTTCCGATAGCCGGCGTGGCCGTCGCAAAAGATAAAATTGCCGCCCTTATTATGAACGTTGGCGGTTTGCTCGCGGCGTTCTTTGGTAAACCAGGATGAATGATCCCCCTGGCTGGCGAACATGTGCCATTCCTGATACGGTGTATAGGCCCGGCCGGACAAGGTATCCTCGTTGCGGATCACCGGCTCCGGCTGGACCCAAAGATGATTCGACAGCGCCCATCCTTCCTGCATGGCGATGATTCGGCCGGGACTTGGGATCGCCGCGACCCGCCGGCCCATGACAACGGCGTTGACGAGGTACCCGGTCCGGCTGACGCGCGAGGGGGCGTAGGCGGGATTCGGATTTGCCTTGAGCCCGGGACAGGCATACACCGGAGTCGCCCGATTCGGTTCCTCGGCTCCGACAAACGGCCTCAAGAGCTTAAGCACATTATCTTGGGCGGCGGGGCTGGCGTAGTCGTAAACCGCCTGGGTTTTCGGCGGCGTTTTTTCATACTCGTTCTGGTACATCATCAGCGCCAAACCCACCTGGCGCATGTTGCTCATACAGGACGCTCTGCGCCCGTGGTCTCGGGCGATATTCAGGGCCGGAAGGAGGATGCCCATCAGCAGGGCGATAATGGCAATGACGACGAGCAGCTCGATGAGTGTGAAGGCATGTTTCTGTTTCATTGTGTTGCCTCCTGTAAAAGCATCTTATGCCGTGTTTTTTTTGTCGCATCTCCTACGACGTATGGAGGTCTTATTATATACAGAATACCAAAAATCCATTGTTGATTTCAAATTATTTTATGTTAGCCTTTTCCGGAATCACCTAAGGAGTATATTCGAGTAACAAAATGCCCGAATCTCTTGACAACGAGAGTCATTTTGGTTTATTTCGGTAG
>JAFGTG010000402.1 GCA_016934255.1 Sedimentisphaerales bacterium
GTGAAATCGCCTGGCAATCCGGATCACGATCGCAGTCGCCAGAATCGCCAGGACAGAGGAACCGAGATATACGGCTAAATAAGTCTTCATAAACCGCGCAAAATCCCAATCCCGCCAGTGTACCCTCCATGGTGTCCACCAACGAGATGCACCCTCTCACTCTTCATCTTCTTTTTGGACTCTAATGCTCCCTTAGTCTTTATTAAGATAGTTTCACCTGCTCTAAAAGAGCCGGACGAGCAGAAAGGGCTTCCACGAGTTCTTTCGCTGCCTCCAGCGGTGGACGCCATTGAAGGCAAATTTTTTTACCCGGACGATAGTCTTCCGGTCTCCGACACGTCCCGGCAAAATGCCTGTTGAGTTGATAAATGTAAAAATCTACAACGTTTTCGAACATACTGTAATCAAACCGGACGGCTTTAGCCAATTTCAGGATACTTCCCTGTGTTGACATCGCATGCGAAAAACACGTCCTTGCCTTGAAGAACTCTCAAGGGATTTTCGATACAAACCAATCGGGCCAAAGCCCGTCCGAGTCGTTTGCTAATTTGTTCAAAGGCGGCGTTCATCCGGGGGCGGCGACCGCTGAGATTATGGGCATCCGTTGCGACAAAAGACGTCCACCCCATAGAGAGAAAATGCCAGGCCGCCGTCTGAGGCCCCGGTCCGAAGTCACCCAGCAAGCTGGCGCACGTCACCTGCAAATACGCGGAACAATCCAGCCATTTTAACAGGCGTTCCGGATGTCGCGCGAGCACCGGGTGCCGCTCCGGATGAGAAATGATCGCTTGAATGCCCATAGCGGAAAGGTCGATCAATAAAGGTTCGATATCGATATAAATCTCGTGGGGCAATTCTAAAAGAATAATTTTACGCTGATCCGCAAGAGTCAGGATCTTATCTTCCTCGATAAGCTGACAGATTCTCTCATCGACACGAACATCCCCACCCGGTACGATCTTGAGTGACACACCGTTGCGTTCCAATTCCGTATTTAAAATAGCCACATGTTCTCGAATCGGTGCCGCCTCGTTTGAATCATTGTATCGTCCCAGTTGATGGGGAGTGGCGATCACGTCGGTGATCCCGTCTTCCCGAAGGGCCCTGCATAGGGTAAGCGATTCCTGAAGCGACGCAGGACCATCATCGACAGCGGGCAGACAATGGCAATGGATGTCAACGTAGCTTTCTCGTGTAGAATCCTCCATGAGCGACGGCTCCAAACCTTTCAGACGTTCCGTTCTATTATCAAGTCCATTCCTCCGTTTTTGGACATACGTGTTACAATCTGTTGAGAAGGCACGATAACGACAAATCCTATAATAAATCTATAGATGACTTATCCTTCCGAGACCTTTGATTTGTTCTTGTCCCCATAATAGCCATACTGATTGTAGTACCCATAACCGGAATAATACCCGTAAGAACCGCTTTTTCGACGGACCCCGTTGACGATGACTCCAAGCAAATGCCCCCCCACACCGATCAAACTATCACGGGCATGTTGGCTATTCTTGCGAGTGGATACTTCCGCTCTTAAAACCAATAGCGTGATGTTGCAAATAGCAGAAAGTATTTGACTATCCGCCACCGGTCCCACCGGCGGCGAATCGATAATCACACGATCATATCGCTCAGTGAACTCCCCCAACAACCGGGCGAACGCATCGCTATTCAATACTTCCGACGGATTCGGAATTTCAGTACCGCAACTCAATATCTCTAAACCTTCGACCGGCCCGGCTTTAACCGCATCTTCCAGATCCACGACTCCTGCGATAACGTCCGCCAATCCCTTTTCTTCCCGGTCAATTTCAAAAATATTATGCTGCATCGGTTTTCGAAAATCCGCATCGATAACGAGGATCTTTTGCCCGGCCTGTGCCATGGCAATCGCCAAATTACTCACGATTGTGCTCTTGCCGTCCCCCGGCGACGGAGACGTAATCAGGATCGATTTCGCCTCATCCTTGGGAACACCGAAAAACACAGCCGTGCGAATGGTCCGATAGGCTTCCGCGACGATGGATTTGGGTTCGAGGTGAGCCTTTTGTCCGCGTCTGACAATATCTTTTCTACTTAAACGGCCCTTCTCTTTCCTTACGATCCTTGTTTGCACAGGCGATTCTGAACGCGGACGTGCAATCGGCTCTCGAGAGACACCGGCTTGGACCGTTCTGCGGCTTTTTTTATTGACATTCTGAATCCATTTAACGGAGCTAAACTCAGAATCAATCCGGCGCGAACGTCCCATATTCGTATGCGGTGTCTTTTCCGGCTTACCGTGTGATAAACCGACGGCGACCCTTCCACTGGTCCTTCGATGACTACCGTATACGATGCCCCTGAGCAAACCTGAAACATTTTGTCCAGGTAATGCCGCAGTCTCTCCTTTGGGCATTGCCGGAACAACACCGAGAACGGGAACACCAAGAACAACAGAAATCTCTTCTGCGGATCGGAGGCGATAGTCTAACATGTCGCGAAGAACCGCCAAACCACCTCCAAGCATAAGTCCCAACGCCAAAGCCGTCGCCATATATTTGGTCTTTTCCGGCTTCGAAGGATTGTCCGCCGGACGCGCCGCCTCCAACACACTAATATTTAACGCCCCCACATCTTCCGTGACGTTCAACTCCTTGATACGGTTATCAAGGATTTCGCAGAACCTCTCGATTCGCTCCATTTTCGATTGCAACACCGAGAATTCCGTCGCCTTGATTCCCAAGTCGCGAGACGCTTCGTATTGGATATCATAGGACACTTGCAGCTCTTTTTCTCTTTCTTTTGCCGCAATGGACCGAAGCTGCATAACCTCTATATAGGAATCAGCAAAATCTTTGGCCTGCTCATTGATATCTTTCTCGATACGCTCAATTTTGGCATGAATGGCGTGAACCGCCGGGTGGTCTTCTGTACAATGATACCGTGCATTTCGCAGTTCCATCTCAGCCGCCCGAAGTTCGGCCTGTAACTGAGTTTCCGTATCATTGACAAACACACGCACGCCCGCTGTGGTTGAGGCGGAGGCGTACTGCTTAACCTTCTTCGGCTCATCGGCCATGCTTTTGACCGCTTCGTAATCGGCTTGCGCATTGAGAGCCATTAATTGGGCTTCCGTCAGCGCCGTAGAAATCTTTGTCAGCCGGTCGAAGACAATATTGCCCCCTCTTTGATCCAAAGACACAACGCCATTCTGACGTGTAAATTCCATAAGCTCATTGATCGTTTCTACAAGCTCCTCATCCCGCCTGACCTTCTCTTTCTTGAGAATATTCAACACCGTATTCGCTGTCGTCTGTTTACTGGATTCATGATATTTGATATAAGATTCTACGATGGCATTGACGATCTCGGCCGCTTCCACAGGATAAGGGGATTCAAACGATACGGTAACGATATCATCCTTTCGACCAACCCCCACGTTTAAATTCCCTTTCATATAAGCCGCGATATTGTCTATATGTGCAAATGTTCTGAAGTTCCTTATTCTCGGATTATCCACCAATCCCGCGATAATAGGGGTGGATTTCATTAACTCGCCCTGAGTATAAAGATAGTTGCTGGACCGGGTCATGACGCCCTCGTACTCATTCATGATCTTCGGGCCCGTCTGCTCGACATAGATTCTGGAGGTACTCGAATAAATCGGCGTTGCTTTGAGTATATAAATAAACGCGAAAAGCAGGGACAACACCGTCGTAATCGTAATTGTCCATCGATGTCTCAACAAAATCTGAAGGAAACCTTCCTGCAGCAAAACATCGCTTTGCGGCAACGCCAAGTTTGAAACTCCGTTTTCTGCTTTTTGATTCTCCATATAGTTTTCCCGGCAGAGGGCGAATTTAAAAACTCATATTAACACCAATCACCAATTAAAAATATCCTTTAATATAAAAGCTAAAACTCACCGGTCCAAAAATGCTTTCGCTTGCAAACACCACGCCACGAAAATGTTACCTCTTAAGTTTAACTCAACAACATGCATGTTTGATATGAATAATGGTTAACACGATTCTAAATACCTATATCGTTCCGTTATTACCTTTGCATTGCCAACGCCGTTTAAGCTCGAGCTTCCTTCAACCTTTTTATTATTTTCAAATTTCACTCTCCCGCATCCTACGAGCGTTCATTCACGAAAAAATTACAGTGTTTTTTGATACTTGTCAAGACGACTTTTACGTCTATCCCATCCGCCTTTCGTCGAAACTTCTATTCACAAAATATCATCTCAAAAAAAATACTTTAGGCACGACCGCTTCAAAACAAGAAACGCCACCATTATCGGACACGAGGGCGTTATTGGACATTCTCACTCTTCGAGGTTTTTTATCTTTTGCACTCTTTAATAGTATTAAAATTCTCCGAAATTTTTTATCCAGTACGTATTTTCCCCGCTTCCCCTCTATATATCGTTATGTAACTCAATTTATAATACGCCATTCTCTCATCGATTCACGGATTTATTTCAACAGCTTTTTAAATCCTTATTACTCGAATTCAACTTCTTTGGACCAATATAATACAAAACTCACTCAGGAGAATTTTATGACAAATCTCCGCGTTTTTTTAGACGGCAAAACAATGATATTAAGCGCTTGTATAAAATGCCAAGCAATCCTTCTGATACACCCCTCTGCACGTGCCAACATATACTCATATAAGACAACGATTTAAACCCTTATCTCCTTTGTTACTAAAAGTGCGACGATTGTGCACAGACATTTATTGTATCGGACGTGTTTAAGTAGAAACTTGAAGAAATCTGCCGGATATGATCGTCTTGCAAAACCGAATAAGTATTTTATATTACGATATCGGCCTCATCAATCCCTTATATCATCGTAATAACCCACTCGGAAGTTAAATACGTCCGCAATGAATTGATTAACGCGCGTTTGTAACGTATGATCGACGTAGATGACATCCCCCGGTTTAATCGCCACGGCATAGGCATCTTGAAAGGATTTGCTGTCGATAGAGAATGTTGCCGACATGATTTCCCCGCTGTTATCCTGCCGGTACACTTTTACAAAACGAGGATCAGCGACCATATCGAGTCCACCCGCATAGGCCAATGATTCCATTAAATTATATTGAACGTCCGGCGGATACGGGAAAGCATTCGGACTTTTAACAAGCCCCATCACCGTAAACACTCTCTCGCTTTCTCTTTGATACTTCATGATTTCACAGACAACCATAGGACGATGAACAACATATTTGGGATAGTATGCATCGATAACTAACGCTTCTATCTCAGACAGGGTCATATTGTTCACGGATAATTGTCCCACAATTGGCAGCGTAATTGTCCCATTATCGCTGATGCGGGCCAAATAGGGTTCGTAGTCCTTGCGTCCAAAAACGGGTTTGAGCCATTCTGAAAATTCAGTGGAAATGACGCGCAATACGGCGGGCATCTGAAATTCCAAAATATCCCCCGGTACGACCCGATAGGGACCGATTTGATGTATCCCCCCCAAACCAACAACGTCCCCCCTCGTCGCTATTGGCCCGGCCTCCGAAAACCTTTTGATTTGTTCGGGGGTAGAAACCTTGGGATTACAACCGGAAAGGCACAGAAATGAAAAAAACCATATGAATATTATGAAACATTTCACAATGTCTTTGCAAAAATGGACGAACGCATCTATCCTTCTGACCTCATACATCCTTGTTCAAGAAACGCCCTTGCCCTTAAAGACCCTAAATATTCAACATGGTCATTTTTCTGTTTTAAACAAATAAAGTCTTTGATCTCTGAACTATTTTGTTTTTAAGATCGCCTCTAAACCCATCTTTAAGACTATCTTGGATACATAAGATAATGAAATAAACGATCTCAAACTCGACTACGGATAGTCATGGCCATCATCATCTTGGGAAACAATAATCGGAACGGCAATCGCGGTTCCGACGATAGCGAGGGTCGGCAAGTTCCATCCAAAACCGCTAACGAGTTTCGCAAAAACAGAACCTCCCGCTGCGGCTCCGCCGGCTCCATAGACTTGGGTTCCAAGCGTTTTCGCCTGCACCGTCGAAACGAGGGAACTCGGGTTCATCGCACCTTCGGATACGGCGCCGGTACATATACTTGCCACCTGAGCGACCGACACGCCCTTCTCGTGAACCCATTTCGGCAAATCCACTTCATTCACGATCTGCAGACTATCCCTTCGTAAGCCCACCTTGGCGACCAGGGCTTCAAAATCCTTGCCGACGTCACTGAGATCCAACGGTCTGCCCGACGAATCCGTCCGGTACGTCGCCACCTCATGGCGAAGATTCTCTTTCACGCCCCGAGCGTCCGTGTCACCCACAAAAACCGAAATGCTCAGATACACGTTATCAACCTCTTGATCGAACAAATACACGGAATTGATCCGACACCGGAGCGGGCCTTTATCAATGGTAACAAAAAACGGCTCCGATAACGCCCGAACAGCAATCATATTGCCAAACGCTCTCGTTCTCACATCAATCGCGGTTAACGTGAAACTGATATCGTTGATCGGTGAGTCACTCACGGAAGAAAGATCAACGGTTTGCTTCCACGTCTTACCGATATAATCCTTTGTCACCTTATCCAGAGATTTGACCGAGGCGTTATTAATCTGGGCCCAAAACGCCAGGTCACGACCCGCGGCCGACATCAACCCCGTCTTTTTGTCGATGACAAACGAAAAGTCGCTCGAAGCTTTTCGGGACGTCGCCGTATTCGGATCACTCATGATAAAGGAATAGCGCACTCTATCATTCGCGAAGACTTCTTTGTCCACCGAATAGCTTGTTTCCGTCTGGTCCCTAAATTGCCCCTCGCCGGAGTATTCGACCGTCGATATCATTTTGTAGTATTCCATCCCCCCGCTATTCCCGGCCAGGCAGTCCATACTCATTACAAGAACGACGATACTCAGAGTAATGAGACATCGGTACCCCATCTGGCGGCAAACTCGCGTCATCCTACCTTGACTTTCACGATTCATAGTAACGCTCCTTTCAAATATTTCCTTACCCCATACGATAGTCAAAACAAAATCGAAATATCAAATATTGCACATTGCTCATAAACACATATTTGCCAAGCGCGCCACAATTACAATCTGAACGAATTTAACATGCGAACATCCTTTGTATATTGTCGGCGTCATGCATTAACGTCAACATTTTTTTTTGAGAATTGTTCGGCTTGAACCGTATGATATTTTCCTTTTCCGTTGCTCTCATTTTCAAAAAAATGGGCGGTTCAGGATACGCTCCCCTAAAATGCCATTAAGGCGGTCTTTTATCGGACAATGACGGCCTGTCATGTAAATATTAAACAGATAAGCAAGCGGAACAAAAGTCACCTACTCAGAAAAATTTTTGCAAAAGCGTCATTATTTCTTTTTTTCGGAACCAATTTTTAAAAATATTCCGATAAATTGTACTGCTAAATACAACGTGTCACTCTATCTCGATCCCCACTTTCATGCTCCCGAATCTACTGGGCAAACACGCCGTAAGCTTGAGGCGTCCGGCTCCTTGCGCGCCTCCCGCGCTTGCTCGATGATCGGGCTATCTTCGAACCTAATACAAAAGAAACGTTGCCCCTCGCCCCATGCCATTGAAGGTTTGCGTTGTATTATTTTTTTCTTGATTGATCCCCCCAAAAATGGTAGATATAGTGTTCTTTTAAATCTCATTTGATATACTTTTAAGGTTTTGTAAATTTAGGAAAAACCGTCATATAGGTTTGAGGATTTTTACCTCTCTCCCCCAAAAGGGGTATGGGGTATTCCGCTATCTTATGAAGAGCCAACACGTATCAAGATGATATGGGAGTGGAAAAATGAAGAAGATGACTTTACGAATTTTGTTATTAAGCGTTTGCCTTCAGTCCGGCTGCGGCAAATCAATCGTTCGAACAACCTATACCCCGATCTATGCCGTCCTTGTCGGTTTAACATCAGGGCCGGAAAAGGAAGAGGAAGTCGTTGTTGACGAAACGAAGTTTTTCCATCAGGCGACAGGATTTTTGCTCGATAAGACCGGACTTGTTGTAACGAACTACCACGCCCTCGTCGGCTATCCGAATATTCGGGTGTTCTTTTCTCACAAAGACAGAATGTTCGATGCGGAAGTACAACTGAAGGACATCGACAATGACTTGGCGATCCTTGCCCTGAAGGATTTTAACTATGAAGAGATTTTCTCCGGCGACGTTCCGTATAGCCTCAAAAGCTCAACACGCGTTCAGCTAAGCGAAGAAGTCTTTACGTTAGCCTTTCCGCTCGGAAAAGTGTTAGGGTCTTCGATCAAGTTTTCGGATGGCCGAATCTCATCATTAAACGGACTGCTCGATAATACCAGCTTATTTCAGATCAGCAATCCCATTCAGGCCGGAAGCAGCGGCGGGCCGTTGTTTGACTCGGAGGGTAATTTAATCGGTATTGCATTAGCCTCAGCCGACGCCGAATACTTCTACGAAGACGTCGATGTCATTCCCCCGGATGCTAATTTTGCGATCAAGTCCGACCAGCTCAGCACCCTGCTTTCGACGCTGCCGGAAAGTAAAGAAATCATGGAACGGGATGGTACGTTGAAAGATAAACCAACCCAGGAGCAGGTCTCGGCCATCCTTCCTTATGTTGTCTCCGTCTATGTCAAGTAGATAGGCGATCTCATTCAAGGGTAAGTCACAAACGAATTACGGTTCCGGCGACGTTTGAGTCTCCGTGCTTTCCGTGTCACTATCTACAATAGGTGTCTCTTCATCCCATTCACCGTCGCCGTCGGTGTCTTTGAGCATCGTATCAAACTTGCCGCTGGCGTCGGTGTCTAACTCGCATTGTTGCCAGATATTGTTTTCGGCGTTGAATTGCGTCAGCTTCGCCTCCCAGTCATTATCTCTGGGATCGAGATCTTTCCAATAGACGTCCCACTGGCCGTCGCCGTCCTCATCAACGTATTTTTCCTCCCAATCATCATTGGACATGTCCGTATCGCGCCAGAGAATATCCGCCTGACCATCCCCATTGGCGTCAACGGAGACCGCTTCCCAACGTTGGGCCGTGGGCTTGAATAACAAGTAGCGCTTCTCCCAGTAGGGATTGGACATGTCAATGTTCTCCTCCTTGGCGTCCCAGATACCGTCATTGTTGCTATCCTCGTAACGGAAGACGGCGCTGCCGGTCTGGAGGTTCGGAAGAAGGTATTTCATCTCATAATCGGAATCCGTCGGATCCGTATCCTGGAGCAACAAATCATACTCGTTGTCCCCGTCGGTGTCCACGAGCAGGCGGGCCCACTGCCGCCGTTGTTCGTTATAATCGAGGGAAAGTTCCTCGTAAAATTCGTCATTATCCATATTAACACGTTTCAGATCCAAACGACCGTCACCGTCTGCGTCCTCGAACCGCGTCTCTTTAAAACCGTCATTATCGGTATCGAGAGCGACCATCTCAATCTGCTCCTGCGTGGCCTTTTGTTGTGCTTCGGCCCTATATTCTTCGGGGCGAGGGATTAATCCCTGCCCGATGATCGCACGGTTAGAGGCTCTCAAATTCATACTCATATTGGCCGCAGCCTCCCCATTGCCCCATACGGTCTGCCACAAACCTTCCTGTTTAGGATCGTGGAACCGCAGGAATTGGCGGAAAAGCGGCCCAAGATCGGGATTATCGTTGATGGGGATGGCCCTGCGGCTCATTCCCAAGTAAATCCCTTCCGACGAACAAACAATAGATTGCGTCTCCAGATTCCCCAGGAGATATTGGCCGTGGGCTGTTTTCTGTGATTCCATGGATTTGCCCGCCTCATCGATCGCATTCGGATCTTTCGCCGACAAATCCACAAAAGCCACTTCGGGTAAATTGGGCTCTTGTAATTCTTTAACCAGTTTCGAAATCGTGTCGTCTCGTTCTTTCAATTCCTCCCGGACCTCTTCCAATCGGTCCATGGCGACGACAAGTTCGCTTTCCAATTCCTCTTTCTCCTTCGCTAATTCCGTTTTTTCCTCCACTAATTGATTTTTCTCCTCCATTAACTCCTTTTTCTCCTCCTCTAACTCTTCTTTTTCCTTCTTGGCCGTGATTCTGATTTGCTCCAGTTCATCTACGGCCGCCTGGTATTCCTTTTTCAATTCTTCTTTCTCTTTCTTCGCGGCCGTAATGTTGTCCTGGACGTCATTGAAGTCTTCCTTCATTTGCCTGAATTGTTCCCGCATTTGCTCCTCGGCCTGTTCCGTTCTCAGCAGTTCCGCCTTGGCGTCTTCCAGCTTGGTGACCGTTTTTTCGAGTTGCTGGCGTTCGACCATGTCACGCGTTCGGAGGGTCTGAATAAAAAGAATGAATATTAATGCCCCGACCGTACAGCAAAGAACATCCAGAAACGACATATTGAAAATATTGACTTCTCTTTCTTCACCGCGCATGATAACACCGTTTCTCCCTAAAAATTATAAGAACCTATGACCGTTTGTCCGCTCATCTTTGCCCGTTTCCAATCCTCTCAATGAGCTCATTCGGATGAGCCCGGCGAACGCTCCCGGGATTGTTCCGCCTCATTCTGTTCGGTTGGTTGATTCTGAAGGATGCGCACGACCGCCGCGGCGGCATGGACGCGGACGATCTTGTCTTCGTCGTCCAGCGCCGTGACTAATTCCCTGGGAACGCCTTCTTCGTGCGTCTGGCCCAGCACTTGAGCCGCATAAACACGCTCAACGGGATCCTCGCTCTCTACATACTTCTTGATTTCCATCAGGGCGTCAGGATCTTTCTGTTTAGCCAGCTCACCCATAATCTTCAACTTCACGACCTCACTTTGTGTTTCAGACAAGATTTTCTTGAGATCCTGCGCGACATCCGGTATCTCTTCCATGATTTCACCCAATCCGGAAATCGCCGCGATCTGAACTTCAATACTGGAATCATTCAGGTCTTCGCGTAATTTCGAGACCGCCTGCATATCGTCCGCGCTCGCCCGGCTCCCGGCTTTTTTCATTTTGGCAAGGATATCCTCCTCGGGACCGGATGGCGGCTCCGGGACATTGCGTTTTTCCGGCGGGGAGTCCTGACTGAGCTTCTCTCCGAGTAATAGCTCCCACCGCTTCTCGGCCACAATCGCCAGAGCCTCCGCCGCTCCCTGGCGAATCCGCTCGTCGGATTCGTTCAAGGCTAAGCGAAGTTGATGAACGTTATGCTCCAAACCGATCCTGCCGAGCACCTCGATCGAGTTTCGCCGAACCTGGCCGCGAGACTGGCCCAGCGTACTGATCAGCCTATCCACGACGAGTGAACTGCCGATACGAACGAGAGCATCCATCACATAGTGACAGACTTCGGGATCGGCATCCCCCAGAGCGGCGATCAAGGTTTTGACCGCACGATTATCCTGCATTTTCCCCAGGGCTTTGGCGCTGCTCTTGCGAACGAGGGTATCCGAATCATTCAATCGCGCCACAAGGGCATCCATCGCCCGGGTATCTTTCATCTCCCCCAGAGCCTCGGCCACCGCCGATCTCACTAAACCACTCGAATCCTTCATTGTCTCGATCAATTTTTCAACGGCGCGGACGTCACCGATAATACCTAAAGAATGGGCGGCCGCGATCTTTACATTTTCATCGGCATCCCCCAGGGTGTCGATCAGCATGTCCACGACGCGCGGCTCATCGACGACGCCGCGAACGCGCGAAGGATCTTGTTCGCTGTCATCCAGCTTCGTGATGACAAGTCCCGTTTCACGAGCATATGTGAACATCCCCAGCGCCTGGGCGACACTGGCCCGAACACGGGGACTCGAATCACCCAATCCCGACAAAAGCGCCTCAACGCCACAGGGATCACCCAGCGTACCGAGAGCCAGGGCAACGTCCGACCGAACCGAGGCGCTCGGATCCTGCATGGCCGTCATAAGAGCATCCTTTGCCCGCGCATCGCCGATCTTACCCAAGGCTTCGATCGCCCACACGCGAACGAGGCTGCTCGAATCGTCTAAAGCCGTAATGAGAGCCTCCACGGCACGGGGATTTTGAATCGCTCCCAGGGCCCGCGCCGCCGCAGAGCGCACGGAAGCGCTCGGGTCCTGCAACGCCGCAATCAATGCCTCGCATGCACACGGATCACCTATTTCATAAAGCGCATAAGCCGCCTTCTGCCGCACAAACTCGCTCTCATCCTCCAACTCCACCATGAGTGCTTCGGTCGCGGACGAACCGCCGATCCGGCCGAGAGCTTCAACGGCATCCTGGCGGATACCGGCGTCGTCATGCTCCAACTGAGCGGTCAGCGCCTCAACGGCAAGAGGATCAGCGATCTTGCCAAGAGTGACAAACACCCGTTTTCGAAACGTTTCATCCGAGTGACTCAGCGAATTGACAAGCGCCTTAACGGCTCGAGGACCGCCGATTTTTACAAGGGCGTCAGACGCCCTCTGCTGAATAAAGGCGCTCGGGTCTCTCATGGCGGGCACGAGCATATCAACCGCCCGTGGATCGCCAATCTCGCCCAACGCATCCGTTGCAATGCGTCGAACGTACGTATTCGGATCCCGGATCGCTTGCATCAGTTCATCGATCACACGGGGATTACTGATTTTCGTCAGCGCCGCAACGGCTTCCGCTCGAAGCTCTGCATTGGATTGATGAAGTACGCCGACCAGTTCTTCCACCGCACTCGGATCGCCAATTTCCCCGAGCGTGCGGACGGCCCTCCAACGAACATCTCTGTCCGGATCTTCAAGCATCAGGGTCAGCGCCTCGACCGCTCTGGGATCTCGAATCTCACCGAGATCGTGAACGGCCCACCACCGAACCGACGTATTCGGATCCGACAAGGCCGGCAACAAGGCTTCAATCGCCCGGGGATCGAAACTCTCACCCAGGGCGCGGGCGGCCGTTCTTCGCACGTTGGCATCGGGATGATCCAACATATCGACAAGGACTTCAACGGCACAAGGATCACTGAGGGTGCTCAACGCCTCCGCGGCGCTTTCGCGAATGGTCCAATGCGAATCCTCCAGCGATTGAATGAGTATCTCCATCGCCTGACGGCGCACTGGATTATCCGGTAATTCCGATTGTTCGGGATAGGCTTTTTCCATCGCCGTCGCCGCTAACCGGCTCGCCGCATGAGAATTCAGGAAACGTCGGTAAGCCAGGGGCGTATCCACCCGCTGAGCCTCATCAAAATCCAGTTGGGCCCAGCGCTCCTTGGCCTCAGCGACATGCGAGCTGTCCGGGTAGTCGTAAATAAAACAACGATAGGCTTGGACGGTATCCTTGTTCTTCGCCCAGGACCAATAGCGCTCCTCGTTGAACGACGTCGTCGTTTGCTTTTGTGTAAAGAAGGGATCGGGTTGGGGAACCTTGATGGATTGCGGCTGGTATCGACGGTGGTTACATCCGGCGCACACGAGAAGTATCATCAAGGTCAGGAGTTCCAATCGAACGATGTTTTTATTCATTCCAGTTCCCCTTCTGATTCTTCCTCGGACGGCGATCCGTCTGATTTATCTTCGAATTCGTCTTCAATGCGAACCTGCATACGCCGACGTTTCTGAAGTTCCTGCAGAACCGGAATGAGTCGCTGCGTGCATTCGCTCATATCTTGCAAGGTCGTCCGCACATTGTCCATACGGGTCAATGCCGCCAGGTTGCTATGCAGTGTTTCCTGCATCGTTTGCAGCTCATCGCTCGTCTTGAGCAGTCCTTCAATATTATCGATCCCTCGTCGGAGCTCATCGGCAGCGACCTTCAACGACCCTGCATTGTCCTGGCCCGCCTGAATGAGAGCGTTGCACGCCCGGTCCCCGGCGTCCGTCAATGCCAAAGCGACCTGCTGGACATGCTGATTTTCGATGTCCCTCAATTCCTTGGACATTTCTTCGAGGAACCCGCGCAAGCTCGGCTCGAACTCGCGCAGCTCACCGGACATGCCTTCCATCCCTTGTCGAAGCTCATCGCCGGCCTTTTTCAGGGCTTCCGCATTATCCTGGCCGGTCTGAGCGAGTGCAGTGCAGGTCTTATCTCCCGCTTCAATCAGGGCGTTGATCACATGCTGCACGCGCTCGGATTCGATCTCCCTGAGGTCCTTGGTGACATCCTGAAGGGCCGCACGGAGCTTCGGCTCGAAATCGCGCATCTCGCCGGACAGAATCTCGGTTTTCTCCTTAATGGACTGACATGTCTGGCGCACCAGCGTCTCATGCTCCCCGGCCACTGCACGGAACGTATCCGTGAAACTGTTCCAGCGCTGTTGTTCGTTTTCCACAAGCTGGTCCACGACGGATTGAACGGCGTGCTCGAATCGCTCTTCCATCGTTTCGACATGATGGAGAAGAATTCGGGCGAAATGCCGCAATGACGTCGGAAGGTCCTCTTCGTCGATCAGCCCGGCATGCGGCACCTTACCCAGAAGACTATCCAGGCAGAACTCGTCGGAGGCATTCAGAAGTTGACTACCTCGCTTCTGGACGGCGAACAACGCGAACTGCACGATTGCCACCTTAATCAACGCAAGCAGGGTCGTTTCAAAAGCAATACCCAGGTTCTTTGTGATCGGAGTTAAGAGATCTCCCATTTCACCGGAGGCCTGCTCAAAAAGCGCAGGGAATCCGGCGATGGCAAAGCTGATACCATAAATCGTCCCGATGAAGCCCAAGATGGGAATGAGCCAGGTGATAAACCGTATCGATGCAAAACTATTACTCAAAATAGCCCGGTCGATTTCCGCCTGTTCGGAGAGCAGAGCCGCCACGTCGGAAGACTGCCCCTTATTTTCAACGCGATGGAGCACACGACGAATCCGGCTAATGACCAGTCCGGTTTGAAAGGACGTCTTCAAATACGAATAAATTTCTCGCCGGATACTCGGGGCCGCATCGATGTCAACCGTATTCCGACGGCTCAGCACTTCCGAGACCAATTCCAGGTTTTGGGACTCGCGCCGAAGATGCCAAAACAAGCCCCCAAGTTGAGCCAGCGCGACAAAGGCGAAATACGTCGTCATATACGGGATCGGACCGCGATCGGTAAACATCTCCTCAACGTACGAGCCGCGGTAAATAATCTGAACGACCAGCACGTAAAATAACGCCGTCAGAACAGCCCCGATCACAACGGAAATCAAGATAAATGAGGGAATCCGCGGTTGCTCGACGGGTTCTCGAACTCGATCTTGATGAATAACCTTCTCTTGAGCCACTTTCATCTCTTACGTCTCCTTCTTTATGGTCAAAAACGCTCGATTCTACCGAAATGCGCACATCTTACTTTGGGAAAATGTCACCCTCCGGGTATGTACCTCGATCGGAAAAAAATTCGTCTGCGATTGAAGTTCTCGCTTTAAGGTCCGCAATGTCTATCATTTGAGGAGCTTCCAGAGAAAACTCAACAGCTTCTCCGTTCCGCCTCCTGCTTTAAGAGAACTCTCACGTTCCTGGCAAGATCCGTCACCAAGCACCGACTCCGCAACTGACGGGGGTCTCCCGTTGCATTTCCCAAGATCACACAAAGCCTTCACCCTTCCTCATCATCTCCAAAAACAGCCTTTCGGAATTGTATGAAATCCCGCGCCGGTGGATAAGGTGAAAAGCTCCCTCTTATGATTCGATCTGACGCCACCACTCCCTGTTCACCCCTTCCGTCCAACACGACCGTTTACCGAAGCAGAATTTATTTATAACCAATTATTCTCCAAAAGACCCCAAATATCTTTTAAAAAATCCGGCGGTTCCCTCCCTCAAAACAGCTCGTTAAAGAATCAGATGTCCTATCGACAGATAACCCGTCTGCCTTGAGAGTTTAAATGGTGCCGGACTTCTACATAGCCCCTTTATTATAATTGCTCAAAGAATATCTGATTATGAGACAAATTGCAATAGCCTTCAAAGAATATTATTGGACGTTAAAAGCCCCTGTAATAGTAGGACTTTAGGAGTTTTCCTGCAAAATCATCTGGATCTGATCGAACGTGATATCGTTTTCCAGCCCGCCGTTGGCCGTTGTGGGCGATCCCCCCCCTTTTCCACCCACGGCGGCGATGATTCGATCGAGAATCTCCTTAGCGCTTATACGGCATGAACTTACGGCGATTTTACGTTCATTGACAACGATACCCGCCCCATCGATGGATTGTGCGATCATGGCCGCGAGCTTCGCCGAAAACTTCTGCGGAACCTCGGAGAGATGGACCCCGACCTTTTCACCTTCAATTTCAATGATTTTCGCCGTTTCGACAAAGCCAGGCAGCCATAGAGTCCACAGCCGATTGACTTCCTTGGCCAGCTCCATCGAGTGTTTGAGGGCTTTCTCAAAAGCCGCAGGCAATTCCGGCGTCGCACATCCGGCCGCCTTCCGAAGCTCTCGCAAGACAGACGCTTCGCTCTGAGCGTATTCCAGGGCTTTCCGGCCCGCAAGAAAGCTGACGCGCGTTCCCTCCTTCTTATTCTCAAGGCTGAGAATCCGGATCAATCCTATTTGGCCCGTCGATTTGAGATGCGCCCCGCAACAGGCCGATTTGTCGTAATCACCGATTTTGACCACACGAATCATATCCGACTCGATTGTCTTGGAATCGCCTCGTATTCGTACGTCCGACTCGTTGAAAGCCGTCTCCACCGGAAGATCAAGCGTAACCACATCCATGGCCCGGCACTCAATAGCTGTTGCCGTATCCCAGTCGATTCGCTTGTCGAAATCCACGGTGCAGGTATCCAATCCGATATGCACGCCGGTCGTTTGAAGGCTAAACTGCTTTTCGGCTATCCCGGAGAGAATATGCTGGGCCGTATGCTGGCTCGCCGTATAGAGCCTGTGCTCTTTATCCACTCGTGCGATATATTTCCCATCACTGAGCGGCCTATCCAGCGTATGAACGATCCGCCCATCCCTGATTTCCACGCTGCAGACCGTCGCCGGGCCGATGGTCCCTTTATCCGCCGGTTGGCCGCCCTCATTCGGATGAAAAATCGCCGGATCGACAACGACATCGCATCCGTTGACCGTTTCAACCTCAACGTCAATCTCAAAAAGTTCCGGTTTCGTCCAGTACAACCTCATTTCGGTCGCATTGTAGCATGAAACCTATCCCGCGACTACTGCTAATCGCCAAGTCTTTGATGTTCGATATTGGAGCTTCGGATTGTCTTTTGATATAATACATATCGTTTTGTACGAACAAGACTTTTGCAAAATTGGAGGTTAGGCATACTTTTGGAAAGAAAAAATCTGTTTTCTTGATTTTTTCTTTCTAAAATCCGAA
>JAFGTG010000403.1 GCA_016934255.1 Sedimentisphaerales bacterium
CAAGATTGCTGATTATTTCCAGAAAATCCTGAAACAGATTTTCTGAAATAATATATGCCTAACCTCCAATTTTGCAAAAGTCTTATTGAATCCCTCACATCGGATTCAAAAGAATTTGCACTCGCCCACCAATGGATTACAATATAGACATGCAAAACCATAAGAGGCGACGAATAACATTCGTCATTGTTTTAGCAGAGCTGCTGGTTTGCCAGTCGGCTCTGGGCGCCGACACAGGCGATCTTTCCGTGGCGGTTTATGAAGTGGGTTCGCTGGTGCCGCAACCCTGTCGGGCATGGGTGAGCGTCGGTAAAGAACGGCTCTTCAATCCGAATACGAAATCCTGTACGCCATATACGAAAGATTGCAGCTTTTCCTGCAACGGCTACTTCGTCATCACGATCCCCACCGGCACGGCCACGATTCACATCGAACGCGGCAAGGAGTACCGGCCCGTGGACAAGGAAGTCACCGTTGAAACGGACCAAACGACCTACGTGAAAATCACGCTCGAGCGATGGATCAACATGTCTCGGGAAGGCTGGTATTCTGCCGATATGCATTGCCACTTCGGCCTGGATAATCCGACGGTTCTCAAGCAGCTTGCACTGGCCGACGATATCAACCTGGAGCCAATATTGACGCTTTGGAATCATCAGCAAACCGATACAACAGACGACGCCTGGCCGAACTGGCCCACCGGCTCCAGCTTTTCTGCCAGTGGACAGTATATCATCACATTGCGAAACCAGGAGATCGAACGCATCGGCGGAGATGCGTTTGAGTCCGTCGGGGCGCTGCTCATGTTCGGACTCAAACGGCCCATCAAAATGCCTCAAGGAAACGGCCTCTATCCCTGCGACGCCGTTCTGGCCCGGATGGCCAGGGAAACATCGCCGGATTGTGTCATCGACGCCGACAAGCCGATCTGGGGTGAGAACGTGGTCGGCGTCGCATTGGGATTGTTCGATTCCGTCCAGGTTTGTCACAATCACTATCACCGCGAATCCACGTTGCTCATGGGGTGGGGCATGGCCGGGGCTATCGCCGAAGACGAACCGGAGGATTGGGGCGCAAACGAGCTTTTTCACAGGACGAATCAAACGTACTATCGCTTCCTGAACTGCGGCTTCGAACTGGCCGTCACGGGCGGCTCGGCGATGGGTGTGATGCCGGTACCGCTCGGTTACAGCCGGACGTACGCCAAGCTGGACGGTTCCCTGACCGAAGCCAACTACCTCAAGGCGATCCGAGCCGGCCGGACGTTCGCCACAAGCGGCCCGATCCTCATTTTGACCGCCAACGATCTGAACTGTGGAGAACGGATACAGTACAGAACCGGTCGAAGCAAACCGATTCAAATCAAAGCCGAACTGCGAAGCATCCAGCCGATCGATTCACTCGAGTTGATTGCCAACGGGGAGGTGATCGAGAAAATCGACTTGCAAAACAGAACGGCTTCACCTGTCCTTGAAGAAACTCTCATTCTGACATATCCACCGAAGCGTAGTGGCTGGATCGCCGCCCGAGCGATCTTTAAAAGCCCTGGCGGCCGGTTGCGCCTGGCCCATACCAGTCCGGTGTACATCACGGTGGACGGTAAACCGACGGTATCGAAAGCCGATGCGCAATATATGATCCGCTGGATCGACCGGTTGCTCGATGTCTCGGAAAAACCCGGCCGTTATTCAAATGAGACGGAAAAAACGGATGTCCAGGCGATTTACAAAAAAGCCAGACAGAAATATGCCGCTATCGCCTGGATGGCCGAACAGATCTGTCAAGATGGATAAAACGCCGCGTTTATCGGTTTTTGACAGAATGCTAACCGTCCGAAAATGTTAGATCAAATAAGGATTTTTCTCTTGACAGGCCGCCATCAAGAGTATATGCTCGATTTTGTATCTAATCTTACTGTTTCAAAAGGAGTGTTTTGTTGGAGTAGCGCTATGAAAAGAAAAGGCTTCACATTAATCGAACTATTGGTCGTCATTGCCATTATTGCCATTCTGATGGCCATCCTGATGCCGGCCCTGCAACGGGTAAAAAAGCAAGCCAGAGGAATTCTCTGTCGGCACAATCTGAAAAACTACGGCCTGTCGGGCAGGTTGTACCTGGATGACAATGACAACGTTTTTCCCTATTCGTTCAGTTGGCTCTACAGCCGAAACTATAGCGGGTGCCGCTGGCACAATGAAGAGTTGAACCTCCACAATAGGCCGGAGGACGCCGGGTGTTTTTGGCCTTATCTGAAGGACAAAGACATTAACTTATGTCCGGAATTTAAAATTGTAGGCAAAATGATGGGCTGTCGTAATTGCGACGGCTCGACGATTCCCATCGAGCCTCAATACAGCTATTGCATGAATTCCTACCTGAACGGGGACGGAATGAATTACGTGCCCGCTCAATACAAACAAGGCGGCTTTTTTGACAAAATCAATAAAGAAAATATGGTCGTCAATCCGTCGCGCGTGTTCTTCTTCTCCGAGGAAAACACGTGGTCCATTTCGGGTCTCAGCGGCGCCGGTATCAATGACAACAACCTGCGATCTACCCCCAATTGCACGACCGACTGCTTCGGAACATACCACGACACGTCCAACGCCAATTTAAACAACGGCACGGCGAATGCCGTATTTGTTGACGCACACGTGGAGGAAGTTTCCGCCCATCCGGCCGGCAATACGTTCCTTCTGAGTTGGCCGATTGGGCCGCCCATACCGGAGAGTGGATTCTGAGATCGAATCGCGGAACACTCTCTCCGGAACGCTGGTTGAAAATATAACGCTCAATCGTCCATATGCAATTCGCGGGACATTGAGCATATTCATATAGTGTTATCAGTATTGATACCAAAACGGTCGAATTTTGAGGGAGTGTTATCATGAAAAAGAGAAGAGCGTTCACTCTAATCGAGTTATTGGTCGTCATCGCTATCATTGCCATCCTACTGGCCATCCTCATGCCGGCATTACAGCGCGTGAAGAAACAGGCAAGGGATCTTCTTTGCAGACATAACCTGAAAAACTATGGCCTGGCGGGGAGGCTCTACCTGGACGACAACGATTACAGCTTCCCCTATTCCTTCAGTTGGCTTTATAAGGACGGCGGAACAGGATGCCGATACCACGATGCCGAGATGAGTCTGAACGTAAGGCCGGACCTCGCCGGTCCCATGTGGCCGTATTTGAAGGATAAGGATATTCATTTGTGCCCCGAGTTCAATCTTGTGGCTAAAATGGTGGGCTGCCCCCGCTGTAACGGCTCCATCCCCATGGAACCGCAATATAGTTACTGTATGAATTCCTACCTTAACGGGGACGCATGGGGTGCAGTGCCGCAGCAATATCGCACAAACATGGAAAATGTTCGGAAGGAAGGGCAGGTCGTGAATCCATCTCGCGTATTCTTTTTCTCCGAGGAGAATACGCGGCCCATTTCCGGCCTGAGCGGCGCCGGCATCAATGACAATAACTTGCGTTCGACGCCGCCGTGCAATACAGATTGTTTCGCAACATATCACAATGCCCCGGGGGGCGATTGGGAAATGGGTACGGCCAACGCGGTGTTCGTGGACTCGCACGTCGAAGAGGTCAATGCCCGGCCCGCTGGCAATACATTTATTCTAAGCTGGCCAAGCGGTCCGCCCATACCGGACTGGTAGAATTTTAAAGGAACGTTTTTATGGAAAGAAAAAGAGCGTTTACTCTCATCGAATTGTTGGTTGTCATCGCTATTATTGCGATTCTATTGGGCATTCTCTTGCCGGCACTCCAAAAGGTCAAAAAGCAGGCCCGGGAACTTTTATGCCGGAACAATTTGAAAAACTACGGCTTAGCGGGCCGGTTATACCTGGACGACAATGACAGTGTCTTCCCTTATTCTTTCAGTTGGCTCTACAAAAGCAACTATAGCGGATGTCGATGGCACAATGCCAGTATGAGTCTCACGGAGAGACCCCAGGATGCCGGGTGCTTTTGGCCTTATCTGAAGGATAAAGATATTAACTTGTGCCCCGAATTTAACATCGTGGCTAAAATGATGGGCTGCGCAAATTGCGACGGGGTGGCCATTCCCATCGAACCTCAATATAGCTATTGTATGAATTCCTACCTGAACGGGGACGCGTGGAATTATGTGCCCGAACAATATAAGAAGTCTATTGCGAACATCAAGAAGGAAGGGCTGGTCGTCAATCCCTCGCGCGTGTTCTTCTTCTCCGAGGAAAACACGTGGCGCGTCCCGGAATTAGGCAACGCCATCATTAACGACAACAACCTCCGTCCCACCCCCGGCACCGGACAGGACCACTTCGCGACATTCCACAGCGCTCCCGGCGGAGACATAAACAAAGGCAACGCCAACGCCGTCTTTATCGACGCCCACGTCGAGGAAGTCACGGCCTTCCCGGCCGGCCATACGTTCGAATTAGGCTGGCCAGCCGGACCGCCCATACCGACAAGTTTCTAATGGGCTTTCACAACACCAACGGGTGAACGTTGTTCGATAATATCACGAGAGAGATTCGACGCTCTTGGGCGGTTTATTGGGAACGTTTATCCTGTTTCTTGAGAAGAGCCGCCGACGCCTCCGCCTGAGCTTTCAAGAGGTTGATCCGGAGTTTGCTTACCTCATCGAGCTTGCCCTGCTTGCTCAAGATATCGGAGGCCGCCTCTGTAGCCTTGACGAGCGTCTCGCTGGCGCCCGTGGAAACCGGCTTCGCGGGATGCCCCCAAGGGGCCCAGGTCATCCGGTCGCATACCTTAAGGTAGGCCTCCAGCGCCCGGTCGTCGTCTTTCAATTGTATCCGATAGAAATCACCCAAACGCAACCATGTCAGATCGTGAATAGACTCGCCGGACCTGTACTGCAGTCGGGCCCGCTTGTCGTTCATGATCCTCAGGTCCGCTTCGGCCGCCTCCAAATGTCCGGTATGAGCATAGGCCATGCTCCGGTGATAGTACAGGTCCGCCATTACATCTTCCAGTTCGGGATAGACAAAATGCTCGTGAAAATTCCGTCCGCCCATCTTATCGTCCGCGAACCTGTCCAGCAATTCGGAGTACTTCTCTTTCGCCGCTAGCAATTCCATCTGGCGCAGCATCGAGATGACCGCCACGGGAATGTCCTTCGCCAGTTGAATTGCCTGTTCGTCCTCCTTCAACCGCTCGGCGCACCGGGAGGCCTTTTCCAAAACGTCCGCTTTCAGCCGTTCGCTCATCGGCAAATTTTTCACCATGTCGCTATAGGTGGCCAGCGCTTCGGCATCCTTCCCCTCCCGCGTCAGAGCGTCGGCCGCGTTGATGGCTTCGATGAATGTCTCCGCCCACGCACGGTCGTACAGCCAGTCCGCGACTCCCAGCTTGAAATCGGTGAATGCTTCCGGCTGCAAACCGATGCCGCGCAAAACCAATTCCGGATTCGTTGTGAAGAACTGATCGAAATCCTCGTCCGACGTTCGTTGCCAACCTTGATATCGGCCCGGCGTACCCGGCAGCATCGGATTGGCGGCGATGGCGTTGGAGCCGGTCCGGACACGGTAAACTGGCAAGGGCAAATCGTTGACGGCCAGCTTCTCCTCTTCCGGCCAACGCAAGTAAAAACAATTATCCGTCTCCGTCACCTTCTCGGATAACTGGAGGAGGGTCTGATGCGTCTTGTTGCGAACACATTCGCAAAAAATATTTCGGTTCGCCATGGTTGGCGCGTCGGCGGTGAGCTGCCGTAGTATGGTCGAAATGAACACATTATTCTCGACAACGGAATACGGACAGCGGCTCAACGCAACAGACGACCATCCCCCATGCAGCACGCAGTTTTCGATCCTTATTTCGGGACTGTCGGTGGCGTCAATCATCGTGTTGAGACAACGCGTGATCCGGACGCGCGGGCTTTGGCGCACCACGAATCCTTCGCGCCAAAAACTTTGTCCCCGGAAATATATTCCGTCAACTCGAACATCTGGCTTCACGACAAGCTCAAAAGATCGGGGCAAGTCTTCACCCCGATGCACCGCTTTTTCGCCCGTTATACAACGGAACGTGATCGGGCGATCCTCAGTTCCCGCCGACCGAATACGCACCGTTTCGTTGTACTCGCCTTCGGCGATCAGGACCGTGTCGCCGGGGCCGACTTGAGCCGTGGCACGGCAAAGCGTCCGGAGCGCTTTATCCCGGCTCAAACCGTCATTGGCGTCATGCCCGTCAGGCGCTACGTAATAGACGCGCGGCGTAGCCGGACGCGCCGGGGTCGTGAACGACAGCATCGCGCTTTCGGGTCGAAGCACGGGCAAAAACACACCTTCCTGCCTATTCGAGGCATCCGCCGAGACAAGCTTGAAATAATACGTCTGATTGGGCTTGAGACCGATCAGGCTATAGGTGTTGAAGCGCTCGGTACCCCTGAACCTATCCACGACGTTTTTCATCTCCGGGGTTTCACCCCATGCCAGCGAAAAGGTCGCCGGACGCGAAGTCCACCACTCGATATTGGCTGTGGTGTTGCTCGTCGAATGAAGGAACGGGCCGACCAGTTCGAGGGTTTCCGGCGCGGCATCGTACTCGTAATGAATACCCAATGCAGTGCTGCTCGGGCCAATGCTCTTGAAC
>JAFGTG010000404.1 GCA_016934255.1 Sedimentisphaerales bacterium
CGCCCAGCAGATGTGCACGAAGTTGCTCAGTTTGCCGGAGGTGAGCGAAAGCCCTGAGGCCGTGCATATCGCGACGGAAAAGATCAAAAATTCGACGCGCTATATGATCGATACCGACCTGCTGTTGCGCCGTTTACGTCTCGATCTCAACAAGTATTCCCAGGGACAGCTTCGTTTCTTTGCCCAGGGCAGCGGGCAACGGACTCGAACACGGATTCTCAGGGAAAGAGAGCAAACGCAGGTGCAAGAAGCGTTGGATGATGTTGCCCGTTATATCGCGGAATCGGATCTTGTTCAAAATTCGCAGACGCCCGTCCGATTGGACGTCAAGCCGGTTGCGAATACGAACTTGTTCAATATGAATGCGGACAGCTTCGCCTCGCTGCTGAGAACGAAAATCAAGGATCAGGCGGGATCGAAGGTGCTTTTCGCCAGGCCGGGTTCGGATGCGGAAGTGGATTATACCCTGACGGGAGAATTTTTCGTCGAGAGCATTCAGCGTGAAGGCGTCGCCAACACCGTCGAAGATTTGAAATGGGCGCAGGAGCACCCGAACGAGTGGTATGAAGATCCGAATGAGTCGAGAGGGAGCACGGTGTACGGCACGCAGATTAATCTCGACGGATCTATCCGCCGACGCATTAAGATCGGACCGAATATCACGTACAAGCTGATCGATGCGTCGTTGTGGAACAGCCCCAATCTCACGAAGAAGTTCAATGTGATGATTGTGAATAATGAAAACATGGCTGTTTTGGAAAGGGTGGTTAGTCTCGAAGAGCAGATCACGTCGGGACAAGAACGCGCCAATTATATTTTGACGGGTGATATTAGTTCGTTGTCGAAAGCCGGCGCCGGACAACGGTCGGATTATGTCCTCGTCAGTCTCTATCTCATCGAACCGACGAGTAATGAGATTATTTGCGAGTATGGCTATGAAGTGAAACGGGTGACGTCCCGTTCTGTTTTATACAGGTAAGGCCTGATGTGATACTGAATGAAATAAAGGAATCAAGGTGAAATTTATGCGCACTCTATTATGCAGATATGGAATGGCCGTGTGTGTGATGTTCTCTCTGTTGGGTTGTAAAACGACGTATGAAGCCGAACGAACCCCCGCTAAGGAATTGCAGAGGGAGGGGAGTATTGTGTTCGTGCGTCCCGACCGTTATTCGATTTTAGGGACGCGTTCGATTCGGGACTATATTGAGATCGCGTACGAGCAAATTTCCGTCAATGAAGCGGGATACCCCGTGTTGGCCGTTGGATTGCGAAATCGCGGTGGTCAGCATTTTTGGGATGTGAAAGGGCCGGATGTTCAGCTTTCCGTTCAGACGGCATTTTATGATCGCCCCATCCAGCCGGACGGTGCGGCCTCAGGTTCCGCGGCTTATCGCACGAACTGGCAAACCGTTAAGCTGGTGCGAGGCCAGACGTTCGATTACACCGTGGCCTGTCCGGTGAAGGGCGCCAATCATTATCAAGTGACGATTTCCGAATATCTGAAATAATTTGAATCGATCAGATCCTTGAAATAGTTCCTTTTATGGATCGTTTACACATAGAACGTGGGTTGAAACGTGGTAAGAGTGGCTTTGTTGGAGAGGACTGCAATGAGAGGGAAATGGTTTGCACGGATGGGTGGTATTGCACTGTTCGTTTTCTTTATGAGCGGGTGTGCAAATGACGCCCAGGTTAAACGGTTGAATGAAAAAGAAGTTGCCGAACAGGAAGCCATTGCGGAACAGGCTCGGCAGAAATTCTATCAAGGGCAGTACGAAGAAATCCCCCCGATAGTCGAACCCCTCTGTCAAGAACGAACGACCAATCAGCCTCTTTATTTATGCGAGCTTGGGGCGGCGTATCTTGCCCGGAATGAGAAAACGCTGGCAAAGCAATATTTGACGGAGGCCTATACGTCTATTGAGGAATTTTTCGATCCGACCTCGGAAAAGAATGCGATGAGCCTTTGGGGGGCCGAGGCGGAAAAAGTGTATAAAGGCGAGCCGTTTGAACAGGCCACTCTGAGCCTCCTTGTCGGATTACTTTTACTTGAAGAAGGCGATATCGATAACGCCCTTTCCTGTTTCAAGAACGGGCAGATCGCCGACTCGGATGTGGAAAATGAACAGTATAAAAGTGATTATGGATTATTGCAGTTGCTTGAGGCGAAATGCTATCAGATGCGGGGCGAACAAGACGACTATGACCAGTTCGTCGAAAAAGCATTGGAATCGTTCGCTAAAACTCACCCCTTTGTCCTTTCCGGTGGAGAAGACATACAGGTCGAGGATCCGAATGCCGAGAAAACCGTAGAAGAAAAAAGAGAGAGGCTGGCCATCAGGTTAAATGAGGTGGAACAAGGGATTCTTCGTGATTATCGTTCCTACTACGGGGCTCTTATGCAGCCGTACAATACGCTCCTTTTAGTATGGACCGGCTGTTCCCCGGAAATGAGGCGCATCGGCCAATACGGGGAAGACAGAGTGCTGGTCAAACGGCCAACGATCGAAACGCATTACGAAGTCCAAGTGGATGAAGCCGGTTGGTATGATGTGATTCGTGGATTTGCCGATGTGAGTTTTCAGGCGACAACGCGCGGGGGACGGGAAATGGACAATGTCCTGGCCGATCAGGCGGCGTTCAAAAGGACATCGCATGACATCGGAAATGCGTTCTTTAATGCCGCCGACGATACTCGTGATCCGTATGCGGCGCTGGCATTGATTGGAATGGGATTAGTCTCCCACGGAATCGGTGCGGCCACGAAAGTGCAGGCGGATATCCGATCGTGGAAGACGTTGCCGGACCAGATCGCGGTTGTCCCATGTCAACTTACTCCCGGAACGCATCAAGCTCGTGTGGATTGTTATGGTAAGAATTTTAAGCTGAATCGAAGTGCAAACTATCAATTTTCGGTCGATGGGCGTCCGTTTCAGTTCTTTTGTCTTGTCGTTCCGACGAAGGTGCCTCCGGAAAAAGACGAACAAAAGGAGCCTGAAAAAATCGCCCGTTCCGGTCAATAACAGGGATTCGTGTTTTTGCGCTTTTTGGGGACATCATTCGCGGAGACAAAGAAATGCAGAAAAGCTATGATACCTTCGTATTATGCGTGGTGATGATTGTGTTGACGGCTATGAGCGGTTGTGGTGGGTCTGCCTCGAAAGAATCCGTCAAGACGTACCCGGCCCTTGCGGAGATTCCGCCTATACAAGAGTATTCCGATGACGGGCGACATTGGAACACCGATGCGATTTGCTGGGTGAGTGTGGCCGATGA
>JAFGTG010000405.1 GCA_016934255.1 Sedimentisphaerales bacterium
AACTGGTTCATTCCCGCGTTGGCGAAAAGCAGGGTCTCGTCGCCGATGGGAACAATCGGCGAGCTGGGGACGAATGCGTGATCCTTGCTTTTGAAAAAGTCGATGAATTCGCTTCTGATTTGCTTTGCAGTTTTCATATTTAATTTCCGCGTGGGCAAAAAACGACATTTGCCCACCCTACTTTTTCTCTGTTTCAGGCTCCAAAAGGCCCTTGGCCACCAGAATCTTATTTTTGATCTCTTCGGAGAGTTCTTTGTTTTCGATCAAAAATTTCTTGGCGTTTTCTCTGCCCTGGCCGAGGCGCATCTCGCCGTAGTTCATCCACGCGCCGCTTCTATCGACGACGTCACAGGCGGTCGCCATATCCAGCAGATCGCCCTCGTAACTGATCCCGCTA
Organism: Sedimentisphaerales bacterium; assembly: GCA_016934255.1. Taxonomy (GTDB): domain Bacteria; phylum Planctomycetota; class Phycisphaerae; order Sedimentisphaerales; family Anaerobacaceae; genus JAFGTG01. Next base: position 398 of record JAFGTG010000405.1, read on the forward strand.
TCGAACATGATATCGAACTCGGTGTCGCGGAACGGCGGCGCGATCTTGTTCTTGACGACTCTGGCCCGGACCCGGGAGCCGACGGCGCCGGTGTTGTCTTTGATGGTGGATATCCGCCGCAGGTCGATGCGCACCGAACTGTAGAACTTCAATGCCTTGCCGCCGGTAGTGGTTTCCGGGTTGCCGAACATCACGCCGATCTTCATACGGATTTGATTGATGAACACAAGAGCGGTTTTGCTTTTGCTGATAATGCTGGTAAGCTTTCGCATCGCCTGGCTCATCAGTCGCGCCTGTAAGCCCACGTGGGTATCGCCCATCTCGCCTTCGATTTCTGCCTTCGGCGTCAGAGCGGCCACCGAGTCCACGACGATGACATCGACCGAGTTGGAGTTAACGAGCATCTCGGTGATGTCGAGCGCCTGCTCGCCCGTGTCGGGCTGGCTGACCAGCAGTCCGCTGACATCGACGCCCAACCGTTTGGCCCAGGTCGTATCCAGGGCGTGCTCGGCGTCGATAAACGCCGCCACGCCGCCGTTGCTCTGAGCGTTGGCGATAATATGAAGAGCGAGTGTCGTCTTGCCGGACGACTCCGGTCCGAACAGCTCGGTGATTCTGCCGCGGGGGATACCCGCGCCGCCGAGGGCGACATCGAGGGACAACGAGCCTGTGCTGATTCCCTCGATCTTGGCGTACATCGTCTCGTCCATTTGCATGATCGCGCCCTGACCGTACTGCTTTTCGATCTGCGAAATAACGCGTTGCAGGGCGTCTTGTTTATCCGTCGATTTCGACGTCGTCTCGGCTTTTTTTGTCTTTGCCATTTTTGCTCTTCTCCTTAAATGTTTTATCTCGCTTCGGATTCTATAGTTTTTCGCTCTATTGTAGCGTGTAGTTTCCCAACGATGTATAGATCGGTCCTTGCGGCTCCAATTCGCTCTGATAGACCGTCACCGAACCGGCCGCCATCGTCCCGAGATCATGGTTTTCATATTCCTTCGCCAGTTGCGCCAGCGTGAAACCCGCCTTTACGTTTCGTATCCGGCACAGCGTCAGGTGGGCGGAGAATTTTCTGGCCTCCTTAGGCCAACCGGCGGCCTCCAGTTGTTCTTCGAGGTCCGCCTGCAATTGCATAAGCTCCTCGCAATGCTGTCCGGCCCCGATCCACAAGACTCTGGCGCTTCGACCGCCGAAGCAGCCGACCGTTTCGATGTCCACGTCGAACCTTGTATGCCGGCTTGCGACCTCTTTCGTTATGTTGCAAACCTCGACGGCTTGCTCGTCCCGGATCTCGCCTAAGAACTTCAGCGTCAAGTGCATCACTTCGGGACGGACCCACTTGACGTCGCCTTTTCTTACGTCCGCTTTGCCTCTTAGCTCATCTTGCAGGCGGCCGAGGTCTTTTCTGATTTGCTCGTCAATGTCTATTGCAATAAATACACGCATAACGAATAAGTCCGAGATATCAAATTCAACATCATAAATAGAGTGGTCAGTTTAACGTTACAATCGTTCCTTCATTGCGTGCGATGTCGATGATGGGGGTGTAGTCGTCTTTTTCCCATCGTTCGAGGCCACAGGGAATCGGCTCGATTCTGTGATCCGTCCGGCCTGCACACTGCCAAAGCTTGTCTAATGTTCTACATTCGATTTTTTCGTCAAAATCAGGCGATACTACGATCAAATCGATGTCGCTCAATTCGGTAGCCGTTCCCGCAACATGTGAGCCGAATAATATACCGAAACTTATGTTAAAGCCATTTTCTTTAAGGTAATTAAGATATTTACGAACCGAGTTTATAATTGCTTCTTCAGCCATTCTTTCAACTGCTCCGCTATTTTTAGGTAACGCCTCGCTTCTTCTGTATCAGGTATTGCGGGCCATTGTTCGGGATATCTACCTTCGAGGCAGAATCTGTTTAGGGTTTGGAGCGCATCTTGTCTTTCAGTACTTTCTTCAAGACCCGCTAATTCGTAGAGATTTATCAAGTTGTGAATTTTCGGCGGCGTCTTTTTTTGATTTTTGCAGACGCAGGCCTTAAGCATTTTTTCTACTGCAAGATGGATAAAAAACAAGCCGTGCCGTGTTTTGTTGGCCTTAATGAGTTCGCTGCCGACTTCAAAATCCTCTTCGGCGGTTTTTACCCAGTACTCAATTTGCTTTGGGATATTAATCATTGTCTAAAACGTTACCAGTTTGCGAAGCTCCGTCAATCGGCTATCGATATTATTACGGTTTGTATTTGACAATCCGTTTACCGAGAAGTCTTCGAGCGTGAAAGAGGCGACGACCGTACCGTAGGCGATTGCTGTTTTGACCGTGTCAAAGTCGATGCGATCGCTTTCGGTCAGATAGCCCATGAAGCCGCCTGCAAAGCTATCGCCGGCGCCGGTGGGATCTCGCACGTCGTCCGCCGGGTAGGCGGGCAGGATGAATTTGTCCCCGTCCTTGCTGCATGTGATCGAGCCGGACTCGCCTTTTTTGATGATCACCAGATCGGGGCCCATGTCCAATATAACCTGTCCGGCTCGGATAAGATTATGCTCGGAAGCCAGTAGCCTGGCTTCGTCTTCGTTGATGATCAGGCAGTGGATTCGTTTCAGCAGTGTCTCCAGGTCGTCCAGATGACCGTGGATCCAACAGTTCATCGTATCGGCGGCGATGAAGGTCGGTTTTTCCACCTGCTCCAGCAATTCGAGCTGAAGAGCCGGGGCCGTATTCGCCAGAAAAAGAAACCGGCTGTCCTTGAAGGCGTCGGGCACCTTCGGCGGCGCCTCGGCCAGGATATTCAATTCCATATGTTCGGTGGTCCGATTGTCCATATCGTCGTGATATAAACCGGTCCAGCGGAAGGTCTTGCTCTGCGCCCGGATTTCCAGGCCCGTCAGGTCGATTTCTCTTCCCGTGAAAACCTCGGCCAGATCGAACGGGCAATCCGCGCCGACCGCACCGACGAATCGGACCGGGCAAAAGAAACCGGCCGCCATGCTGAAATAGACCGCCGATCCGCCCAGGCAATCCTCGCTGATACCAAAAGGTGTTTTGATTGTGTCTATACCTATCGAACCCGTAACTAATAGTGACATCTTTACGCTGGTCCTCCCTGAATGTGTGTCTCGAACGTTTGTAAGGTATGATCTATTCTTTTGAGGGTATTTTTTCTACCCAGCATCTGAACGGAATCGAAAATTGGCAGGCTGATGGTTGTTCCACATAATGCCACGCGGAGCGGCTGGGCGATCTTTCCCAGGCCGACCTGCTTTTCCTCCGCTAAGCCGCGGAGCATCTGTTCGATGGCTTGCTCGTAAAGCTCCTCCATCCCAGCCAGCTTCTCGCGTACGATGGCCAGATTCGCCAGGCCGTTGCTTTTGAGAAGGACTTTCTTGACGGCCTTATCGTCATACTCGATCTTATCGTTATCGATGAACAGGAACCGGCATTTTCGCTCGATATCGGCGAGTGTCCGTGCTCCTTCGCACAATTTGACGATTCTTAGCAGCGTTTCATCACTTGCCGAGGTTACGGGCGATTCGATCACTTTGATGTAATCCTTGAAATGCTCAAGGAGCCTTTGTTCGGGGAGCATCTTCACATGTTCGGTATTAAAGGCGATGAGTTTCTGACGGTCGAAAAGACTGTTCGATTTTGTCAGCCGGGACAGGTCGAAGGCCTTAATAAGCTCCTCGATGGGCATAATCTCTCGATTGTCGCCCGGATTCCAACCCAGGAGGGCGAGAAAATTGACCATCGTTTCTGGTAAGTAACCGCTCTTGAAGAAATCGACGATGTTAATCTCCGGCAGGGACACGCCGAGATGCTTGGCCATCGCGTCGATACTGGGCATGTCCGGCGTCGTCTCGCCCTTGATGAAGGATTCGAGATCTTCCGGATTTATATCCCCGGCTTCGGCAAGCTTTTCGAGATCGATATCCGCCGAAGTCTTAACGGCGTCGCGGAGAGCCTTGGGCCGCTCACGCTTAGAGAGTTTACCGCCGGAATCGCTGATCGTAACGGACATATGGGTGTATTTCGGAAGCGGCGTATCCGAAAACAAGGCTTGCCAGAGGGTTTGCTGGCCCGGCGTATTGTTGAGATGCTCCTGCCCGCGAATGATATGGGTGACGTTCATCAGGCGGTCGTCCACGACGCACGCGAAATTGTACGTCGGAAAGCCGTCGCTTTTTCGTATGATAAAATCACCGATCTCCTCAGCGGCAAAGGCGATCTCCCCGCGAACTACGTCCTGTACGACGATCGGAGCCTCCTGAGGCACGGCGAAGCGGACCGTCACAGGTCGGCCTTCAGCACGGGCTTTCTCAGCATCCTCGGAGGTTGGGAAAACCTGGGGCCGGGGATAGGATAAAGCGCTTTTCCGAGCTTCAGCTTCTTGACGAAGCGCATCAAGCTCCTCGGGCGTCTCGAAGCAATAATAGGCTTTGCCTTCGTCCAGAAGTTGTTGTATGTACTTGTCGTAAATATCCTTACGTTGAGATTGTAGATATGGTCCATTCGGTCCGCCGACCTCGGGGCCTTCGTCCCACTGGATACCGAGCCATTTCAGATCATCCATGACCTGCTTGGCGGCGGTCGGCGTATTTCGCTTCTGGTCCGTGTCCTCGATCCGAAGGATGAACGATCCTCCCGTTCGTCGGGCCCAGAGCCAGTTAAACAAAGCCGTTCTGGCCCCTCCGACATGTAAATAACCCGTCGGCGACGGTGCAAAACGTGTTACGACCTTCTCCATCATCATGTACGACTCCTCGATTATGGATTCGAGATTGCGAAAATAACTACTCTAAGCGAATGAGCGTCCGTTGTCAAGTACGAGTCCGGCCTAAACGGATTGTGGAATACTGGTTACAATTCCGGGATCGTTTGACATTTTTTGCGGTTTTTCGACTTAAAAAGCCGAAGATATACAAGTAAGGGGTGTCTTTTAGGAAGGCTCTCCCTATATCGTTCCCGGAACTGACAAAACCAAATAGGAATAAGTTTTCATAATGATCGCTACGATAAGGAACAATCCGGTTGCGGATAGTGTCGCCATGATTGTCGTGCTCTTGATGGCGATCGGCACGGTCTTTGTTTTTTCGGCCGGGGCGAATATCGCTCAGGAGATGGACTTTCATAAGTTTTACAGCTATACCGGCCTGCGGCAGGTTCTGTTTTTTCCATTGGCTTGTTTCGTCATGTACGGCGTCTCTCGCTACGATTACCGCCGATTGAGGCTTTCCCGAGGCATCTCGAAGAATATAACGATCTATTTGCTAGCTACGAGTATCGTGTTGCTTGCAGTCGTTTTGATTCAGCGATTTTATCCGATTTTCCCGTCATTTGTTCCCAGGATCAATCAGCATTACCGCTGGATCAAGATCCCGCTCGGGCCGATCGCGGTGAGCTTTCAGCCGTCCGAGCTGGCGAAATGGGCGGTTATTTTCGCCCTGGCCGGCGTTTGCGATAGGCTCGGCGACGAAATCAGGATGTTTTGGAAAAGGTTCGTTCCCATCTGCATTGCCGTTGGTTTCGTTGTGGCCCTTATTATCGTCGAAGATTTCGGTACCGCCGCTCTCATCTCGCTTCTGGCGTTTCTCATGCTCATCATCGCCGGGGTGAAATTATGGCACATCCTCCCCTCCTTGCCGATTATGGGCGTTGCCTTCTATGTCGCCGTCCGCCACTCCCCTACCCGGGTGCAGCGGATCACGGCGTTCCTGAACCCGGATAAATGGATTGATACGATCAACTATCAGCCGCACCAGTCGCTGATCGCCCTTGGCTCCGGCGGATTATGGGGCAAAGGACTCGGCCGGGGCATCTGCAAATACGGCCACCTCCCCGAGGATACGACGGACTTCATTTTCGCGATTATCGGCGAGGAAATGGGCTTCGTCGGCAACGCCGTAGTGATCTTGCTCTTCATCATGCTGGTCGTCTTCGGCATCCTGGTCATCATCCGCTGCAAAGACCCCTTCGGCCGGCTCTTAGCCAGCGGCATCCTCCTGGCCATCGCCATCCAGGCGGCCCTCAATATCGGCGTCGTGACGGTCGTCCTGCCTACAAAAGGCATTCCCTTACCCTTCGTCAGTGCCGGCGGGACGAGCATGCTCCTCTCAGCCGCGGCGATGGGCGTCCTGCTCAATATCGCCAAATCCTGCGCCGCTCCTCCGGTTACCCAGCCTCACGCGCAGAGAATGTCCGTCGAGGCCGAGGCGGAATACGAATGGTGCGGAACGATGGAATCCGGCCGATACGTCGAGCAACTCGTTCCGTAAGTGGTTTAATTATAAACACTTACGTCACAGCCCTGCTTCTTGACTACACCCGCCTTTAACAAATTGGCTTTGTTTTTTCAAATTCATTTTCGCAATACGCATCACGCATCACGCAATCCAAAGTAAATTGGCTTTGCTTTTTCAATGAGCCACCAAGCCACGAAGGCGCGAATTATTTTCCCTTTTGCCTTTTTACTTTTGCCTTTACCTAACCCGGTCGAGCCGGAACCAAACAGGGGAAGGTAAAAGGCTGATGCCTTACCGAACGTACCTTCCGCCGGTAAATATCTTC
>JAFGTG010000406.1 GCA_016934255.1 Sedimentisphaerales bacterium
GACAGAACCATCGGCATTCCCACAGAGCAAAAACCGGATGACATGTTCGGAACGCCGGGACCGATGATCAAAGGCTGGCGATTGGACAGAGTCATGCCAACGCTAACTCAAAAGGCCGTTGAATATGTCACAGCGGAATCGGACGTGAAGCCCTTTAACAAAAAATCCACGCGTCCGTTTTTTCTATACTTTCCACTAACGGCGCCGCATACCCCCATCGCACCCGCCAAACAATTTCAGGGAACGAGCAAAGCGGGCGCCTACGGGGACTATGTCCAGCAGGTGGACTGGACCGTCGGGCAAATTATCACGGCGCTGAGACAAGCGCATCAGGCCGATAACACGCTTGTGATCTTTACCAGCGACAACGGCTCGCCGGGCCGGGACGGGACGAATATGAATGGACCCACCAGCTCGGTACGCAAATACGGTCACAATCCCAGCTACATCTACCGCGGCATTAAAGCCGATATATGGGAAGGCGGTCATCACGTAGCCTTCATCGCCCGCTGGCCGGGCCGGATCAAGCCCGGTTCCAAGAACGATGAGACAGTCTGCCTGACCGACTTTATGGCCACGGTTGCCGACATCCTCGGAGAGAAATTGCCCATGGACGCCGGTGAAGACAGTTTTAGTCTTTTACCGTATTTGTTGGGCGAGGTACCGAAAGAGCTGAGACGTGAAGCGGTCGTGCACCACTCGATTAACGGATTGTTCGCCATTCGGTGTGGTAAATGGAAGCTCATCGACGGCGCCGGATCGGGTGGGTGGTCGGGTAAAGGGGATGGCCAGCCGGGTCAGCTCTATGATATGCAGGCCAATCCGTCGGAGAAGAATAACCTGTATAATAATCCGGAGCACCAACATATTGTGAAACGACTCAAGGCTCTTTTGACCGAGTATAAGAAAAACGGGCGGAGCAGGCCCATGACATAGAAGTAGGGACGGCCCCCCGTGGCCGTCCGAATCCGGCGATAGAAAACGGACAGGCACAGGGACCTGTCCCTACGCCGTAACGGGAAATGTAAAAATCAAAATGCAAAATGTAAGGAATCGTAGGGATCCGCCTCTGGCGGATGGCCGTCAGAATCCGGCGATAGAAAACGGACAGGCACAGGGGCCTGTCCTCCCGAAAGGGACGCCTGACGGTGCTACGATACACTAAAATCTTTTAAACTTTTTATTAGGAGGATTTATCATGTGTCATCCACTTGGGGACGCCTTACGGCGGAAACTGTTTGGCCTATTAACCCTTATTCTGCTATTCGGTATGATCCCGACGAGCGTTGCTCAAGCGGAACTTGTCGGCTGGTGGAAACTCGACGGCAACGCCAATGACGCCTCGGGTTACAATCACCCCGGCACCCTGTACGGAGATCCACAATGGGTGGGGGGAAAGCTCGGCGGCGCCCTGCAATTCGATGGTGTCGATGATCGCGTCGAAATGCCCGGGACCAGTCCGGCAGAAGGTTTCCCGGGCACCGAGGGCGAAGTCACCTGGACGGTCTGGTTCAAGACACCCGATGGCGGCGTCCTCAACACGATCATGTGCCTGGGACCGGCCGGTGCGGCCCACGTGAAAGGCAACCGATCCATCAACGTCGAGATTTCCGGTGTGATCATGATCCGCGCTCACACGGTCGGGGCCCTCACATCGCTCTACTCCAGCAGCACGGTCAACGACGACGAGTGGCATCATGTGGCCGTACCTATCGCATTTGAAACGGACGGAACCAACGATACCATGAAGGTCTATATCGACGGCGACCTGAGCAAAGGGTATGAAACCGACACGGTCGATATTAACGCATACAGCGCCGATGCTGCGGAGTTCATCATGACGCTCGGCGCCAGGGGAACGACGCCGTTTAACGGCTTGATCGACGACGTGCGTATCTATGACCATGCCCTCTCGGATGTCGAGATACTCAGCGCCATGGAAAGCGAACCCTGGCCCTACGCGATAGGTCCTGATCCGGCCGACGGCGCTTTACACGAAGCCACATGGGTGACGCTGTCCTGGGCGCCGGGCGAGTTGGCCGTCTCGCACGACGTGTATTTGGGCGACACATTCGACGGCGTCAATGAAGCGAATCGAGAGTCCGATCTCTTCCGAGGCAACCAAACCTCAACGTTCTACGTAGCCGGTTTTCCGGGTTTTGCCTATCCCGACGGTCTGACGCCGGGAACAACGTACTACTGGCGCATCGACGAGGTTAACGACGCCGATCTGAACAGTCCGTGGAAAGGCTCGATCTGGAGCTTTTCGATTCCTCCCAAGACCGCTTATAATCCCAATCCGGCCGATGGAGACGCGATTGAGGATACGACGGCGACGTTAAGCTGGACGCCGGGCTACGGTGCGATATTGCATACGGTGTACTTCGGAGGTGATTTCGATACCGTCGCGAATGCCACCGTGGGTATGCCCGCAGGTTCCGCGAGCTACAATCCCGGCACACTCGAAGCAGAAAAGGTTTACTACTGGCGGGTCGATGAATTTGACGGCGTCGGCACCTACCAGGGCGACGTCTGGGCCTTCACGACGCCCGGCGCGGTCGCGAATCCCCAACCGGCGAACGGCGCCGACGATGTCTCCATGGCAACGACACTAAGCTGGGCGGCGGCGTCGAACGCCGCCTCGCACGAGGTCTATCTCGGTCTGGACAAGGAAACCGTGCGCGGCGCCGAGACGACCTCACCGGAGTACAAAGGCTCCAAAACGCTGGGAGCCGAAAGTTATGACGCCGGATTGCTCGATGCGAATACGACATACTATTGGCGCGTGGATGCCGTTGCGAACGGCAGCGCGGTCAAAGGCCCCGTCTGGACGTTCACAGTGGGTGCGTATCTTCTGGTCGATGATTTCGAGAGTTACACCGACGACGATCCGAACAACGAAGCGATCTGGCAAACGTGGATCGACGGATACGGCACCACCGACAACGGCGCTCAGGTCGGCTACCTGCTCCCGCCCTATGCCGAGCAGTCGATCGTCCATAGCGGCTCTCAATCCATGCCGCTCTTGTATGCCAACGAAGCCGACATCGCAAATTCTGAAGCGTCGATGACGCTCACGACACTGCGCGACTGGACGACGGCGGGCGTTGAGGAATTATCGCTCTGGGTCCGGGGCAGTTCATCTAATGCGGCTGAACCGCTGTACGTGGCTATCGCCAACAGCGCCGGCTCACCCGCGGTTGTCGCCCACGACAATCCCAGCGCGGCAACAAGCAGCACGTGGCGACAGTGGCGTATCGCACTCCAAAGTTTCGCCGATCAGGGAATCGATCTGAGCGACGTCGATAGCCTGGCGATTGGCTTAGGCAGAAAAGGCGGCGCAACGGTTGGAGGCTCCGGAACACTCTACATCGACGATATACGCTTACAAAAATGACTATTGACAATCGACTATTGACTATTTGTACGCGGACTATAGGCCCTCCCGTACAATCTTTTCAATCGTCAATGGTCAATAGTAAATAGTCAATGCGATCATGCTCTCCAGGGACGCTGTCGGTTTATTTGACCCGATAAAGCGTCCTTGGTGAGGATGACGTCCTCGCGGACCTGAAAGTCGAACATACCGGCGCAGATAAAGTCGGCACCGCCTTCATAGGCATATTTGAAGGCATGCCTCGGATGAATTGCCCCGGCGGCCATGACCTTGTAAGCAATCCAGGGTTTATCCACCTTCTTCATAAACTCGATGGTTTTTTCCGGGGTCTTCGACCAGATATTGTCATGTTCGGGCGACCGGTCTGCGGACCAGTATTTATGACTATGCAGCGTCTTCATATAAAAATCGACATTTAAACCCGCTTCTTCGCACGCCATCGGCACCTCGACGGTATGCCCTCCCACCCCGGCGATCACTCCGTTTTGTTTAATGAATTCGACCGCCTTGGCGAGAAGGTCAACACGGTTTTTGGCCACACATTCATCGGCGATGCCGCCATGCACAAAAGCGCCGACGGCCCCGTTATCGATGGCCGCTTTGGCGTCGCTGAGCGGATCCTTCGACGGCATCTTGACCTGGGCGATCCATTGCAGCTTGCCGCCCCGGTTGTTCCAGTACTTGGTCATAATCCGGATGCAATGCTCGTCAAGACGAAGGATGGCTGAATTAATCCCGCATTCTTCACACAGCTCGAACGTTTCCATCACCTTATCGTCGGTGAAATACTGTTTTAAAAGGGACGAAACGTAGATCAAATCTCTGCTGTGAGCGAAACCGCTGATTAGATTCCCGCCAGTCAAGAGCCGGCTAATCGTAACGTTACCGATCTTGCCTGTGGGCAAACCCTTGATTGCCCCTCCCGGCATCCCGGCCGCGGGCTTTTTTCCCGTCGATGCGATGAGAGCCTCCTCTTCAAAGCTCATGGCCAAAGCCGCCGCGGGCGCAACGATGGATTTTCTCAGGAAACCACGACGATTCAAACGATCTGGCATGACAACACCTCATTCAATATTCATTTCATTCGGACAAATATGATTATACCTCTATTTTCCCACTCTGTCCAGACTATCGATCACATTCTCTTTTTCGCTTCAATTGTGCGAGTCATCAGGCCGTACGTGTTCCCGTTGAGGTAATGAAGCGTATGAAACTTCTCCGGAATCCACTTGTCGTCAAACAAGTCCGCCTCAGCGACGGCTCGGACGACCTCGCAGACGAGCAAATCGTGTGTGTCCATTTCGAATACTTCGACAACGCGGCATTCCAGATGGCCGGCGCATTCTTCAATCAAGGGCGGCTCGACCCTCTCAGCGGGAACGGGCGTCAGGCCGCTCTCTTTGAACTTGTCGATACCCCGGCCCGTTTTACACCCGACGAAGTGGGTTTCTTCGAGCAATGTCTCGCCGGGTATGTTAATCACCAACTCGCGATTTTTCTTGATGAGCTCATAAGAATACCGGACATGGCTGATAGCCAATATAACGAGACACGGATTCGCACTGTTGACCGGCGTCTGCCAGCTAAACGTCATCACGTTCGGATGATCCATCGACCCGGATGTCACCATCACGACGCAGCCCGGCTCAATGAGCCACTTCGCTTTATTCAACGCTATCTCTTTTTTCATCGCTGAATCCTATCGAGTTTTCTTTGATATCCCGGTTGCGGAGTTCCCAATAGACGTAAATCAGAATTGCAACAGGAAGCAAGAATCCAATAAGGAAGGGAGTATAATCCCATACTTTCTGCAATAGAGACTTTTCCTCCGTGATAATACGCCACATCTTCACGATGAGCGGTACGACGGTGAACAACACCGTCGGCACAAGAAACCAGGCCGCGTTTTTTGCTTTGTTCCGCGCCTGAATTCCGCAGAAAACCGTCACGCCCGCTACCAGGAGGGCACCGATGAAACCCCAGGTAATACTCAGGACCTGCGCGAACCAGCTTACAAACTCGGCTACGATAAGCAATGCGATAGCAATTGCTACAAGCGTTCGCAGTTTACTGTCTTTCATGCTTTGACTCCTTAACAAGAGTTTTGCAAAATTGAAGGTTAGGCATATATTATTTCAGAAA
>JAFGTG010000034.1 GCA_016934255.1 Sedimentisphaerales bacterium
ATATCTTTCTGTGAGTCTGTCGATGGTCAAACCGAACATCCGGCAAACGTCAATAACTCTGTCCGTCATGATCCCCTGCCATCTGATTCTTCTTGAAATGCTGAACATTGCCATAGCGCTTCCCTCACGTCTCTCGTGTCGGATTTGAAAGTTCAACATGAACTTGATACGGGTTCCATTTCTCTGATAAGATGACGGATACCGAAAATTACTTTACGAACGGCATACCTACTCATGCTCCTTTTCTCTGCGATCTGTTTTATCGACAGGCCCGTAAGAAAATAGTCTCGTGCAACGGCCATCTGCCGTCGGCTCAATTTGTCTCGATTCCTTACGCACAGTAGAAATTCACCCTTTGTGAGCCTTTCGGCAATTCGGTGTATCCTGCGGGCGATGCTCGTCTCACTGACGCCGCGAAGCCGAGCGATCTGCCGGAAGCTGTTGCCGTTGACGATATACATCGTCATCAGCACCTTGTCTGTCCCGCTGAGCAGTCCGAGCCTGCCTTGAAGAAGGTCCAGTTGGCCTCGGCGCAAACCTTTCATCTCCAATGCCTGCTCAGAAATATTGCTATTGAGGTGATTCATCGCTAATCCTCCCAACAGTCAGATCGACCTTAAAACGCCCTGCAACGTCGGGCGAACAGTTCTCTTTACGAGGCCGAACAATCCGATACTAAAACAATACAATATGTTATAATTACATCTAACATATTTTATATTTTACTATACTAAATATACACGTCAATGGTTTTGTTAATAATTTATTAAATATTTTTTATTTTTATTTACTGTATATAATCCTTGTCTCATACATCCTTTACGTCATCTCACATAGAGATGGGAGAATCGCCGGGGGTTGCCGAGAAGATATAAATGGTGTTTCCCCAATCACCCTTTATGGGAGGGTAAACCGAATTTCGTCCTTAAAAGCCGCTTTTCTACGAAGAAATCCAAGGTGAGTATAATTTCTGCTTTATCTTGCCTTACGAGCAAAAATCCATATAATTATAGGGTCTTTATGGAGATAACTTAACTGAAAGGGTATTATGATGAAAAGAACGAGCTTTTTGTTTGCTATCATTATTTTGTTCGCATTATTCTTATTCGGCTGTGCCAATCCCGGCCCTTACACTCTTGTGAATGATGAGAGCGAACTGCCTTCCATCTCCGAAGAGTATTCCAGTAAATTTTCAGAGATACATACCGGAATGAGCCTTGCGAGCCTCCATGAACTATTTCCCTACCTATACGTTGGGGATCGGAAAGAGGACGTGATCGCATATGAACTGGTGGATTATGAAACGTATATTACCAAAGCGGATATGCGTTCTCAGAACTTTTGGTATGGAATGGGAACCCCCAAACACCAAACCGCCAAAAGAATTCTATGGTTCTATTTTTACGATGATAAGCTAGTCAAATGGGACGAGCCACATCGTTGGCCGGATGTTTCCCTGGCTCGGAAAATCAAAGAAGAAATGGAATCCGTCGTGCAAGTGACGGATATCAACAAAGCCAAAACCGAATCGACTCCGGAAATCACACCAACGCAAATGACAAAAAAGAACGGTACGTGCTTCGCCATCTCAGAAAACGGCATGCTCGTGACGGCCTATCATATCGTCAAAGGGGCGCAAGATATAAAAGTCTATCTCAAGCAAGATACGTTTCAACCGGCACAGATTCTTCTTTTCGATGCCATAAATGACTTGGCCGTCTTGAAGATAGAAGCCTCAACACCTAATTTCTTTGAAATCGCTCCCATGTGGTCTGTTCAACAAGGAGATCAGGTGTTTACCGTCGGCTTTCCGACCCTGTCCGAAGGGCGATATTTAAATGGCTTCTTCGGTCCTCTAACGAATCCCTTGGGCGCTTCATCACTACTCGAGATCAACATCCCCGTGGAGCCGGGCAATTCAGGCGGACCCCTGGTCAATAGTAAAGGCTTTGTCGTCGGCATTATCACTTCGGTAGAAGCGTTACAATTCCTTCATCAGAATAGTTTGTCTTTACCGGAAAATGTAAATTGGGCGATTAAATCCGACTATTTAAGGCTTTTAATCAATGCGCCGATACCACAAGAGAAGCAATTAACCGCGGAGCAAATCATCAAGCATGCCCAAATGTCAACGTATCCCATTGAAGTTGAATAGGATCACTCTCCCGGCGTAACTTCCAGGATCTCCTGCCAGAGATGATCGAGTGTTAGCACCAGTGCGCCGTTCTGCAGTTGCTTACTTTTGAACGTTCCGAGTTTCCGCTGATTCAATAGGGCGACGATATTGTATTCTCGATCAGGCTTAATCCAGTAAGAGCTGTCGTTGCGGATTTCGCCCCATTTTCTAATAACGTCACGACCATGATAAATCTCGTAGTACAGATCGACCGACAACCCGCGGAGCTTGCCCGCCCACCGTTAGACTCTTTGTAAACACATTCGTCCCATCGAGCCCGATCGTTCTCTGCAAAATGCCAGCTTCGAGCCGAATAAATCGTTCATCCCTTCGGATATCATAGTTCCTCTGAGCACCCTCCGAACACGAACTAAACAATTCGGCAGAAAGTCACTTAAAGAAATGGTCCTCAAATCCTCTTCGATAAAACATGCTTCTTTTGTCACACGGCCGTGTAGCTTCGAACTGACCAACTTGATCCTAACCTCATCCCACCTGAATTCGTCCATCGGTGGCGCAAGTATATCGAGAAATTGGTCATCATTTTTCTGAAAGTGAATATGTTCATGACCTTCACGAACAACATATTGCAGCTGGTCCGTGATGATCTCAGCGATAGCCTGACGTTGGGCTTGTTCGAGAACTTGACTCTCTGTAAGCATCAAATCGATATCCGTTGTGGCTCGAAGTAATTGCCTGTCCTGGCTTTGACTTTTATGAAAACACAGATAGATACCCAACCCACCACAGATAACAGGTTTGAGCTGGATTTTATTGAATGCCTCCGCCAGACCAGCTAATTGCTCAATGATCTTTTTGTCCATTGACATCGGCCTTCTGCAAAATACGTTGTTTCAACTGCTCGGCGATCTTCGGCCCTCTCGGTGTATCAACCGTCATTTCAAGGTACAGTTCTATATCATCGACAACCATATCATATTTTTGAATGTTTGTATTAAACCACACACCAGGATCTTCCGCCTCAGTAATGATGAAGTTTCCAAATTCTGCATCAGGAATGATTGAAACCCATTTTTCCTTGGCTATTCTTCTGAAATTACCTATATCTTTTACAAATATCGTCTTTATCTCCGTCGTAGCCAAACCTTTGATTTGAGCCGCATAGAGTCCATATGCTAAATAATCTACACAAGGAATTCCGAAGCCAAAGGGATTTCCATAACTCAAACTCTCGATATTTGCGATTGAAAATCTGAATGAGTTTCGTTTCTTTCGTCCAGTAGAACTTTTATAACCTTCGGTAAGTCTCTCCAAGAGTTTCTCCGGATCAGCTACAGTGATGAGAGACTTGCTTCTATTTATTAAAAGTTCATTATCAAGCTGTTTCAATACTTTCGAAACGGTTGATAACGTTATGTTCGCATTTCGCTGATTGATAAAGTCCACGATCTTTTCTAAAGACGTAAAACCTTCCGGCTGCAAAAGCAATGCCCGGCTGACAAGAGCAGACGTCCCCTGGAAAATCTTTTTGATCGGGGCGGTGTCAGGAAAGCGGTTTCGCTTACCAGTTCGTTCGATGTAAACCTTGTTCGACACTCTAATCAACATATTGCCGGACAGATCGATCCATGAAATCCCTTTTTCCGCAAGAATCCTGGCCTGTTTCGCTCCCATGTAAGGAGCTACAATCATAGGTATTCTGTTTGAATTGCTATCCTCGCCAATACACTCAACCAATATTCGGGATTTTTCCAGAACGTTTTTAGGAGAGGCTACAGGCGTAATTTCCACCACAGCCTCAAAGGTTGGTCCATCCTGAATGGAAAACTCCACAATAGCATCAGCTTGATATCTTTCAGCTATATAAACCTGCTCATCAAGTTTCTTCATCATGAGCGGAGCATACTGTTCAGTAGCCCCTTGAAATCGCTGGATGATCTGTTTTTCAGTCATTCTCATTAGCATTTTCCCATAATCGATAATTTTCCTATATAGGATATATCGTATTTTCAGGAAATTAACAATACAAATTTTCCTGTTTTCAATCATTTTCCTAAATAGGAAATGTATTTATTTTAAGAAAGTAACCATATTTTTTGTTTGAAATATGCCGTTTCGAGACTACTATATCAGACATAATTTATTTCAAGGAGATATACGAATGGGCGGTATAGGAGACCAATTTCAACGTGAAACGAGATATGAGCCGGATAGGATGCCGAGGCATCAACTGAACTGGGAAACGAAGCCCGATCTGTATAAGGACTATCCGGAAGCACCGAAGATCGAGCTTCCGTCGTTCGAGCCGTCTCGGGCGATGAGCCTGGATCAAACCTTGAAACAAAGAAAAAGCGTTCGAGAATTCCAGCCCAAGTCGATCAGTAAAGGCCAGCTTTCCTATCTTCTCTGGGCCTCCACCGGGCATCAGCGAGTTGAGGAGGGGTACGAGTTTCGCACCGCCCCATCGGCCGGAGCCCTTTATCCGATAGAAACGTACGTCGTTGCCAACAATGTAAGA
Source organism: Sedimentisphaerales bacterium (assembly GCA_016934255.1). Lineage (GTDB taxonomy): Bacteria > Planctomycetota > Phycisphaerae > Sedimentisphaerales > Anaerobacaceae > JAFGTG01. The sequence continues at coordinate 4,656 of JAFGTG010000034.1, forward strand.
ACACTTGAAGCCGGGTTCTATCATTATTCGATCCGGAGCCATCAACTCGAACAGCTAAGAACCGGCGACCTGCGATATCAAATCGCGGCGGCGGCTCTGGGACAGGGGATGTGTGCAACCGCGGCGGCGGTGTTTGTGTGGTCGGCGATATTCGAGCGATGCAAGTGGAAATACGGCCAGCGAGCTTATCGATATATCTATCTCGATGCAGGGCACATTGCCGAGAACCTGGCCTTAGCCGCGGTGAGTCTAAACCTTGGAAGTTGTGAGATCGGAGCCTTGTATGATAGCCAGGCCAATGCCCTCCTCGGTGTTGACGGCGATAAAGAAAGCGTGATCTGTATGGCCGTAGTCGGCGTTCCACTATAATAATCCGACGGGGCAAACGATGCGCAATATGGATGAACTATTTGCGGCTTTGGGGAGGTCGAAGTTCCGCAGCCGGTTTCGGCTTTCCAGCAAAGAAGCCATTTATCTGAAGCAAAAAGGTCTCGAAACCATCCTGGAGCACGCCCACGACTTTATCTTGAAACGACTGGCACAAGCCTATCCCGCTAACGACGGGCGGCAAACGCCCATGCGGAACCATCCGGTTTTTATTGCTCAGCATGCAACGGGCACGTGTTGCCGGAAGTGCCTTGAGAAATGGCATTATATCCCCAAAGGGCAGCCGCTTACCGAAGAACAAATTGACTATATTCTCAAAGTTCTCAAGCAATGGCTCACCGGTCAGAAAATTGACTGATTGGCTCTCAATCCCGCCTTAAAATGCAATCGCGATGTTCATCGAATATTGTCCGAAAAAAATCTTGCATTCAAGCGTTGAGCGGTTATATTGCATTTTTAATTGTTGCTTAGACATAGCCCAAAGGACAATTTTAAGAAAGAGGCTACGGACATTATGACGGGAAGGAGTCCGAAGGTTGTCGTCATTGGCGGCACGTATGCGGATATGGCGATACGTTGCGGTCAAGTCCCTTCACCCGGGCAAAGTGTGACTGGTTCCGCATTATCCTATACCATTACCGGTCCGGGACCCAACCAGGCATTAGAAGCCGCTCTGTGCGGCTGCGAGGTCTATCTTATCAGCAAAATCGGAGGTGATCCATTCGCTCAAATGGCCCGGAATGCACTCGTGGAGTCCGGGGTCAACATGGAGTACGTCACGACGGCCGAGGCTATGAATACGGGCGTCATCGTTACATTCGTGAATGCCGCCGGTGAGAACGCCACGTGTAATTTCGCCGGAGCCAACAGTGCTCTTCAACCTCGAGACATCACGAACGCCGAAGAAGTGATTGCCGATGCGAATGTGTGTCTCATTCACGGGCAACTACCGCAGGAAACGATCGTCAGTGCCCTTCGTTGTACGGAACTCTATGGCATCAAAGTGATCCTCAATCCCGCAAGACCGTTGGAAAAACCAACTCAGGAAACCGGTGATTTGCCTATTGAATACTTCTCAGCCGATATTGTGATTCCAAACCTGTACGAAGCGGCGGATATCACCGAAACATCGGCAGCCAACATTCGGACCGCCAAACTCATCGGTTCCGACCTGGTCACGCGAGGCGTAGCTTACGCCGTCATTACGATGGGCAAACGCGGCTGCATGGTCGTCGATAGAAACAACGCCGACCAGATCCCGGCGTTCGACGTCGATTTAGTGGATCACACCGCCAGTGGAGATGCGTTCGCCGGAGCCTTAGCCGCTTATTGCGCCGTCGAGAACGACGTCAGAGCGGCGGTGAAATTTGCCTCGGCGGCGGGTGCCCTGGCCTGTACGAAGTTCGGCTCCCTCGAAGCCTTACCCACAAAAGCCGAAATCATCGAACTGTTGCAAAAAGAAGACATCGAATAGTGTTTCGCCTCCCCTCCTCGAAACCTTGTTGATATAAGGATAGTGAACGATGAACATAACCTCTACTAAATCGAAATATTCCGAATTCGTTGCTCGCTATAAAAGGTATCGTGAATTCACACGCGAGCTTCAAAATCACGCCTTGATCGAGTACCTGCCCAAAAAAGCGATCACGTTTTGCGGTAAGAAACTTGGGATTATGCGGAATAACACACTCATTTTAGGTCAAATGGATGAGATCGGCGTTGTTATGGATTATTGCATCTATGACTATCGGCAGAAGGGGTAAACGCGATCGGGCGGTACATGGTGGATTCTCAACTCGATCCCGATTCGGATGAATATACAGTTGTCCGAGCTATGTCGGAATCTTTCTATACCCTCGTTCAGGTGCGGGACGTCTTTCCGGGAGTCGGGGTTCGTGTTAATGATCTGTTTGCGGATAGAGAATATCTTCTTATTGATATGGGACTCAGCCAGACGGCGGCGAAGGGGTTGGTCCTGGCAACCCGGCTTATACCGTTCGATGATTTTGTGATGACCTCCGGAGCGGCGCTTCCCATTGATTCGAAAGAGATGTTTCTGAAAATCATCAACAAATTGCTCCCACAATATGGCAGTACAGACGACGAGTATATAAGTCTCGATATGAAGCAACGGGCTGATTTGACGGCGGCCATTATTCGTTTATGTCTGGAAAACGATATGTCCTCTCAGATCGAATATAAAGATGACTTCGATGAGCCTGTCGTTTCACCTACACAAAGGGAAAACCGCATCGGGCGAAACGAACCCTGCCCGTGCGGCAGCGGTAAAAAATACAAACGATGCTGCGGCCGATGATCTCATTAAACATATAAATCTATTAATCACTTCGGTAGTGACCGGACGGTCGCTTGCGGAATTTCCCGATTTTCTGGCCCAATCTGCAAATACTGAGGACTCTGTTCTGCACGGAGCTTCAGATTTCCCGTCTTCCAATTAATAGTCACCTTCTCGCCATTCATATTGACGAGCGTCACTTCCGTCGGTTCGAGCGGCAATGTGACCTCGTGCCGGCTTCCCAATGTCCAAAAAACAATCGCCTCACATTGCCCTTTTGTTAACCTGAAGGCAAAATCATCCTCGTCGCCAAGATCGAGTTTCTGCTTGATGGAATAGCCCGCGAGTGTGGACGAAAGAACCTTTGCGGCTTGATACGCTGGCTTGGGCTTTAGATCATGGCGAACTGTGCCGAATTGATGTTCCCTCTCGTTTGGATCAGTGCCGTCGTTCTTCCAGTCATACCAAATGCTGATCGGGATACCTTGATAATGGTTAATGAGGAACATCCGGGCCAGATACTGGGCTTGCTCTTGCTCCGAAAGCCGGGATTTGTCCCAATTGAGGTTCGAGTATCCCCATTCTCCGGAAATAATCGGCATGTCCTTCTCCGGCGGTAGGTAACGCTTAATAAGCTCCCGGAGCTTGGCGTAATCGGCGATGACGGTCTCCGGCGCCTGCGAGCGATACGGATGGACGCTCAGGATATCGATCCACTTCAGCATTCCCCGCTTAAAACATTCCTCAAGCCAATCGAGAGGTATTTGGGATGTGGCCCCGGCCACCACCTGGCCGGTCGGATCGGCTTGTCGGATCCGTCCGACGGTCCCCTCGATCAATTTGCAATAATCCTCGGCACTCGGCTGTGGACTCCAGAAATGCTTGAGGTTCGGTTCATTCCATATTTCCCACAAGATGCCTTTGCCGGCATATCGTTTCGCCGCCGACCCAGCAAAAGCCGCGAACGCCTTACGCCCAGCCTCCGTCCGGATGGACCGGTCCGATTCGTACAACTCGTTGCTGTAATCGAGAATATACAGGATTTGGATGCCGCGCCGGACACATCCTTTCGTCAAGGCGTCATAGCCGGATGTCTCAAAATCATACACGCCTTTGACTTTTTCAACCTTCGACCAGACCAAGTCCATCCGAATAAAGTTGAATCCCCCTGCCGCGATCATATCCAGATCACGAGGCTCGTCCGTAAAGTGAATATTCACACCGAAACCATTCGGAATTACCGGATGGGGTAACGATTCAACTCCCGCCCAAACAGGCAGAAACACAAAACACACAATAATAAAAACAACAGTTTTAAGCTTAGTCATTGTTAACCTCTTCATCTATTGATTGTAAAACAAGATACGACAGATGCATATCATTGTCAAGCGCGAAGACTGACGACATCTTTTGGAATATGTTTGGAAAGCGAGCAGTCGCTACCGGATTAGATAAGGCTGTCCAGGAAACGACAATACCGTCAGAGACCGCAAAAAGTTAAAGAGAGAAAGAAAGAAAGTAGCAAAGAAAGGAAGAGAAAAATCTCGAAGTCGAATTCGAATTTGAAGAATAGGGCGCATACGGCTTCTTGCGCTAGAACGACATTCTCCATAGAAACGTCGAATGTAAACACGACACGATATTTCGATTTCGCCTTCGAGGGGCTGCGCTATTTTTTTCGATCTCGATTTCGTTACTGAATCACCGTTGTTCATCAGTTCCATCCTTCGCAGAAGGTGACTATTCTTAACGGCGCGCACAAATCCGCTTGTAGTCAAAAACAAAAATATAATTTCCCAAAAATTCTTTTACTCCTTTCAAATAAAACATTTACGCAGAAATCATCGCCGACATTTTTGTAGATTTTCGAATGAATCGTGCAGGTTCGTCCAATTGCGGGGGAGTTAGTTAATTTGTTAACTTTATTAAAAAGTTATATATCGGAGATCAACGCATGGGATTCGAGCTTGATATCTTTCACGACGACACACTCGGCGCCGACTACGTTGAGTGGCTCGTGGATACGCAATCGATGGATATCCAAACGCACTTCGGCAGGCTCTGGGATTACTACGCCAATCCACGAATCGAGATAACCGGGGCCGGTCCTTCGGATAGAAAAGTGAACGAATCCGGTCGGTGCTACGTTCAGGCTCAGGAATACGGTTTGCCCTCACGAATTACGGGTCTCGTGCACTCGGCGCAAACCGGCATCTTCGGGGCCAGAAACGTCAACGAGGTACAGCGAAAAGAAGTCGTCATTGAGAATGATATCGCGTGGCGAGTCAACGCCGCGGTGGATTTCCTGTTCGGCAAACCTATCACGATCGTGTCCAAATCGCCGGACGGCCGAAAAAGTGCAGACATTGACAGGGTATTAAAGGCAGTGTTTGCGGCCAACGGCGAGATCGGATTTCTCCAGGATATGGCAGTGCTCGGAAGCGTTTACGG
>JAFGTG010000407.1 GCA_016934255.1 Sedimentisphaerales bacterium
GACATTGACCCTGAGCTATCCGCGCGACTGGACCGAGAGCGGTGTGAGTGCGTTAGTGATCTGGTTCCGGGGCAGGTTGGATAATGCCGCGGAGCCGTTATACGTGTCCGTGACCAATAGCAACGGTACGGCCGCGACGGTCGGGCACGACGACGCGAACGCCGCCCAGAAAGGCACCTGGACGAAATGGGTGGTTCCGTTGCAAACGCTTGCCGACCAGGGAATTGACCTGACCGATGTGGATACGCTTTCTCTTGGTCTGGGTATGAAAAACGCGATGACGACGGCCGGCGGTTCCGGCACCGTGTATTTCGATGATATTGCGTTATATTGAAATACCATAGAAATGTGCTGAAAACGCAGGATTTTGAATGAATTCAGGGCCTCTATCGAACGATTCGATAGAGGCCCTGTTCACTTCATTTACTCGTACTAACCGATTTTTGTTGTCATCCCTGCGAAGGGCAGTCCCTATGGGACACCTTACGGCGGTGGGATCCAGGAACGTAACGTATGGAATGGATTCCCGCCTTGCCGTAAGGCACGGCCTAGCCATCGCGGGAATGACAAACCGTGCCCCAATAACAGAAATTATTTAACGACTTCGAGCAGTTCGATCTCGAAAATAAGCACGGAATTCGGCGGAATACTGGGTCTTCCCGATTCGCCATAAGCCAGATCGGCCGGGATGTACAATTCCCACTTTGCGCCGGTCTTCATAAGCTGTAACGCCTCCGTCCAACCCTTGATCACGCGGTTTACGGCAAATTCCGTCGGCTGGTTACGCTTATAGGAACTGTCAAATTCCGTCCCGTCGAGCAACCTGCCGCGATAGTGTGTTTTGACTTTATCAGTCGCTGTGGGGGAATCTCCGGTCCCTTCCTTAATGACCTTATATTGCAAGCCGCTTGGAAGGACCGTCACGCCTTCCTTGGTCTTATTGGCTTCAAGGAATGCCTTGCCTTTGGCAAGATTCTCCGTCGCGACCTTTTGCCTTTCCGCCGCTTGTTTCGCCCGCATACGTTGTAGAAAAGCGGTGTAAACCGTCTGAATTTCCTCTTTTGTCATTTTTAAGGTTTTACCCCCTAAAGCGTCCTGGAGCCCTAAAGCCAGCGGTTCGAAGCTCACCTCAACGCCTTGTTGTTTTATTTGCTGGGCGATTTGTGTACCGATAATGTAACTGACCTTATCCTGTTCCGTTTTGAGCACAGAGGCTTCCGGGGTTGCGGCTTGTGCTTCAATTGTTGGAGTGCTGACGGTTGGTTGTGAGGCATTCTCAGCCGCGAAGACGGACATCACCATGAGGCAGCCCAAAGCCAATATCACACTGTAGATTTTCGTTTTCACTGTTGTCTCCTTTTTTTCGATCAAAAGAATTGCTGTGCGCGGGATCGACCAACAATCCTGCCTGAACACACAACGGGTATTTGATGGACGATCATACCAGAGGCTGGAAAGAATGGGAAGGTTTTTTTCGCTATACGGACAGATGCGTAGCGAGAAAATTCGTAGGGAGGGCGGGAGAAAAATATAAAGGGGCTGCGGGTTCGAGACTCACAGCCCTTTTAAATTAGCATTGTTTTCATGCTCTTACAGCGTTCTGCGCCTGCGTAACCAACCGACTATGCCAAGCCCCATACCACCAAGGACGAATACGCCTGGGGCGGGAATAGGGGTACCGCTGATACGAAATGCTGCCATCGGAGCATCCGTTGTAATAACCCATGCTCCTATGCCTTGCCTCGATGCACGTGTTCCGTTGATTCCGGGCATTGAATTGTTCCAGACTGCCCAGATATCGCTGTTAGGTGCAGAGGCAATCAGCCAGTAATTCGTATTGGGATTGAGAATTGGTTGGAGTACCGAGTTGCCGACTAAAAGGGGATTGTTATACCCAAATTGTCCCATGGCATTCGTGAAACTGAACGTTTCAATGATACCACCAGGTTCTCCCGACAAATCGCTCATCAAGAAGACGTCAATTTGATTTGTTCCCCTGACAAAACCCGCTGCCAATTCAATCATATCAAGCGAATATGACGTTGAGCCTGTAAAGGAAAACTGGTTACCCTGGTTCCAATCGGACAAGCCAATCGTATAGCCACCACCGACATCATACGTGTCAACCGGGCCGAGCGTACTGAAAATCGGACCCGCGTAGCAGGGCACTGCCAAGAGCGACAAAATGAACACACAAATCGCTTTTTTCTTCATATCTTCAAATCCTTTGTTTGAAGAATTTCGATTCTATTGAGTATCCTAAATCAAGTATTTTGGGACAGATCCTTACTCAAATTTCACTGATCACACCAACCTCCTACCTGGAGGATCTTGGCCACTGACCCTCCTTGTGCAGGCTAAGTCAGGCCGTCCATCAGAAAATTTTGGTCACACTTACAGGTAAACTGGCAAGGATAGACAGGAATGTACCTCCATCTTCCGGCTCAACTCAAACCGTTGAGCCGTCGAATATTGACCACGCCTCCTCCGTCTCCTGCCGCATTACCTTTCTCCAACTCTGTCCCAAACCGGAAAACGCTTCCGGCTGTTGCCCAGGAACCGTGGATACGTAACACGCTGTGAAGCTGCAATCCATGGAGACTTATGCACTTCACTTCACCATTTATACTACAATTCCCATATTCATGTCAAGTTAAATTTCCCATAATTCCAATTTTTTGTTGTTAGCGGACAATAATTAAAAATCATGGGAAAAACGTCTTTTTTCGCCTATTCAAGAGGTTTTAAGTCATCATTCGATTGGATGTGCTTATTAAAAAGCGGTTAGGAGGATGAAATTATTGGATTGTTGGCTATGTTCAAACCTCATTTTCAAGCCAAATTTGCCGACCGCACGGAAAAGGCGGCCGGCAAACTCAGCTTCGAGGAGAGGGATGTGAGTTTTTTATTTATTATGGACGTTAAACATCCTGATAACCATCCGTTTCGCCGGTATTTATCGGACGATCATCTTCTGTGGTTAAGTGCCGAAGGCAAACGAAAACGTAACATTTTTTTTCGACAGCTTCTGCATTTACACGCCCCGATTCGACGAAGACACGATATTCCGGCCAATTCTTCGGTCGTAACCAGTTTGGCTCCTTTAGAATTCATTTTACGCAGGGCCAGTTTGGCCTCCTTCTTGTTGTAAGAGCCAAGGGCGTCCACAACGATGCTGACGTTCTTACTGCGATGCAGCAAACCCAATGCGGTGGCCTTGACGGCCTCTTCCGTCCCGGCGCCCATGAGAACAAATTCTTCGACCTGCACCTCGCTCAATAATCGTTCGATCCGAGGCTCCTCAAAAGGATCGGCGCAACGTTTATGGAGGATAATCTGCCGATAGGAACGCCACAAATCAGCGGGGAGAACATTCAGATTATCTGCAGGAAAACTCACCCGGCAACTTGTGAGCGTGTAGGATATTTTTCTTTGGCCGGTCGTGCCGTCGAGACAATACGTCACGGCACTTGCGCCGTTATGATTCGGATGGACTTCAGCGGTAGATATAATCGGGATGTGTTCACGACGAGACCAGGCCATAATCCTTCGAATATTGGCCAGGACGTCCGTATGATTTGTTACGCACGATTTTCCCTCGGCGAGTAAGAAATCCCTTTGTGTATCAATATCCAGAAGAAGACGTTTACGCTGCTTTCGGGGTCGTTGGAAAATCATCTTTTACGTTTCCCATCACCCTGCATACCCCCATGATGCTCAAAACGACCCTCTTTTCAGCAACCTCATATTAGAAGTGCCACATCCTTTCTTAAATGTCACGCTTTTTCTCTATCCCTTTTCCAAAAAATCGGCGGAATCCATTCTGGATAAAATAGAGAATAATTAACGATTGTAAAACAGAGAAGAAAGCGACCTGAATTTCACTTGAAATACACTCGTTTTTCAGCTATCTTCTCATGTAACGATAAAGGACAGGGCCATGAAACGAATATCGAAGCCTTCCGGCTGGGAAAAAATGTCCGAAGAGGAAATTCTGCAGATGCGGGTCCGAGACCTGAAACTCCAGATTCCGGATTCTCTCGTTGAGCCTTTTATCCATCGTTTATACGAGGAACTCAACGCCAGGGGCATCCAGTTTCATCCGCCGTGCTATTTCGCCGACGAATGGCTGTGTCCCGACAAAACGCCTATTATTGGGATTCCCTTCTATCTGGCTCATCCGCGTCTGAAGCAATTAGAGAAGAAAATGATGTTCGAGGTCGAAGGAGGAACCGAAAAGACGTGCATGAAACTGTTGCGTCATGAATGCGGTCATGCCTTGAATTACGCCTATGACCTCTATAAAAAGACCCGATGGCGGGAATTATTTGGTAACTTCTCGGAGAAATACTCGACGTCTTACTACGCCCAGCCCTATTCGAGGCGCTTCGTGATCCATCTTGAAGATAACTACGCCCAGGCCCACCCGGATGAAGATTTTGCCGAGACCTTCGCGGTTTGGCTGACGCCGAACTCGCCCAAGGCGGATTGGGAAGAAAAATATCGGGATTGGCCGGTGATCACGAAGCTGCGATATATCGATGGCATCATGAAAAGAATCGGGGATCATCCCCCTGTGAATACAGCCCAGGGGACCCCGCCCTGGTCGGCCGCTCGAATGACCTCCACCCTGGCCGCTCACTACGAGCGCAAACGGAGAGTCCTCGGCAGCGAGTTCAAGGGATTTTACGATGATAGTCTCAAGGAACTCTTCATGGAAAACCATTCCGATCCGCCGGCGATCAAAGCATCCCGGCTGTTGCGTCAAAATCGCCGTCAGATCATCGACGACGTGACGCGATGGACGGGGCATCGAAAATATGACATTCATCAATTAGTCAACAGGCTCATCCTGCGCTGTGAAAGCCTTAAACTGTTCAGCAATTCGAATCAGACGGATGATCTGATCGCCGCAACCGCGTTGATCACATCCATCGCAAGCAATATATTCAGGGTCAGTAAGAAACGGCGTCGCTAATGATTTCACCAATGAATATTACGGTTTTAGTGGATGGTGCCATCGTTCCCGATAACGACCGGGAGTTCACGGGAGATCCGGAAATCCCCACGACAGAACATCACGTCATTCAGACCCTGCGTGAACTGGAGCATGACGTCTCGGTCCTCCCGGTCGAAGAAGACATTGCTGAAGTCGTCAGTGTCCTCACCGAACGGAGACCGGACCTGATTTTCAACCTGACCGAGCAATTCGGCGGGGACCGGCGATTTGACAAAAACATTGCCGCCCTGCTCGAAATCCTGGATATCCCCTTTACC
>JAFGTG010000408.1 GCA_016934255.1 Sedimentisphaerales bacterium
CACCTCGTTCCTTACGCCGAAACCAGGGAGCCATATTTTTGACGGTCCCGGACCAGCCGGTTGATTGCCCCATTCCATTGATGCATAGCAACAGGCCGAATATCAACAGGGAAGCGCCCAAACCCATGAAGGCGTTCGCCAACACGGCCAAAAATAAACCAATACCAACGATCAGGCGAGGCCCGAACTTGTCGGATAAGAAGCCGTTATAGAATTGCCCCATCGCATAAAAGAGGCTGTAGAGGAACAAGACGAATGCGAAATGATCTTTTGTGAAACCAAGGTCCTGGTTAAGTAAAGGCATGGCGACGCTAAAATTCTTCCGGCATAAATAAAAACCTCCATAGGCCAGCCAGGATAGTGCAAAAATCCGGTATCGCCAGAACCGACATTCCTTATCGAGAGTCATTGCCATATCTTCTATCCACCTGAAGTTAGCGAAGCGATGCCATTATAAGCATCCGGCGGGTTCCTGCAAGGCTCTTCTGTATCTGAAGAATGCGGTATTTCCGGTGAGATCTAAGCGTCTGAAATATCCGTACTTTTATTGCAGACTTCTTTGGCACGCCTGAACAAGTCTTTTAATTCCGGCACAATCCAGTCTTTGCCTACGAGCGCATCGAATGAAACACACAACTGCTGATACGAGTGTTGGGTGATGCGAATCTCGTGATGCAACAGAGCCGCGGCAATAGCGCCATAGTAGATAACGCCGGCCACTTCGTATTCGATATCTCCGTGGGCCGATTTTGTCACCTGCTTGGCGTAATCCTTGGCGGTCCTCAGCTCATCGATGGACGTCTTGGGATCGTGTAAGAGCTGCCCCAGGCTCTTGCCTTCAAGACGCGGCAAGGCTTCGTGCAACTGCCGGAGCAGAGCGGGGACGTCTTTAAGAAGGTCACCGCGGAATGGGGGGATATCCTCGAGAAGGTCTCTCAATAAGACCGTTCGTTTGTAATCATCGTCAAGGTTATCCGGAGCGGAATCGTTTTCTAAGCTGAGTTTGAATAGCCGGCTCACAACGTCAGGAGTGAATGATGGCCTGTTATTGTTTTCGTTCATGGGTCTGAGTCCCAAAAGGAAAAATCATACGATTTACGGATATAATGTTTAGGTTCTCCCCTGGCCAAAAAGGTCCAACAAACGTCTGATTTCCAGGTTCACATCCTCATTGGAATCGACATATTTGCCTACGTTACGTTCCAGTAACTGTTTAAAACGGCGCTTGACCGTTACAATCATATTAGAGACTTTGGCTTCATTAACAATCCCCAAACGTTGGCAAATAGCTCGGATCGACTCCGGCGATTTTTGCTCGAAGATAGGGCGAAGGATACGGGCCTGAAATACTTCCCAGTGTTGGACCAGACCATCCCGTCGACATTCGGCTTCCAACTTTTTAAGCGTTTCGTTGAGCACGTCCGTGGCCCAGGCATAATCGAAGGCGGCTTCCGGATTCGCGAGCGATTCCGTGGATATACTGAGATCGTCTTCCAGAGAGACCAGGATGACGGGATGACGTTTCAAGCGTTTATTATGACGCGCCACATCAATGACATAATGATTCAGGGCCGTGAGAAGCAAGGATCGAAATTTGCCCTTAGAGCGATCGATACTATTGAAAAGATTGCTATCCAGGATGATCTCCGTGAAAAACCCCTGAGTCAGATCCTTGGCCTCTTCGTTGCTACAGCCCTTATGACGTAAATAACAGTAAACGGGTTTCCAATAGCGGTGGACGAGTTCCTTTTGAATGTTCTGTCCAATGGCAGGCTCAATGACCCGGGTCCATTCCGTGGGGGGAAACTGGGTATTCAAACCGCCCATGGTCGTATAGTCTCTCCGATTGCTCATAGAATGATTCCTCTTGTTTATACCGCATTGATATTCTAAAGCCTTGAGCGGACATTCTATAAGAAAGAAAGGTATTTGTCGAATGATCCATTGAATTCTTTCACGTGTTTTTATCGCATTAAAGGCTTTTTCTTTCCATCGTTCAAAATCAAAAGAGAGATGAACATATCTCTTGACTTCTTCCAAACGACCAGAACGGCCGGTCATGAAGGGTAAATATTTCGCGTTTACATCCCTGCAAACACGAAAGAATTCCTTTTCCCCGGCGAGACTTACGACCATTTCATCACCTGTATCCACTCTTAAGAATTCGCCAACCATATACTTCTCTTTATTGCCTATTTTCCCTTACTTGACCGGCTCGTTCCATAAGTTAAAGCTCAAACGCGCTTTGGTTTATCACACTCTTCACTGTTTTTTTCAAACTCATATCATTCTATCCGTCAGAATGAAGCGATAGATGCGCGTCGTTCTTGCGCAGATACAATGCAAAATTTTCACAATTTCGTTATATTTTTCCTAAGATTTGAAAAAAATATTGATTTATTGAAACGATTCTCAATAATCTACGCGGTAAGCGATGCGAACTGTTCTATTTCGTATGTACATGATTTCCGGGGAATCATGGGTAACTCAAATATAACAGGGATAGGAGAAGATAACCGATATTTTCCTCCAATCAGTCGGTTCAACGGTGATATTCATCCCGAGGCGCCAAGAGAATTTCCCACTATTGAGGGATATCACATTAAAGGGGTTTTGGGAGAAGGCGGTATGGGCGTTGTTTACCTGGCCGAACAGACAAAGCCAATCCGGCGCCAGGTCGCCATCAAAGTGATCAAG
>JAFGTG010000409.1 GCA_016934255.1 Sedimentisphaerales bacterium
GCAAATCACGGTTAATATATAGAGGGTAAACTTCCAGTACACCAGTGCGTTGGATGAAAAACTCACACCGTCGGCATAAGAAGATTTCGGGGTGAGAAGGTAGAAAATAACATGGGTGAGCCAGTTCTGATTGATCCATCCGGTTGGATGCAGGGCTTTGACCGTTTTAAGGCCAACTTTATCCACAATCCACTTGGCCCACTCCGGCCAGGTTTCGATCTCTTCCGGCGTCGGCCCGGTCTTATGGGAGTTGGCGCTAAACGGCTCGACCGTATCGACGCCATGATGGACGAAGTGCCGGCCGCAGGCCATCGCGACCCAGGTGTCGCCGGCGGCGACCATGTGCGTGCAGGCATGCAGCGCGAGAATGATCATGGCCACCCAGCCCACAATCACCGGCCAGCCGGACAACGCACGAGGTGAGGCGGCTATGGGGCCTTGTTGAGAATCCAACGAAAGTTTCCCTCGAGGTGGGGACGAGGCACGGGATTTCTTGGTCTTTGTTGACTTAGCCATTCTTTCAGTCGATCTAATCCTTTAGAGTGAAACACATTTAAGCAGGCCGGGCATATCTGAAGACATAATCCTTAACGATTGATAGAGGAAACCACCGGCATACGTTAGGTCGAAGGTTCCTTCACGTTCGAGTTCGTTTTTCATCATGGTATCTCCCGGCGAATCCACCGTCAAGCCTCTGCTCCGTGAACGCTCGCTAATTTCAACCGACAAATGACACCGTTTCAATCGTCGCGTTTCCTGCAAAACTTGCGTTATGACGTAGATAAGAAGGTTGGGTGTGTACTCCGTAAGGAGTTCCAAGGACTGCACACCTTCCCTTTTATCAATTAGTTAACGTATAGGTGTGCCGTGCACACCCTACCTGTTAGCTATGTCATTCTGAAGTCCGCGTGTGCACGTAACGGAACTTGCACACCCTACCGGTTCGTGTAGTCGATTATCTGTTTTCAGATATTACGAACCCAGCCACTTCTGAAGCCTATCCAGTCCCTTCGTTATCTGTTCGAGTGAACAGCAATAACTTAGACGCACGTTATTGTCGCACCCGAACGGCAATCCCGGAACGACGGCCACGTTGGCCTGGTCCAGAAGCGCCTTGGCAAAATCCATGCTGCCCGTAATTTTCACGCCACCAATCGTTCGTCCGAAATGGCCTGAAACATCCGGAAAACAGTAAAACGCGCCGGTGGATTCGCAACATTCGACGCCTTTGATCCTGTTGAGCCGCTCGGTCATGTATTTCCCCCGACGTTCGAATTCCACCCGCATACTTTCTATCGTGTCGGCGGCCGGCTCGCCCAGGGCCGCGATGGCCGCATACTGGGCAAACGTGACGGCATTGGAGGTCATGTGATCCTGCAGACGCGCCATTGCCTTAATGACATCCAGAGGCCCCGCTGTGTAGCCGAGACGCCAGCCGGTCATGGAGAACGTTTTACTGAATCCGTTAAGCGTTAATGTTCGGTTGTAGGCATCTTTGCTTAAAGAAGCAAAACTCACGAATTGGGTGTCCCCGTAGATGAGCTTCTCGTAGATTTCGTCGGAAATCACGCAGATATTGGTTCCTTCGAGGACCTTGGCGATAGCTTTTAATTCGTCCGGCGTGTAGGTAAAACCGCCCGGATTATTGGGGGAATTGAGCAATAACATGGCGGTTTTATCCGTGAAGGCCTTGCGCAACTGCTCCGGTGTGATTTTATAGCCGGTGCTCTTGTCGGTCTGGATGATCTTGGCTTTCGCCCCGGCCAGCTTGATCGTCTCCGGGTAGGTCACCCAGAACGGCGTGCCCATAATCACTTCATCGCCCGGATCCAAAACCGCCTGCATGGCTTCGTACACCGAGTGTTTGCCGCCGATATTGACGATCACCTGCTCGGGTTTGTAGTCCAGGCCGTTTTCCTTCCGCAGCTTGTTGGCGATGACGGCTCGCAATTGGGGAATCCCCGCCGCCGGGGTGTACTTTGTCTGGCCCGCCTTGAGGGATGCGATAGCCGCGTCCTTGATATATTCGGGCGTGTCAAAATCCGGCGCCCCGGCGCCGAAACCGACGACATCCACGCCCTGGGCTTTTAATTCCTGCGCTCGCGACGTGACGGCGATCGTGGCCGAGGCCGGCACGTCCTGGGCTCGCTGACTGACTTTCATCTGCTTTTCACCTTTCTAATTCCAATCGTCTATTTGGTTTTTTGACAGGATAACAGGATGTACCGGATAATGTATCATATTCATCCCGTTATCCTGTCTAAAATCCTTATCACTGTCATCCCGTCCACAGAGAATTGATCGTCTGACGGGCTTTTTCGTACAAGTCGGCCAGCCATTTAAACGAACGCCGTCAAATCAGTCAAGAAAATTGATGAAAACTCGGTACCCGAACCGAACAATACGTTCAAAATCCTTGACTAATACCCGAACAATTGATAGAATCCGAGTGTATAAATGGATAAAAAAACACCTTGTTGGAGGGCTAAAGATGCCTGCTTTGTATGAAAAGAGCCCCTTTCGTCAAACTCGGATACAACATGGGAAATTCACGTCTCTATTTTTCATGCTGATTGTCTTTTTGTTATTGTCCCAACCGGTTGGAGCCATCCAATCCGATATCTATATCTTCGATCCCGATCAAAGTAGCCTTGTCAAAACGGGCGGGATAGCCGGTGTGCATGAAACCTATTCCATCATGGGGCAGTTTCTCTTAAGCGTCGATTCGGATAACGGTACGGCTTCCTTCGATGGGGTGGACGCCAACCTTATCGGCGGAAAGGGCTCGGTCTCCGCTCAGAATTTAGAGGATATCCTCAATATGACTGCCCTATCGGGTGTCGTCGTGGACGAATTGACCGTTCAATTCGAGGGAAAAACCGATGACGGCACGAATAGCGATATTCTTCTGACGCTGACATTGAATGACGATTCCGCTGTTCTGAACGGTACGATAACCCCCCCACCCAAGACGGCTGACTTATTTTCTTACGAGTTGAATGCCGTGGCATCGAGAAAATATGGCGGAGGCACGGGAGATCCGAATACGCCGTATCTGATCTACACCACAGAGCAGATGAACGCCGTCGGCGCCGAATCTGACGACTGGAACAGACATTTTATGCTAATGGCGGATATCGATCTGTCCGACTTCTCTTACGAAACCGCTTTGATCGCACCAGTAACGATCTCGGATATCAACAATACATTGGAGGGAACTCCTTTTGCCGGCGTTTTTGACGGCAACGGTCATACGGTCTCCAATTTGACGATTTCAGGGGACAGTTTTTTAGGTCTGTTCGGACGAGTGACGTCCAAGGCCGAGATTGTAAACATAGGGATTGTCGATGCGAATATCGTTGGTTCGGGAGATTACGTCGGCGGGCTTGTGGGTATCAACGAGTACGGCGAGGTCGCCCGATGCTTCAGCACCGGTGAGGTTGTCGCCAGTGTGGGCGTGGGTGGACTGATCGGATTCAACAACTATGGGGGGCGCATCATTAATTGTTACAGCACGTGTGCTGTGAGCGGCGGCAAGGATGTCGGCGGACTCGTGGGGTTAAATTACGGCGACGTCATTCGTTGTTACAGCGTCGGCGCGGTCATTTCCGTCGGGGGATTGGGGATCGGCGGTCTGGTCGGCTACGGCGGAACGGTCACCGAGAGTTTTTGGGATATCGAGACGTCAGGCCAGTATGCAAGTAAAGGCGGCACGGGCAAAACGACCGCCGAGATGCAAACATCGGTCACCTTCTTGAAGGCCGGCTGGGATTTTGTGGACGAGACCGACAACGGCGTTGAAGACATCTGGTGGATCGACGAAGGCATCGATTACCCGAGACTGACCTGGGAATTGGCCACACAATAATTCGATTCCGTCTGGTTTGATGTTGTCGGTTAGTTGACAGGGCAACGTTTGACTGCTAATCTACGTCTCATGATTCGCCCAAAGCGTTCAGATTCCAGACTCCAGACAACAGACACAAGACCTTTGCGTCTTGTTGTCCAAATTCTGTCTTCTATGAGTAGTCTCTTACTTTCCGGCTGTGTCGAACCGAAGAAGGAATCCCCTGTCTGGGAAAAAATCAAGATCAGTGATCTGGCCCCGACTGAAGGTGATAAATCCCATGCTTCCCAAAGATTTAAGACGATTAACCTGGACGTTCACGTTTTTGAAGTTCCGGCTGAGAACATCGATAAGCTTGAAAAAATTCGCAAGAACCTGTACATCCGACCACTGCGTCTGAGGGACTACGGCGCCTTTTACGCCAATTCATTTTGGGTTCGCTTCGGCCATCGTAAGAAGTGGAACGAAGTGTATGATAAGATCGAGGACGCCGAAGGCCAGAGAATCAACAGAATTTCGCTCATGCTGCCCGACGCCTGGCCGGAGACCTTCGCCATTACCGGGCTGGATCGATCTCAGTCTGTTTTCTACACGGCCATCGACGGCGCAAAAGAAGCGGCCCAAATCGGGCCGGGCATCCTCGCCCTGCGAATCAAAGCCAAGACGATTCCCACTTCGCCCGGCCAGTGCAGCGTCACCGCTTATCCGGTATTTACACCGCCCGTGAAAAGCACCATCCCGGAATTGGATGCCCAGGTGAAACGGCGAGAATTTCCCTTCACCGTTGCGGCCTTCGGCTTGGATATGCGCCCGGGCCACTTTGTGGTCCTGGCCCCGACCGAATACGTCGAAGACCAAACCACGCTGGGCGGGCTTTTCTTCACCAATCCGGAGGGACGCCTGTTCTTTAGTGACGATGAAAACAAACCCCCCGAACGCAAGCCGGTCTTTCGAGTCTTTCTCCTGCTTTGTACCCAGGTCGATTACTGAGGCGTCTATGAGCAAACCCGTCGTGGCACTGACCCGGTGCGACAATTATGATCCACCTAAGATCGCTGACGCGATACAACGACAGTTCGATCTGCTCGGCGGTCTGGAAACATTTGTCCGGCCGGGCGATACGGTTTTGCTGAAGCCGAATTTCATCGCTCCGAAATCCCGCCGGCACGCCACTCAGACCGATCCGGCGTTCATCATCGAGATGGCCCGGCTTTTAAAAGACTATGGAGCGAAGCCTTTCGTCGGGGATTCGCCCGCCTGGAGCACCGCAATTGGCTGTGCAAAAGTTTTAGAACTGGACGAACCGTTGAAGAAATTAGACGTCCCCCTAAAGGATCTGGATCGCCCGAAGTGGAAACGAATCGGGGAAAGAAAAACACGCGTCGGGATCAGTTCCGTCGCGCTCGAGGCCGACGTGATTATCAACATCCCCAAATTCAAGGCGCATCAGCAATTGGGGGCGACGTTTGCGATTAAGAACATGTTCGGCTGCGTTACCGGCAAGGAAAAAGCGATTTGGCACTTCTTTAAAGGCAAACACGCGGACGATTTCTGTCAATTGCTCATCGACATTTATAAGCATCTGAATCCCGCCTTAACGATCATCGACGCCGTCACGGTGATGGAGGGCCACGGTCCGATTAACGGTCGGGCCAGACCGCTCGGATGGCTCATCGGCGGAATCGAGCCCATCGCCTGTGAAACCGTTAGCGCTAAGCTGATTGGCGCCCAACCTGAAGCCTTCCCGATCCTCAAAACGGCCCAACATATCGGCTTCGGCTGTTCGGATATCGGTCAAATTGAAACCGTCGGGGATGATTTTTTAGAACATCTGTGTACGGATTTCGATATACCTAATCTTGTCCCTATTCGATTCTCCTTTCCGCATGTGTGCAAAAGCATCTGCAAACAAATCATCCTCCTGACAAAAGGCACGCTGAAACAGTCAGGATAATAAACAAGTAGCGCCTTACGTCGCTTGTACGATAAAGAATATCTGCGAATATATACTGCTACTCGTCAGACCCGGGATCGAGAGAATCCATGGCGTGCGAGCCAATGGATTATTTCCAGAAATTACTGGCAGCTTTGCCAACCTGTTGTGTCCATTTCTGCTCTTCCTTGGCAAATTGCACGTGGTCGGGGTGTATCTTCACAATCACAATATTCCCGATCGAATCCCCTTCTCTGAGTATCTTGTCGATACCATCGACCATACATAGCGGCGAATTCCGGCTATACATAATGGCGCTAACCACCCCCTCATTGACGGTTTCAGGTGCGATTTTGATTTCACGCGTAATTCTGAAAACATCTTCTTTGAGCAATTGTGTGCGTCGCTCGACAGCGGCTAATCGAACAGATCTTCGATGCTGAAGCGCCTCCAGCTTTGATTGGAAATCATTCGCCAAATGAAGCAACGTGCGAGCTTGATGGCGAATGGGAAGGCTCTGAGGATTATAAGCACTGCCATTGGCTAAATTGGCAAGAAGCTTACAAAAATGGCTATCCATAAGTAAATCGGCGACCGCACCGAGAAAATAGCTATCCGCCAACGCAGCGCGCAATTCGAAGGTTTCCACGTCCCTTAAGAAGATCAGGGTGGTATTCATAAAATAGCCCTGGGCATTGGGGAGTTGATCGTTCATTTTAAAGTAAGTGTCGAATTGCGGTGTTTGTTCTTTCATTTTAATAAATTCGGCCCAAAGCGCTCTATGATCCAGTTTCAATTGCTTCGCCTTTCTTTCGGCCAACCTTCGCAACTCGATTAAAGAATCCGCGTACCAGGCCTCGATCTGCTGAAGCTCTTTAGAAGCTTGTTCTTCAATATTCTTCAGTCGTTCCTCCTGAATTTTTAACTGATATTGAATTTCTCTGGTTTGCCCATTTTTCTTTTCTTCTGCCTGAGATGGTGTGATTAAGAACAGGCACACAAGGGCTAACATTAAGCGTTTCATTTCCACCTCCTCTAAAATAAACTTTCAAATCATTCGCCCTACATTAAGATCTGTAATATAGGTGATAGCTACGGTGTAAAAGATAATAGTCTGTTTGTTATTATCCAATCCCTGACGTCCTTGAGATAACCGCTCCTTGAATGGTATTATATACTATCTCGATGCATGAAGTCAATAAAGAAACCGGATTGGGCAGTGACTTCCGATAATAAGTGCTATTGTCCAACATTGACAGGAATCTACTGTTCCGCTAATATCTGTTTGATGGTATTTAAAGAACGGACCAGAAAACAAAATAAGGAAGAGACGATCAATATCCTCGGGATTGAAACCAGTTGCGATGAAACGGCCGCGGCGGTCGTGGCCGATGGCAAGGTCGTTAAGTCGTCCGTGGTGGCCTCGCAAACAAAGCTCCATGAAAAATACGGCGGCGTCGTGCCGGAAATCGCCTCGCGGGCGCATATCGAAAAAATCTATCCCGTCATCGCCGAGGCGCTGGACCAGGCCGGGGTGACTCAGGAGGAGATTGACGCGATCGCCATCGCGAACCAGCCGGGATTGACCATCGCTTTGGTGGTCGGTGTGACCGCCGCGAAGACATTAAGCTTTGTCTGGGATAAGCCTCTGATCGCCATCAATCATTTACACGCTCATCTACAATCGTCCATGATGTCGGAGGAGAGCCTGGAATTACCGGCGGTGGCCCTGATCGTGTCGGGCGGGCATACGTGTCTTTATGATTACCGTTCGCCGCTGGAACCCAAGATATTAGGCTCCACCATCGACGACGCCGCGGGCGAGGCATTCGATAAAGTCGCGACCATCCTGAAACTGCCCTACCCCGGCGGGCCGAGTATTGAAAAAATATCGAAAGATGGAAACCCCAAGGCGATTGCGTTTCCTCGCTCGATGCTCGGACCGAGATCGCTGGACTTTTCCTTTAGCGGTATCAAGACGGCGGTGCTGTATTATTGTCGGGGCCAGGATATGAAAGGCGACAACAAGGTCGATGAGATGAGCCGGCAGGAAATCGCCGATATCGCCGCGTCGTTCCAGGCCGCCGTCATCGAGGTCCTCGTGAAGAAAACGAAGCGGGCCATCAAAAAAATCGGGGCTAAAACGGTTCTTTTAGGAGGCGGCGTCGCAGCCAACAGCCATTTGCGAACCGCCTTGCAAAAGATGTGCGATTCTACTGACCCGCCTAAAAAGCTATTGGTCGCGCCCAAAAAATATTGCACGGACAACGCGGTCATGGTCGCTTCTTTGGCGTATTACAAGTACAAGGCCGGGCTTTTTGCCGATTTGACGCTGGAACCGAAAGCGAGTTCAGATTGAAAATTCCTGATTGAAATCATACGGATTGATTCTTGTGGTCATCCCTGCGAAGGCAGGGATCCAGGAATGTTACGAATGGAATGGATTCCCGCTTTTGCGGGAATGACAAGGCGTTTTTACACAAACGATTTACTTTATTGCCGCAGTAAAAAATAATGTGGCCATATACGAGGTGTTATCAATGAAGCGTATCAATCTCCTTCTGATTCCTGCAACTGTTTTGTTCTTATCAGGCAAGCCGTGTCAGGGCAAGCCGGCTGATTTCCAGGAAGCGGCGAGAAACGGACAACTGGCTAATGAGGGATTTCGGCGGTGTACTAAATTCGTTCGGGACTGGCTCAAGCACAGCGATCCCACGACCGGATTAATCCCGGGAAACCTAAGCAGTGACCGTGATATTTGGAACGTTCATAACGCGGCGGCCGACAATTACCCCTTCATGGTATTGACCGCCGCGATAACGGATGCTCCGCTGTTCAAAGGTCGTATGCTGGATATATTGAAAACGGAAGAAAAAGTCACCTCACGGCTGGGGCATCTTCCGGATGCGTATTCGTTCTCTAAAAAGACATTTCAAGATGAACAAGCGGATCGCGAACGTATTATCTTCGGTGCCTCCGAGTACGCCAAAGACGGTTTGATGCCCTTAACCGAATGGCTGGGTGAATCTCCCTGGTCCCAAAGAATGTTCGATCTGATCGATGATACGTGGGCCTACGCCGCAGTTCCAACGAAATACGGTCTCATCCCTTCAAAAAATATCGAGGTCAACGGAGAACAACTGCAAGTTCTTTCGCGCGTTTATTGGATGACGCGCGAACGCAAGTACCTAAATTGGGCGATCCGGCTGGGAGATTATTACTTATTGGATCATCGGCATCCGACTAAAGATTTCGACGTATTGCGTTTACGCAACCATGGCTGTGAAATCGTTTCAGGATTGTGTGAATTGTACGTCACGGTGCATTTCGCCTCCCCGGAAAAGAA
>JAFGTG010000410.1 GCA_016934255.1 Sedimentisphaerales bacterium
CTTGGCCCGAGAATATATGGTATCAGTTGTGTAGGAGAAATGCCAGCAAGAAGGCGTTTCTGGTGGGATAAAATTCATACCGGCATATCCGGGAACATCTATGAGCAAGCCTTTGTCAAGACGATTTTTAGGACTTTTTCACGGGATTTCCAAACATCTATTGGGTATCCGATGAATGCTTGCCTATTACAAACACGGTGTTCCGAATAAAACTGCTTGTTTTGCTATTGGGCCGGCGGTTCCTTATTGACGTTCTGCTCGGCCATCCAGTCCGACCACATGATATGTCCGTAAAGCGGTCCCCACGCTCCGTCCGAGCCTCGGTCACTGGCTAAATGAACGCCGTGCAGGTACACCTTGCCGTCGGTCGCTTTGGTAGCCGCTTGAGCGGTCATGAACCGTGTGTTACGATATCGCAGTTCGGTATGTGTCGTATCCGTCCATTCGAGAACGTTCTCCTGTTTCCAATCCTCAGCCGGCAGGGTGATGCGAAGGGCCTTGCCCGTGGCCGATTTTTCTTTGACTATTTCTTCGACCTTCTGTCGAAGCTCGTCAGCATTGTCGCCGTTAAAGCGGTCGGTCAGCATATAGGTTCGTTCGGCGCAGACGGCGCGATTCTTTTGGTCTTGCTGCTGTATCTGTGTTAGCTTCTGTTTGAGTGTCGCCAGCTTCGCATCGTCGGGCTTGACCGTGCCGGCGTAGCGATCCAGCGCCTTCTGAAGTGGCGTCATATCCCGCTCCATTACAATATTCGGCTTCTTGGTCGGGTCTTTCTGCCATCCCGTATCCTTGGCCAGGTAGTTCAGTATCCGGTCGAATTCTTTTTCGATGTCTCCCGAAACCAGCGCCCGGCTTCGCTGCAGCACTTCGGGCATCTCCTTCAACCGTTTCTCCATTTCTTCTTCGAGCTTCATCAGTTGCGGTGTCTTGCCGTGCGGGAATTCCGCCTTCTGGTACTCGGGCCAGAGGGCTTTGGCTTCTTCCAGCAGGGCGGTGCGTTCCTTGATCTCTGTTTCGCTAAGCGTGACACTAACGACAAGGTATTTCCGGCTGCCGGCGCCCACATCGACATACGCCCGAAGTTTATCGACCCATGGGCGACAGGATTCTTCCTGCCGGGCGCGAGCCTCGCCCTCGTTGTAGATGGTCAGGTATCCAATGAGTCGTTGTTCCAGGTATTCTAACTCTTGTGTTTTACCGTAAGGAAACTCGACTTTTTTATAAGCCGCCATCAAATCATTCGCCTTCGCGTAGGCCTTGCGACATTGTTGCTGCTCGGCTTCCGAGGCCCGGTTGAACTGCGCTCCGAAGAGCAGGTACATATCGCTCTTGCTATCGAAGAAAGGCGAGAACTTCGCCATCCATTCTTTCGATTGCGAGTCTTTCTGTTGTTTTATCTCTGCTTGTGCGGCGGCCGCCGCGGCGGCCTCGGATTCGGCCTTCGTAAATCGAGCTCCCACAACCGCCAATCGCTCCGTAGCGGCTTTCATTTCCTCATTACCGGCCGGAATATTCTTGGCGTACCGTTTCTGGATTTCGTCCATCGCTTTCTTGGCTTCGTCCAGCTTCCGGCTTGCCGTCTGCAATTGGTTCTTTTCAATGGCTGCTTCCACCGCGCTCAACGCGTCGTCGATTTTTTTAAGACGCGACGTTACCGAACTCGGCAGATTTGACGGCGTGACCTTTTGTTCCTTTGGTGCGTCCTCTTTCTTTTCTGTTGTGGCACTGCCGCCGACCGGTCGTCCGAGCCGTTTTTCCAGCTTCTTCCCGAGGTCGTCGGAGCGTTTCTGAAGCGTTGAGAGTTTGGCGTGGTCCGGAGACGCCTCCTTAAGTTGTACCAACAGCTTACGCGCTTCGATCAGTTCTTTTTCCGCTCGGGTTGGCTCCGTTGCGATCCGCCGCTGTACGCCGGAGAATAATTTTTCGATCTGTTTAACTAAATCGCTCGACTCTGCCGCCTTCAGTGGCGTCGCGTCCCCAAATAGACCTATCATCAAGGTACATGACACGATCAGCGCAATCCTATTTTTGCTTCTATTGGACAACATAATTTATCTCCTTTTTCATTTTCCGGCTGATGGCTGGTTCTGACTCGTCTAAAATCTATATACTATCAAACATAGGGTCGATAGGAAAGCGTTACAGATAGGATTTTTAGGATTTTACATAAAAAAACGAGAGAGTATTCGTCCTTGACGGGGCTGGCGACCGACTTGCATCGTTCATATTAAGAACCGTGGGAAAAGTCATTCCATGTTCTGTATTCTCATAAAGTTTCGGCATGAGATGCTGAGGGGAATTACCGTCTTTTCTCAGCCTATCCGCAAGGTGCCATTTTCCGATGAGATCCCTCACATAGCCTGCCTGCTTGTACACTTCTGGTAGCATGACCTTCTTTGTATGGGGTATAGTGTCCAGGTTCTTTCTGTTCTATGGTTCGGCGATGGGTATCGGATAACAGCCGGTCATCAACGCCGCGCGGCTGGGGCCGCATACCGGAGAATCGACATAATCATCGGTCCATGTCACATCTTTGTAAAAATAATTTGATTTTTGGATATCATCTAATCCTCATACTCTATAAATTAATTGAATCCTACGGTTAACAATCGTATATTTACCAGGATGGACGATAAAATTTTTTGATTGAAAGGGATTTATTATGAAAAGGATGGAATTGACATGCATGATGGTAGCCCTCGCGGTGTTTTGGATTGCGGGGTGTTCGACGGCGCCCAAATCCGAGGCGGGAAAGGCTCAATTGGACGCGAAAGTGCAAAGTGCCAAGGATGAGGCCGTCAAATCGGATCCAGGCTTGAAAAAGTTCTTCGACGAGGCGGCCGGCTATGCGGTTTTCCCCACCGTCGGCAAGGGAGGCATCGGCGTCGGCGGGGCCTATGGCAAGGGCGAAGTGTATGAAGGCGGGCAACTGGCCGGCTATTGCACACTGACGCAGGCCAGCATCGGTTTGCAGTTGGGCGGCCAGGCTTATACCGAGTTGATTTTCTTCGAGACCCAGGACGCTTTGGACCGTTTCAAATCGGGTAACTTCGCCTTTTCAGCGCAGGCGTCAGCGGTCGCGCTCAAGTCGGGTGCGTCGGCCAATGCGAAATACACGGATGGCGTAGCGGTCTTTACGATGGGGGAATCCGGTTTGATGTACGAGGCCTCGGTCGGGGGACAGAAGTTCAGCTACACACCGAAATAGTGGCAAGGGAATTTACGGCGGAGATTCGCCCATTTTATACGGTCGATCGTCCGCCTCCATGCTCTCGCCAGGCTTTCTGTAGTTTCTCGTAATGCGCTTGTGTGCACTGGGCAAGCAGGTCTAAAGTGCGTCGTGTATTGCCACTGTCGCCCTCAAACACTTCAAAATATTTGTTTTCGATGAGCGCCTTTTCGAGTTGAAGAGCTATCGAGAGGGCGTTGATCAATGTGAAATCGGCTTGCTGTGCCCGGGAGATCAATTGCGTTACATAGCCGATTGAGTGTTCGATGGTTGCTATTGAAAACCGCTCTACGATAAAATCTTCAGAACTGTCTTCGATCCCGGCCTGAAGTTTATCGAGCCAGTGGGCGTGTTGAATCTCCTCGCGGGCCAGTTGCATCCACAATTCCTTGCATTCCGGAAAGGTCTCTGCATAAACGTCGTATAAACGGGCTAATGCTTGTTCATGGTCTTTTAAAGCCCTTAACAATACTCCAGGTTCCTTGGCTATCTTCATCATTCTGCTCTCCAGGAATTCCTTTGCTCGTAAGTCTTTCATTTTCAAGGATCAACATATCATCGGTATTTTTCACCAGAGGGATAAACTTATTCTCGACGGCATTGAACATAACAAGTATTTCTGAGATATTGAATAGGAAAAGCCCCCGGTCGCATGGGTCTTCTGCAGGGGATACGCTGGAAACGCCCGGCAATTTAGGTGTTATAAGTTCCAACATGAATGTGTTAATATGTGCATTAGAAACGAATTGTAGAAAAAGTTGAAAGGAACGAGTCATGGGTGGGTATCGCATAATAAGATATATGAGTATTTTGTTCGTTATGGTTTCACTGGCGCCGCTTTCAGCCGGGACGGATGTGCCGGTTCTTGAGGTCGGTGATAAGGCGCCGCTGTTCAACGCCAACGACCACCTCGGCAATCTCTGGCAAGCTAAAAAGGTGCTCGATAGCGGTCAGTATCTGGTCGTTTATTTTTATCCGGCGGCGATGACCGGAGGATGTACAAAGCAGGCGTGTGCCTATCGCGATGCGTCGGCGCCCCTCAAGCAGAAGGGGATTCATGTGGTCGGGATCAGCGCCGATTCAGTGAAAAGTCTCAAAACCTTTCAGACCGAGCATGGATTGAATTTCCCTTTGTTGTCCGATGTGAACGGCTACATTGCCAAGCAATTCGGCGTGCCCATACGACCCGGCGGTTCCATCACGCGAACCATCGAAGGCAAGGACGTGATACTTGAGCGACCATATACCTTTGCGCGATGGACGTTTATTGTGGACCCTTCGGGCGAAATCGTGTACAAAAACACCGGCGTTAAGGCCGCCGTGGATTCACAAACCGTGATCGAGTTTCTCGAAACACGAAAATAAATAGTTTTTCCTTTATTAGGTATATCACATGCAGATCAGTGAATTTCAGAGCATCATCTCTCGTAAGTATGAAAAACGAGACCGGGAAAGAGGGATTCCGGGTACATTTATGTGGTTTATTGAGGAGGTCGGCGAGCTGGCCACGGCGCTGGCCTCCGACGACCAGGCCAATCGAGAGGAGGAATTTGGCGACGTCTTCGCCTGGCTCTGTACACTGGCGAATATCAGCAACGTGGACCTTGAAAAAGCCTGTACGAAATATACAGGCAACGACGTCAAAGGCTTCAAACCGAAATAACGATGGACGAAAGGACGATGGATGATAGACGAAGATAGGTCCTCCGTTATTCGTCCCTCGTCTATCGTCTCTCGTCCGTCGTTTGTTGATTCTCGTCTCCGACTTCGTCGGGATGCTGGACTCCCGTATCCTTCCCGGCGGCCGACAACGCCCGGTAGAAGCACCAGCCGAATCCACAAATGATAAGCAGAAAGACCAAGCCGAGAATAATGTAGGAAACTGTACTGAGCTCGTGTTGCGGGGCGTGAACGACCTCTTCGACTGCTCCGGCGGAACTCGTGGAGTAAATCAAGGACAGTGCGATGAATCCCCCGACGTCCATGATACCGATCATTCCCGCCCAGCGGGCGAACCAGGACGCCTGTGAGGTCGAACGGTTGTATTTGTTCAACAGGTAATGACC
>JAFGTG010000411.1 GCA_016934255.1 Sedimentisphaerales bacterium
CCTTCGAGTTTCTCTTTGTTTGATTCGATCAGCTCTCTGGCTTTGTTATAAGCCTCGTCGGTGACTTTTTTGATCTCGTTGTCGATTGCCTCGGCCGTTCGTTCGGAATATTCTTTCTCGGCCGGCATCGCGTACACGAGGTCCTTAATCCCCAGATCCGGTCCATAACTAATCGGACCGAGTTCGTGGCTCATTCCCCATGTTAACACCATTTGTTTGGCAATATTAGTGGCGGTTTGAATATCGTTTTGGGCGCCGCTGGAGATGTCGTCGCAGAACATTTCTTCAGCGATGCGCCCGCCGAAACAGACTTGTAAAAGGGCGATGCAATATCGCCGGGTAAAGATGGTCCGGTCTTTTTCCGGCAAAGCAAACGTCGCGCCGCCCATCGGGCCGCGAGGTATAATACTCACCTTATGCAGCGGATCGGCATCTTTCAGCATCGATTGCACGAGGGTATGGCCGGCCTCGTGGTAGGCGGTGATTTCTTTTTCTTTCTGATCGATGACCCGGCTTTTCTTGGCTCGTCCCCATCGGACCTTATCCCGGGCTTCTTCCAGGTCCGCCATCTCGATACAATCCTTGTTGGCCATCGTCGCGGCCAGGGCGGCTTCATTGATGATCGCCGCCAGATCGGCGCCGCTGAACATCGGCGTTCCGCGCGCCAATCTTTCTATGTTGGCGTTAGGCCCGATTTTGACTTTTTTGGCGTGGACGCGCAATATCTCGACGCGGCCTTTCAAATCCGGCAGGGGGATGAAGATTTGCCGGTCGAACCGTCCCGGACGCGTGAGGGCATGGTCCAGGATATCGGCGCGGTTCGTCGCCGCGATCACGATGACCTGGTCGTTCGTATCGAATCCGTCCATCTCGACCAGGATCGCGTTGAGCGTTTGTTCGCGTTCATCGTGTCCGCCGCCCACGAAGCCGGCCCCGCGTTTTCGCCCGATGGCGTCCACCTCGTCGAGGAAGATGATACAGGGCGAGTTCTCTTTGGCCTGCTTGAACAGGTCACGGACGCGGGAGGCCCCGACGCCGACGAACATTTCCACGAAATCGCTGCCGGAAATGCTGAAGAACGGCACGTCCGCCTGGCCGGCGATGGCCTTGGCTAATAACGTCTTGCCGCAGCCGGGCGGGCCGACCAGCAAAACGCCGCGCGGGATACGGCCGCCCAGGCGTTGAAATTTTCGCGGATTCTTCAGGAATTCGATGATCTCGGCGACTTCGTCTTTCGCCTCTTCGACGCCGGCAACGTCCTCGAAGGTCACTCGGACCCGGTCCTTGCCCGCGAGCCGGTGCTTGCTTCGACCGAACGACATCAACATGCCGCCAGCCCCGCCGCGGAGGTTCCGGCCGATAACGAAGTAGAAAAAGCCGATCAACAAAAGCAACGGCAGAATCCACTGCATCAGTAAAAGCAGCCAGATTCGTTGCGGCGCCGATTCTTCTTTAACGCCGCTTTCGTCGATCAATCGCCCGAGTTGCTCGCCGTGCACGTCCGGCGTATAATAGACTACGAAGGACTTTTTTTTACTATTATCCGGTTGAGTGCTTAGAAACTCATCCTTAAATTTGCCCGTTATTTCCGTGTCCTTTACAGTGACACTCTCGATGTTTCCTGCCTTTAGATTCTTCTTGAATTCATCGAGGCTGATCGTCTCGACTTTTTGCCAGCGTCCCAGCATGACCGTTGCCATGATGATAGCCACCGCGAGCAGAAGGTAGCTGATCGGCCCTCGGCTATAGCGCGGCAATGGAGGTTTTTTGCCCGGCCGATTTTGAGGATTCCGGCGCTGTGTTGAATTAGTCTCTTGGTTGTCATCCATAATACATCATTTGGTATGTCGTGAATCGTCTCACGAGGCTACCATTTCCTTTCCATCAGTTCTACGATCTTTCGTGCCAGATTGTTTGCCGCAAGGGTTGAGGCATATTCGAAGTCTTGCATTTGATACGGTGAATAGCTTGCCGAGGCGCGGACTTCCTGATGATCGATGAGCAAATCCCCCGTCTTGAGATTTTTCCAGTCCACGACGGCCCGCAATTCCACTTCTTTTTCCAGGATGGTGCCGATTTCCCGGTCGGTGCTGAGGGCGAATTCCGTGATCGAGATGATTTGGCCGCTCATGACGGTATCCGCGCGGTCGGCGTTGGAGATGATCTTGTAAGGTGTTTCGACCTCGATGCGCTTGGCCAGGGCGTCGGAGAGTTCGTACTCTACGCCTCTTCGGAAGCTCTGGTTATCGAACATTTTCAGACAGACGCTGTGGACGTTCTCCGGAAACAGCGACTCATTGGAATACCCCAGCGTCCCGTCGCAGCCGGACAGGGCCAGGCCGCTTAAACAGAGAGACACGTACGCATAGTATAATCGTGACTTCTGATGAATAGACGGGCTATTGAGCATTCCTTTGTTCATTTCTCAGGTGAAGTTTGAAGGTCACTTTCGAGTTCAGGGTTGTCGGCCAGCAGGTCCTTTGCCGTTTTCGCCGCTTGTGTATCCGGCCAATCGTTCACAACCATACGATAATAGAGATTGGCCGCTTTTTTGTGTCCGGTGGACTGGTAATATTGGCCGATACTCAGTTGCTTATAGGCCAATTGTTCATCTATTTCTTCCAGTATCTTGTCAACATTAATTTGCCGGGCGTCCACGGGATAGAGCAATTTGAATCGGGAATAGCAACTCTTGGCCGTGCTCAAGCCCGATGCGTCGTACAGATGCCTCTTCTGCTCGGGGTGTTTATTGTAGTCGGCTATTTTGGTCCGCCCCATACCGAGCAGCGCTTCTTTTCCCACCGGGCCCTCGTTCCAATGCACCGATATCTCCCACCACTTGAGATACGCTTCTTCGTACAATTCTCTTTCTTCGTAATTGTTTGCCACGGCCAAAGACGCGTCCCGGCCCATCGTGGAATCGAGACCGACCCGATCGGTAATCTTTTCCATGATCCGAATGCCTTCGGGGGCCCCGCTTAGATGGATAAATCCGAAGACCGTCTTTTTTCGCCCGTCTAAGTAGGCCTTTCCGATGGTAAATTCTCTTTCCAACGCCGCGTCTTTCAATGAGCTTCTGGGATGTTCTGTGAGCATCTTTTCGAAGCTTTTCGCCGCCTTGGTATATTTACCGTTGGCGTAATAAAGCTCGCCTTTAATATAAAGATCCAAATCCGGTCTTAGGTCCTTCGGAAAGTCGGCCTGAAGCTCGTCAAAGGCGTCTTGTGCCTTGTGTATCTCGCCGTTGTCGATGAGTTTCTGTGTTTCAACCACGACCTGAAGGATCCTGCCGTCGCCTACCGCCGAGAAGACCGAGGGCGTTAATGTCAATATCACGCCGACGAAAGCTGCACGTCGTATCCCGTTCTTTATCATAATGTAACCTGCTTTCGGTTCTCTCTATTGACCATTTGCACCCTAAGCCCTGAGTATTATACCCATTCGGAGGGTGATTGCAAACCTATAGTCCACATAATATAGTATCGTGCCGGATTTTCTATGAGATGTTACGAAAAATCTTGTTTTTTAGAAATTTCAAAGGTATAAAACAATTTACACGAGAATTCGGATTCATGGGACTTTGAGTTTTGAAAAATTGAAGGTTAGGCATATATTATTTAAGAAAATCTTTCTTCGGATTTTCTTAAAATAATCGTGTAAGGTGTGTTATCACATTTTCAAATAAAATGTTACGCATCGATGTATCATTATCGCTGTCGAGTGCTGGTGAGTTGTTTTAGAAAGAAAAAATCGAGAAAACAGCTTTTTTCTTTCCAAAAGTATGCCTAACCTTCAATTTTTCAAAACTCAATAATAACAATGGAGGTGCACAAATGTCGAAGAAGGTTTTGACCATTCTGATGATCGCCGTAATCGGCTCAAACGCGATGTTTCTATCCGGCTGCCGGGCTGAAGGTTCCGGCGTTATCGGTGATATCGCAACTCCGACCCAGCGAATCACCGTCGAGGCGTATGTAGATAAGATGAAGGCCGGCTGGATCGGTCAGATGGCCGGCGTCGGTTGGGGCGGGCCGACGGAATTTCGCTATAAAGGCGAGATTATCCCGGAGGATAAGATGCCCGCCTGGAAGCCGGAGCTGATTAACCAGTTTAGGCAGGATGATATTTACGTCGAGATGACGTTTTTGCGGACGCTGGAATTGTACGGTATGGACGTGTCGATTCGGCAGGCGGGAATCGACTTCGCCAACAGCGGCTATCCACTCTGGCACGCCAATAATGAAGGCCGGACGCTTTTACGTCGAGGCATAGCGCCTCCTGATTCCGGCCATCCGGAATTCAACAAACACGCCGATGATATCGACTACCAGATCGAGGCCGATTATGCCGGCCTGATCGCGCCGGGGATGCCGAATGTGGCTATCCAACTTGGTGAGACGTTCGGCCGTCTAATGAACTACGGCGACGGACTCTACGGCGGCCAGTTTGTCGGCGGGATGTACGCCGAAGCGTTTTTTGAAACGGACATGGAGAAGATCGTTCGAGCGGGTTTGAAATGCATCCCTGAGGGCAGCCAGTACGCCGAGTGTATCCGCGACGTGCTCGCATGGTACAAGCAATTTCCGGATAACTGGCAAAAAACCTGGCAACTTATCGAAGCCAAGTATCAGGATAATCCGGCCTATCGACGCTTTTCATGCTCGGGTCCGCAAAGCGATTTTAATATCGATGCCAAGATCAACGGAGCGTATATTGTGATGGGCCTGCTCTATGGCCAGGGCGATCCGGACCAGACGATTATCATATCGACGCGCTGCGGCCAGGATTCCGATTGCAATCCCTCGAACGCCGGCGGTATTCTCTTTACGACGATCGGATTTAAGAATCTGCCGGAGAAGTTCACCTCGGCTCTCGATCCGGAAGGGAAATTCAGTCACACGCCGTATAATTTCCCGATGCTCGTCGAGGTCAGTAAGAAACTCGTTCGTCAATCCGTCGTGCGCGCGGGTGGACGAGTGGAAACGAACGCCGAGGGACGGGAAGTGTTCGTCATTCCGATTGAAGCACCCAAACCCGGCAAACTCGAACAATGCTGGGAGCCCGGGCCCATTGCCAATAGTCGATTCACCGAGGAAGAAATGGCTAAAATCACAGCCATTGTCGGTCAGGATCTTTCCGAGGATATCGCGAAGTTCGCCCCCGGCTGGAAAGTCGCAAGTTGCGGGACCGAAATGGAACCAGGCTTACATGAGCAGGCATTGGGCAAGAGCAACGTTCTAGTGACGCATCCGCTCGATCGCCGAACGGGCTGTCAGCTTTCGCGTGTATTGAAGCTTCCTGATAGCAAGAAAACGGTCTTGCGTTTGACTGTTGGCCACCATCCACAAGGGGATTGGGCGTTGATTGTCGCTGTGGATGGAAAGCAAATCACCCGAAATATAGTAGGAAAGGAAACAGCGACGGATGGATGGATGCAAACCGAGGTGGACTTGTCGGATTTTGCGGGCAAGAGAATCAAGCTCGAACTCATCAATCAGCCGACCGATTGGGCCTTCGAAGCCGCTTATTGGGCTGAGATAGCGATAGCCAGTCAGTAAATGGATAAATCATACATGTATCGACGGCGGTTAAGCTATTGCGACCGCCGTTTTTTTAATCCGGTTTTACGATGCGGTTTTATCCAATCGTCAAGGTTTTGCATTTCAGGTGTAAATATGGTACAATCGTTTTGAAGTCCAATATAAGGCACGTGTTAATTTTCTACATGAGACGGACAATGAGGCATATAGCACGATTGGGGCTGGTTTTGGTGATCGTATTGGCTGTTTCCGGGTGCAAGAAGCAAGAAACGGGACCAGACGAACAAGTTCCTGTTGAGACGTCGTCGGAGCCGGCAGAGAAGATAGGGGAGTTGCAACCGGAGCCGGAAGCCCAACCAGAAAAACCATCCGAGCCAATGCCGGCTAAAACCGAGGTTACACTCCAACCGGTCGAAGAAGACGCTCCAGTCGAAGCCGAAGCGGATGTCCAGCCGGTGGAAGAGAAAACTCCGCCGGAAACGGTGAAGCTCGAAGAATCGTTCGATCCGGGTATGAACCTGCGTCAGGCCGTGGCCAGAGGGGAATTTAATATCATCGAAAAGCTGATAGTCGCGGGCGCCGACGTCAACGAGAAGGCCACCAAAGACGTCACCTATTTGCATATCGCTCTCGTTCAGGGTCATCAGGACGTCGCCATGCTGCTCGTTTCCAAGGGCGCCGATATCAACGCCCCGATGACGGACGGCACGATCCCGTTGCACTTCGCGGCCATGCGGAACTGTCTGCTCGTGGCCGAATTTTTTCTCGACCAGGGATCGGACGTCAACACCATGTGCGATACCCAGGGGGCGCCCTTGCATTTCGCGGTTCAGGCCGGGCATGAGGACATGGTGAAGTTGCTTATCTCAAGAGGCGCAGAGGTCAACCTCGAAAATATTCGCGGTCAAACGCCGTTGGATATCGCAAAACAGCAACGAAAGACGAAAATCGTCGAACTTTTGATTGAACATGGTGCTGTAGAAGAGGAAAAAGAGTCTTAACCGTTCGTAGATGTTTTGAAAGGGGCAAGTTGATGACGCATTCCGTGAATCGCCGACAATTTCTCAAGCATTCCATTGTCGGTTCGGCTGCAATCACGTCGGCTCTGAGTTTTGAAGAAAAGGCGTTACTTGCGGCGTCTCAAAAATCAAATCAAATACCTTCGGTTTCCGTTAAGGGCTTGCCGGCCGGTCAAATAGGGAAGGTAAAGATCAGCCGGATTATCTGTGGCGGGAACCTCATTGGGGGATATGCCCATAGCCGGGATTTAATCTACGTTTCACCCTTGCTCAAGCATTATTTCACGGATGAAAAGATCATTGAAACGCTCCAGATATGCGAGGAGAACGGGATTAACACGATTATCACGAATCCGCCTTCTGCGCCGCTTCTGAATAAATACTGGAACGAACGGGGCGGTCAAATCCAGTGGATCGCACAATGTTCGCCGAAAACAGACGATCTGACCGGCGAGATTAAAAAAGCCATTGATGGAGGGGCCGTCGGCGCCTTTGTCATCGGTAATATCGGGGATCTCTGGGTTCGCAACGACAGAACCGATCTGGTCGGAAAAGTTGTGGATTTCATTAAAAGCAACGGTCTGATTGGGGGCGTGGGCGGCCACAATTTGGAAACGCCCATGAAGTGTGAAGAAGCCGGGATCAACGCCGATTTTTATATGAAAACCCATCACAGCATCCAATACTGGTCCACACGAACGCCGGACCAGCATAAGGACGTGATCGATAACTATAATATTGACAATTACTGGGACAAATATCCTGAGAAAACGTTCGAATACATGAAGACGATGCCGAAACCGTGGATCGCGTATAAGGTCTTGGCGGCCGGGGCGATTCACCCCAGGGACGGCTTCAAGTTTGCGTTCGAGAACGGGGCCGATTTTGCCTGTGTCGGGATGTTTGATTTTCAGGTGATCGAAGATGCACTCATCGCGAAAGAAATCCTCTCGGGCCCACTGAATCGTCAGCGGTCCTGGAGAGCATAGGAACGAAAAATCTCTTAGGATGACAGTCGGAAAGAAAGGGCATACGTTATGTCGGAGAAAAAGAATGTAGATCGTCGTGGTTTCATCAAGAAATCCATCGCGGCCTCGGCCGGGGTGTCGTTGGGGCTTCGCAGTTTTGAAGAACAGAATTTAATGGCGCAGGCGGCCCGGAACACACATCCTTCGGCTCAATCCGGCTCAGGCGGTGGTAAAATACCTCTGGGCCAGATTAAAGATCTCAAGATCAGCCGGGTTTTCTGCGGCGGCAATCTTATCGGGGGCTGGGCCCATGACCGGGATTTGCTTTATGTGTCTTCTCTGGTGAAGGCGTATCATACGGACGAAAAAGTCTTCGAGACGCTGGAGTTGGCCGAAGAGAACGGCATCAATACGATCCTGACCAATCCCGTTTCCGACCGGGTGATTAATCGGTACTGGAACGAACGGGGCGGTAAAATTCAGTGGATATCCGACTGCGCCGCGGGCAACAGTCTCAAAGAAGGGATTAAACGCTCTGTGGACAACGGCGCCCATGCGGTCTATGTGCAGGGCGGCCGGGCCGATGCGCTCGCTCGCGCCGGCAAGATCGACGAGATCGGAGAATCCTTGGAGTACATCAAGCAATTCGACGTGCCGGGCGGGATCGGCGCCCATGATCTGGAGACGGTCAAGGCTTGCGTCAAGGCCGAATTGAAACCGGATTTCTGGGTTAAGACGCTGCACCCGGATAATTACTGGTCGGCGACGCCAAAGGAAAACCGCAAAGAGTTCGATGTCCTCGGACCGAATAGCAAGAACCACGGTGAGTTCCACGACAATATATGGTGCCGCAATCCCGAGGAAACCATCGAATATATGAAGGGTCTGAAAGAGCCGTGGATTGCCTTCAAAATCCTGGCGGCCGGGGCGCTGCATCCGAGACAGAGCTTTCAATACGTCTTTGAGAACGGGGCCGATTTTGCCTGCGTGGGGATGTTCGATTTTCAGATCATCGAAAATACGCTGGTTGCACAGAAGGTCTTCTCCGGCAAGCTGGACCGGAAACGTCCCTGGATGGCCTAACTAAGGTTTCCCGCTTCAAATGTCTGCGAATAACGGGTGATTTATCTCTATCGAGTAGGTCTGCGCTATATGTCTAAGTGCTTGGCCAGGTAGATTCGAAGGGGACATTTACATAGATATCGTTCGCCGAAAGACAGGGAGAAATGACAAAGAGCAGCCGTCGGATTGTCCTCCGAGCAATTGATGAAATTTTCAAGACCTGTGTCCTGGGCTTTGCGTAAGTTTTTAAATTCCGATTGATAGCAGGGCGGATCCCGGTTGCAATCGATATCGGCAATGATGCTTTCGATTTCTTTTTGGTGTTTTTCTTTGATTTCCATAGGCATTTTTAATCGGATATAATAGAGACAAAGATCGCGGCCCGTCAATTGTGGTAACTACGTATTTTTTGAAAAAAATTTGAGCACCCATCAGAACTATAAATGGCCTCTTGGTTCGCATGTTTGCCTCACGGCCTGACGTCGCAGGCTGATGTCGAGGTTGTTAACATGGGACTCATCATATACAATACGTGTCACAAGGGTGTCTGATGTTCCGGGCTGATTTGTCGTCATTTAAGGAGAATAAAGCGATGCTATCGAGGCGGAATTTTTTAAGAATCAGCTCTCTGGCGGGAATCGGCTTCCTGGCGGGTGGGAGTTTGGGATGGACTGCTTCGGGAGCCGAATCTCCAGGCGGAAAAAGGCCCAATGTTATTCTCATGATGACCGACGACCAGGGGTATGGTGACTTGGGCTGTCACGGTAATCCCGTTTTGAAGACGCCCCAACTTGACCGTCTTTTCGCGGAATCCGTACGATTCACGAATTTTCACGTGAATCCCTTTTGTGCTCCGACGCGCGCTTCGCTGATGGTGGGCAAGGTGTCCGACCGTATCGGCGTACGTCGAACGCTGAATATGCGAAATTATCTGCCGACGAGCGAAAAGACGATGGCCGATGTGTTCAAGGCCAACGGCTATCGGACCGGCTTGTTCGGTAAATGGCATCTGGGCCATAACTACCCGTATCGGCCGATCGACCGGGGTTTCGACGAGTGGTTCGGGATCGGCGATTGCGGCCTGGCCGCGACGAGCGATTACTGGGGAAACGATCGCTTTGGCGACCACTACCAGCACAATGGACGATGGGAATGGGCGGAAGGTTTCAATACCGATGTATTCTTTGATCGGGCGATGCGGTTCATACAGAACAATCGCAGCCAGTCCTTTTTTGTGTATTTGCCGACGAATGTACCGCATTTCCCGTGGAATGTTCGTCCCGAGTGGCGTGAGCCGTATTGCGATCGGGACCTGCCGGCGGAATTGGAAAACTTTTATGCCTCCATTGAGCGGGTTGATAAGAATTTAGGTCGATTGCGACGATTCCTTCGTGAAGAAGGTTTAGGGGACAATACGATCCTGATTTTTCTCACCGATAATGGGACGGGATATAACAAAAATATCTATAACGCGGCTATGCGTCAATTCAAAGGCTCGGTTTACGAAGGCGGGCATCGCGTGCCGTGCTTTATCCATTGGCCCGCCGGATCGCTCGGTGAACCGCGAGACATTGACACATTGACGGCCCACTTTGATTTGTTGCCCACACTCGCCGAATTGTGCTCGTTGGACATGCCCGCGGTTCTGGAACTTGATGGACGAAGCCTTGTGCCCTTGCTCAAGCCATCTGCTTCGCGATGGGAAGATCGTGCCTGGGTGTTGCACAGCCAGAACGGGAATGAAACGCCCCAGAAATGGACGTCGAGCGTGGTCCTCACCGGGCGATGGCGGCTGATCAACGGCCGGGAGCTTTACGATATCCAGGCGGATCCTTCGCAAAAAAAAAGATGTTTCAGCAGACTATCCCGACGTGGTCCAGCGATTGCGACGAGAGTATGAAGCGCACTGGTACCGTTGCGGGCTCGGACGTAAACAGCCCAACGAGCGCCCGATTGTTGGTGCAGCGCAGCAGAAGATCGTTGAACTCGGCCCGGATGCGTGGATGCTGGATTCGCCGGGACGACATATCTGGTGGCAGGGCGATGTGCGGCTTGGAAAAAAATTTAACGGATTTTGGCCGGTCATGATCGCCCGGACGGGGAGCTATCGATTCGATGTTCGCCGCTGGCCTGCTTATCTCGATGCTCCCATAACCGGCGTTCCTGCAGAACAGTCGTCCGAGGAGATGATCGTCGAGCAGGCGCGTTGGCGATTTCCCGAATGTCGCGCACTGCCTGTGGCTACGGTACGTCTGGAGATAAACGGGCAAACATCTAAGAAGCGTGTTGGTAAGAAGGATACAGCGGTGTCGTTCGATTTGGCATTGGAGAAAGGCTCTCTCGATATCCGTGCAACGTTCCTGGATAAGAGCGGTAACGACATTTGCGGCGCGTACTTTGTTGACATTCAACGAGGATAAAGAGATATGATCAGACGGAAGTTTCTAAAAACAAGTGCTATAACGGCGGCAGGGCTGCTGGCCGGAAGACTATTTGCCCTGGGGGATGCCGAACGAAAGAGGAGGCGTCCGAATATTCTGTTCATTATGAGTGACGACCATGCGTCACATGCGATTGGTGCTTATGGCAGCAAGGTCAACAGGACGCCCAATATCGACCGCATTGCCCGTG
Source organism: Sedimentisphaerales bacterium (assembly GCA_016934255.1). GTDB lineage: Bacteria > Planctomycetota > Phycisphaerae > Sedimentisphaerales > Anaerobacaceae > JAFGTG01. Next base: position 11,221 of record JAFGTG010000411.1, read on the forward strand.
AGGGAGTGCGATTTGACAATTGTTGCTGTACGAATAGTATCTGCGCTCCGAGCCGGGCGGTGATTCTCACCGGCAAATACAGCCATCTTAATGGAGTGATCGATAACGGCAAACGATTCGATGGTAGCCAGCAGACCTTGCCCAAGCTGCTTCAACAGGCAGGCTACCAGACGGCCATTGTGGGTAAATGGCACTTAAAGACCGCGCCGACGGGTTTTCATTACTCGAACGTTCTGCCGGGCCAGGGGGCCTATCACAATCCCGTCCTGATAGAGAACGGAGTTCAAAAAAAGCATGCCGGATATGTAACCGATCTGATTACGGATATCGCTATCCGGTGGCTCAAAGATCGTCCCGGCGATACGCCGTTTTTTATGATGCTCCATCATAAGGCGCCTCATGCGAATTGGGAGCCTGATGAAAAACATGCGACTATGTACAAGGACGTCGATATCCCGGAGCCTTTGACATTTAATGATATATATGAGAGTCGGACGGATCAGATTCGGAATCATCGACTTCACGTGGGACCGAAACAATGGGAACTTCATTTCAAACGATTCGGCGCACTTCCGGACGGTATGACCGAGCAGGAAACGAAGGAATGGGTGTATCAGGTCTATATGAAAAACTATTTGCGTTGCATTGCGTCGGTGGACGACAACGTCGGGCGCGTACTGGATTATCTGGACGAAGCGGGCTTGCGGGACAATACGATTGTCATTTATACGTCCGACCAGGGCTTTTTCCTCGGCGATCATGGTCTATACGATAAGCGTTTCATGTATGAACACGCCTTAAGAATGCCGCTTTTAATGCGTTATCCGGAGGAAATTAAGCCGGGCACGGCGAGAGATGAAATCGTTTTAAACCTGGATTTCGCGCCGACTTTGCTCGATTATGCGGGCGTATTCGTTCCAGCCGATATCCAGGGACGCAGTTTCCGGGCGATAGCTAACGGTGGTACGCTCGATGATTGGCGAAAGACGATGTATTATCGGTTTTATGAGGTTGCATTTGGCATCGGGCCTCATGAGGGCGTTCGGACGCGAAGCTATAAGCTCATCCATTTTTTATATGGCGATGAAGGTTGGGAACTCTACGATTTCCAAAAAGACCCGGACGAAATGAAGAATCTTTATGGCCAGCCGAAATATCGGGAACTTGTCGAAACGCTCAAATCGGAAATGGATGTTCTAAAGAGACAATACGGCGTATCGTCCTGATGAGGCGGTGGTTGTTCTTCAATAGTCTTTAAAAAGACTCATCCAGTCGGGCCAGTCGCCGGGCTGAGCACCGCCGGCCCGGGTCCAGGTGCCGTGGGTGTTGAAGCTTCGATGCCACTTGAACGTCCACAATTCCTTGAGACCGATTTTCCGAACGGAAGAATCCAGAAAAGCGCCGTTGATATGTGCCTCGTGTCGATTCAGGCAGAAACGCTTGATTTGCAGAGAACTGACGCCATACGTTGAAATGTCACCGTCGTAGTCCGGTGGCGTATCGAAGTCGTAGGGTTTGCTTTCGACATAGGCGCAATCCAGGAGCATTGGAATATTAGCGGCCTGTTCGACGTAGGCGTTTCGCCAGTTGTCCTTTGTGGCTTCCCGGCTGTGGATGAACTCGACCTCCGGCGCCGGGTTGCAGAGCCAGTTGTTCATGCCGTAGCTTCCGCGTTGCTGGCCGGTCTGCTGAACGGGCCCCCAGGCGGCGAACGGATCGAGCGCCCCTTCCTCTCTGAATTTCGTCGCCATCGGGCACAGGCGGACCTTCTCGTCGTTGTTGTAAAAGGACCGGAGCGGCTCGGTCCAGCAATATTGTTCCCATCCGTCCCGGGAATAATCGCCGCTCCAGAAGAAGCCATCGTTCTGGCCGGTGTACATCTCGTAGATCACGGCCCATTGATGCAGCACGGACTGGCAGGCGACGGCTTTCGCCTGTTTATTGACCCGTTGGAGCGTCGGCATGAGGATTGCCATCAATAGCGCTATAATGGCGATGACGACCAGAAGCTCGATGAGCGTGAACGCTTTCGATTTGGACATGATGGCATTTCCTTTCTCAAGAGGATCCGGGCCGATTTAGGCTTTTGATCGAGCATTCGGATCATCCTTTATCATTATACCCAATGGTCTCCCGTCGTACAATCCATCATAAGGCCGGCGGCTTTCCTTGACGATGTGCGGTTGATCGTTTATTATTCAACCTTTTAGAGGATCGCTTGTGGTGATTGTACTTATGGAGTTTGTGTAAATGGCAAAAAAGAATCAATGTGAAAAATGCACCGGCTTGTGTTGCCGGTATTTTGCCCTGCCGATTGAGACACCGGAAGATAGAGACGATTTCGACGATATCCGATGGTATCTGTGTCATAAAGATGTCACGGTTTTTGTCGAGGACGGCGATTGGTATCTAAACGTCAAGAACAAGTGCCGGCATCTATCCGAGAAAGACTATCACTGCAAAATCTACAACAAACGTCCTCGGATTTGCAGGAGGTACCGTCACTCAGATTGTGATTATGTCGAGGGGGAGTACGACTACGAGTTGCACTTCACCAGCGACAAAGATATGGAAGAGTATATCAAGATCAAGTTTAACAATAACGTGACGGAAAAGAAGAGGCCGAAGCGGAGAAGTAAGGCGAAACAGAAATGAAAATATCCCCGGTTAAAGGCACGCGGGATTTTTATCCGACGGACATGGCCGTTCGCAATTTCATCGTGGACGGCTGGAAGAAAGTCTCGCTGCGGAACGGCTTCGAGGAATACGACGGGCCGATTTTCGAGTACCTCAAGATGTTTCAGATCAAGAGCGGCGACGAAATCGTCGAGCAGCTTTTCTCGCTCACCGACCGCGGCGGTAGAGACCTGGCCTTGCGACCCGAGATGACACCCACGTTGGCGCGCATGGTCAACCAGCGAATCAACGCCTTGTCCCGGCCGATCAAATGGTTTTCCGTCCCGCGCTTGTTTCGCGCCGAACGTCCTCAAAAGGGCCGGCTTCGCGAATTCTTTCAGTGGAACATCGATATTATCGGCGTCGATCAGACCACGGCTGACGCCGAAATCATCTTCACGACCATCGATTATCTCAGACAAACGGGCCTGACGCCTCAGGACGTCAAAGTTCGAATTTCAAGCCGGAGATTGTTGGCGGCGGTCCTGAAAAGCTACGGCATTCCAGCGGACCAATTGGATGCGTTGTATGCGGTTCTCGATAAAAAAGCAAAGCTTCCCATCGAGACGTTCGAGCAGATGCTTTCAGAGCAGGTCCCGGATCGGCAGACGCTCGATAAAATCGTGACGTTTATAAATATTGATTCCATGTCTGCTCTTGAAGACGTGATCCAGGCGGAATCGGAGGAGGCTGCCGCTTTTTCGGAGGTGAAAGCCGTTTTTGCGACATTGAAGGCGATGGGAGTGGGAGACTATTGTATTTATGATCCGAGTATCGTCCGGGGTTTGGCTTATTATACTGGGATCGTGTTCGAGGTCCATGAAGCCGGGGGCGAGCTTCGGGCGATTTGCGGCGGGGGGCGGTACGATAACTTGCTTCGCGATTTCGGCGGACCGGCTATCTCGGCCACCGGGATGGGCATGGGCGATTGCGTGTTGGAGATTCTGCTGCGAGAGAAAGGTTTATTGGGCGAATCGATTGCTCAAAAAAGACTGGATTATTTCGTAGCTTTCGCAGAGGGCTACGGCGGGGATACGGTGTATAGGATTGTAGCGGAGTTGCGCTCCAGGGGATTATCCGCCGCCTTTAGCTATAAGGCCAAGGCGGGGCTTTCAAAGCAGTTTAAGGAAGCGTCGGCCCAGAATGCCGGCAAGTGCGTCATCGTCGGCGACGAATTTAAAGATCATAAGCTTGTCGTCAAGGATATGACGACGGGCGAGCAGGTGCTTGTGGACTATGATGAATTTTTGTCTGGATTAGATACAACTTAGGGGGATGTCATTACATTTGGAAAGGGAGAACCATGAGAGTAGGCCGATTCCGTTACGCCGTGCTGTGTCTGTCGTTGTTGGTATGTTTGAATTCTCGACTACACGCTCAACGAAGAGAACCGATCATATCGCCGGAGGTGCATTCGGATCGTCGAGTGACATTCCGGCTGCAGGCCCCGAAGGCTAAGATTGTGGCCGTGAACCTCCAGGGGACTCACGCAATGACCAAAAACAATGAGGGCCTGTGGAGCGTGACGATTGGGCCTCTGGAGCCGGAGATTTACGATTACGATTTCGTTGTGGACGACTTGCGGATCGTCGATCCGGCCAATGCCTGGCTCAAGGTCTGGCTCCGGACGTCCAGGAACGTCCTCGAAGTGCCCGGCGATCAACCGACGTTCTACGAAGAGCAGAAGGTTCCTCACGGTACCGTGCATATCCACAAGTATCCGTCGAAGTCGCTCGGCGTCACGCGGGGGCTTTACGTCTATACGCCTCCGGGATATGAAACGAGTAAAGAAAAATATCCCGTGCTTTATCTTTTTCACGGGTATGGGGATTCGGAGGATGCCTGGACCGTAGTCGGCCGGGCCAATCTGATCGTGGATAATCTGCTGGCGGCGAACAAAGCCAAGCCGCTGATTATCGTAATGCCGTACGGTCATACGCCCTCGGCGCCGCCCGTCATGCGGAGCATCGGCCAGTACGAGAGTTTCGAGCGGGACCTGATCGAGGACGTGATCGGTTATGTGCAAACGAAGTATCGCGTCAGTACGGACCGGAAGGACCGGGCGGTGGCGGGGCTGTCGATGGGGGGCGGCCAGTCGTTGACGATCGGACTGGGGAATCTTGAGTTGTTCGGCTGGGTCGGGGCGTTTAGCTCGGCCGTCCCGGAAGGGGAGAGTCTCGAAAAACTGCTGGCCGATCCGAAAGCCATCAACGACAAGCTCAACCTGCTCTGGATCGGCTGCGGTAGAAGCGATTTTCTTTTCGAGAGAAACCAGCAGTTTTTCGCTCGGCTCAGGAAGGATAAGATCGACCATGTCGCCCATATTACCGACGGTAGCCATGAGTGGCGCCTGTGGCGGATTTATCTGAACGAGTTGGTGCCGCTCCTGTTCCGGCCTGACAAGTAAATGAAGGACTCTACTGCCAATCATTATGAGCGAGCCTTTGAGAATTGGCTGATTGATCATCGGATCGAATACGTCGCGGAATATCAGCACGAGAGAGCCACCGTTGGTGATGTCGAAATCAAGAGCTTCGATTTTCTACTCATGCCGAGTAGCCGGCCCGTCATCGTTGAAGTCAAAGGTAGAACATTCCGGGGTACAAGTTTAGCCAAAATGGCGGGATTCGAATGTTGGGTGACGACCGAGGACGTCGATGGCCTTCTCAAATGGCAGCAGGTGCTTGGGCGGGAACATCGGGCCGTTTTTGTCTTTGCCTATAAGATGGAAAATGTCGATGTAGATTTCAACGGCAGGGACGTCTTCGATTTTAATGCGAATAAGTATCTATTCTTCTGCGTCATGTTAGAGGATTATCGGAAATTCATGAAACGCCGCAGTCCGAAATGGCAGACGGTCACGTTGCCAGCGGATAAGTTTCGGCAATGCGCGATACCACTCGATCGTTTACTTTTTGAGACTAAGGCACTCTAACAAAACTAAGGCCTTATGGGTTTGTCATTCTGAGTGAAGCGAAGAATCTCAGTCTTTGCGGTTGAATAGAGACCCTTCGCTGCGTTCAGAGCCTGCCCTGAGCTTGTCGAATGGGGTGACAAGGGGGAGGTTTTGTTAGAGTGCCTAAATAAATATATGGATTTTCACGATGGGTTCACGCGGCGACGTTCAGTTGTCTGCGGGATTGGGCTAAGGCTTCAATGCCGCAGGTCATATGGGTTGCGATTTGCACCTGCTTGAATTGCACGCGCACGAATGCATGATAAGTGGTTATTTCTTTATTCGTCGGAACCGGAGAATGTCTTTGGCCTCTCGAAAATTTGCTGGACGCGGTTTATCGCTATCCTCCTCTCCCGTTATTTTGAACGAGTCGTCGCTCAAAAACTCCATAATACATCGAACGTTTTCCTTGTCTCGGGTAAAATCAAGCCAAATCGGCGTCTTTGAATAGTCAATAGTGTAATAGCACGACATCGGCTCGCTGCCCGTCATTTCAATCACACGATCCGTGATTCTCCATGTGATCACATCGTTGCCGGGAACCGTTGCTTCCCATAGGCCCAGATGTTGTCGGCTTGTCTGGGCGCATGAACAGAGTATTGGGATGAACCATGAGGTGACTATTAATCTTTTCATAATATTTTTCAATCCTAATGGTATCGAAACAAACAGGCTCGGCCTTTTACCCTTTTCGAGACCAACCTCATTCGTCCATTATTATAGTGGAAAGCGGCTCCATTTGTCAATCCTATCGAATGTATATCCATTTTTAACGGATTTGTGTATTATATTTTTTTGCGTTATGATTAATATTTCATATACTTTATCCGGCATAAAGACGTAATGACATATCGATTTAGACATCTGGGCATTAAGATGTTGGGGGGGGGAAAAAATATGTCCAGAAACAAACGTGCATCTCGTCGTTATCGAGCCAGTGTGCTGATCATCTCTATGATATTTACACTGATCTTTTCAGCTTTGGCCATGAGTATGGCCTCCATGTCAGGGGCAAACGTTCAAATTGCCTCCAATCTTCATAATATCAATGCGGCTTTGGCCTCGGCCCAGTCCGGTCAGGAGGTGATGCGATACTGGTTCAGTGATTTGTTAATATCAAGCTCGACGCCCGTATCCGAGTATCTTCCTGCGATCATCGCTTCGCTGCAGACGAATCTGAGCCATGCCCAGATATACAACATTACATTGCAAAATGACGGTTCAATTTCATCTGTCGTTTTGGACTCCACGGAGGGACTCTGTTTCGACAGTCAAATTCAGATTGCTCCAGGCGGCGATCCCACGATTTTGCTTTGTAGTGTGACGGGCCACAGCGGTACGATCTCTCGTACGATAACCGTTGCGTATAGCGTCAAGCCCTATGAATTTCCGATTTTTAACTTTGGTCTGGCCACGAAAGGCCCTCTTGATTTTCCGAATAATCCGACGGTGACCGCCGTCAATTCCGCGTGGGAAGCCGACATGTTTGTGGAAAGCTCGGGCGATTCCACGGCGGTGTATGTCGGCGGTAATACGAACTTCGACGGCGAGGTCAATATCGGTAATACGTTGGCTAACGTTGACTTTGTTGGTGATGTTAATATCGCCGGTGACTACGACCAGACCGCGATCGATAATCACGTTCATATCGGCGTGGATAGTCCGGAATTCCCGGCTCCCGACACCGACCGATTTATACCCTACGCGACGGGGAGCATTATTGATTCTTCTACCGACTTAAGCGCCAATAACACTCTTGTCAATTGCACAATCGCTGCAGGGACCAATCCAGTTTTCCCTAAAAGTGTAACGATACAGGGTGTCTTATTTATCGAATCGCCGAATAAAGTAACATTCAGTAACAACGTGGACCTTCAAGGCCTCATTGTTGCAGACGGCAATGTGGTCAATTCCGACCCGTCTTCACGAAGTATTACATTCATGGGCAATTTTTGTAGTGGTCCATATCCGACCGGTTCCGAATTCGATGCCATACGTCAGGAGGAAGGATCTTCCATTTTAGCGCCTGGTTTTTTCACAAGCTTTGGGGGCAACTTCTCCACGCTGGAAGGCGTTGTGGCCGTCAGCGGTGTGCAATTTACTGGGAATATGGATGCGCAGATCAAAGGCACAATCATTAACTACTCGAACAGTTCAACCTTAGTTGAGGGTAACGTAATCATGAATTTTGATCGGGAGGGCAGCACCAAAATCCCGGCCGGTTTCGATTTGTACCGGGAGCTGGATTACGATCCTTCTACGTATTCAGAGTCATAAATATAGACGAGGGGAGGGGAACATGCGTACGAAAAAAACCAAAAGGAATATAGAACAGTTAAAAGATGAATTGAAATCCACGTACAAGAAACAGGATTTTCGCCTTCTCAAGATGACCGTGTTTATGGTTATCCTTGCCTTGATCGCGGCGGTGTTGTACGGTAAGATCCAAATTTGGTAAGGATATCCGCCGGAGCAGGACGAAATCCGCAATCAAACGTGGAGTTGGGTGGGGGGGGGATTTGTTTATGAAGAGGAGTGTTGTGAATGCGGTTGTGTGCAAGTTAAAGTAAGATAGAGTTCATCTGAAATCAGATACGTGTTTTTCACTCTCCGAGGAATGAGCCGCCATGCCCTCAGTGACACGTGAGGGCGACACGGCGCAGAACCGGATCCAACTGCTTCAAGCCTTTGGACATCTGATTATCTCCCGATCCGCGACTTAGGAAAAACGGCGTGACCCCAAACGCTAACCAAAGTATGCATCATACACAAGACAATCACTCCGCCTTGACTTAAACAGTAAAGTCTTTTTCCGGTTTTTTGTAAAAAGCGTTTTGGTTTTATTGGGTACAGTGTGCCATCCACACCCTGCCGGAAGAGCGTTGAATGTTCAGTATCGCCCGTTTTCATGTGGACGGTTGAGATCGCTATTGTTACAATTTTCGGATGTTGAGAGTGTGGAAATAACATAATGGCATTGTGTATGGAGACTGTGAATCATGATGAGGAACTTTTTGTATTTATCTATTGGAATGGTTTTGCTGGCGGGGTGTGTCAGCGTTCACGAGACCCGGCATGTCACGGAAAAGAAGACCGTCGAGGGGCCGGACCGGGTGTTGCGTCACGTGGTGTTGTTCAAGTTCAAGGACGGCACGACCGATCAGCAGATTAAGCAAATCGAGGAGGCCTTTTGCGCTTTGCCGAACAAGGTCGATGCGATATACGATCTGGAATGGGGCACCAACGTGAGCGTCGAGGGCCGCAGTGAAGGTTTCACCCATTGCTTTTTGGTGACGTTTCTCAGCGAGGCGGATCGGGCCGAGTATTTGCCGCATCCGGACCATAAAGCCTTCGGCAAAATCGTAGGCCCGCATCTGGATAAGGTCCTTGTCGTCGATTACTGGACGAGATAGCCTAAGCTTTGTCGCATAAGGTTTCATTGGAGGAGAAGGGGATTGAAGGGTGCGCTCGCAGCATAAAGGAGATGTTATGTTCAAAAAAGTAGTTCTATGTTCATTTTTCGTTTTTCACGTGTTTTCGTTGCGCGCGGTAACTGGTGCGGAACCGTATCCGTTACGGGATGCCGTCGAATATCGTGTTCGGAACGGGCTGCCCAACTTCTTTGACAAGGCCAGCAAAGGTCAGAGTCTTCGGATTGCGTATCTGGGCGGCAGCATTACGGCCCAGGAGGGATGGCGGCCCAAGACGCTCAACTGGTTTCGGGAACAATTTCCGCAGGCGGAGATGTCTCAGATCAATGCGGCGATTGGCGGCACCGGCTCGGACCTGGGCGTTTTTCGATTGAAGCAGGACGTGCTGGATCATCAGCCGGATTTACTGTTTGTGGAGTTCGCGGTCAATGACGGCGGGGCGCCTCCCCATCGCATTCATCAGGCGATGGAAGGGATTGTACGCCAGACGATTCGAGCGAATCCCTCGACGGATATCTGTTTCGTTTATACGCTGGTTGGTAACTGGACGCAAACGCTGCGCGAGGGCAAATTCCCGCAGGCGGCCTCGGCGATGGAGGCGATTGCGGATCATTATGGCATCCCGTCGATCCACATGGGTCTGAAGGTGGCGATTATGGAGGGGGAAGGCACGCTTATCTTTAAAGGCGCCTTGCCGAAGACCGATGAAGAGAAAGCGGCGATGAAAGACAAGATCGTTTTCTCGCCGGATAACGTCCATCCTTATCCGGCTACGGGACACGAGCTTTACTTACAGGCGGTTGCGCGAGCGATGAAGCAAATACGAGAGGTGGGCGAGGTCGGGCCGCATCCCATGCCCCGTCCGTTTGTCAAAGATCACTGGGAGGCCGCGAAGTTGCTTCCATTGACCCAAGCCAGGCTCAGTTCCAACTGGAAGAAACTCGATCCGGACGAGCATGACCTGGCTCAGCGTTTTCGCCATCGGATGCCGGAGATGTTCACAACGAACCAGCCGGGAGAGACAATCACGATTCGGTTCAAGGGGACCGGGCTGCGAATTTACGATCTGTTGGGGCCGGATTGCGGGCAGGTGAAGGTTGCGTTTGATGATAAGCCGGTGAAAGTTGTACCGCGGTTCGATGCGTATTGCACCTATCACAGGTTATCCATGTTGACGATTGCCGAGAATGTCGAAGATACCGAGCACACAGCTATCCTGGAAGTCCATCCCGATCAGCCGGACAAGGCGGCGATTCTGGCCCGTCGAGATCAAAAAATCGACAATCCCAAGCGCTATGACGACACCGCGTGGTATGTCGGGGCGATATTGATGATCGGGGACATCCGCTGATTCCAGGGAGATCTCCGGCGTTTCAATAAACGGTGGGAGAAGGTCATCTTTTCGGATATTTTTTCCGGGAAGTTGCGCAATAAAGCGTGTGGTCGGGCGTCTATAAAGGTATGATTGAAGGTGGAAATCAAGGTTGCGTCCGATCTATAGGCGACTCTCCTCTCGATGCGATCATTCAATACGATGTCATCGAAATCACGAAATTTGGACGAAACGGTAACAGAATGGTAACATTCAGTCGGCATAATCGCCGGAGTGACTGTAAAAAAAAAGACGTAAACAGATAGTTCTTTGCAGGAAATCGTATAACAAACGCCTCTGCGGCGCGTTCTATCATATAGGTTTGCCAATGACGCCTGATGTCGCGTGATGAAGGTCTTTTCAGGAAAGGTCATAGTGTGAAGAAATCTCGCATCATTATTATCGTAATTCTGGTGGTCGTTGTGGTTGTCGTGAGCATGGGGATGGTGCTCAAGAGGAAAATGAAAAAATCCGAGAATACGACGACCGTCCGAATCGAAAACGCTCAGAGCGGGAAACTGATTGAGTTTGTCAGTGCTCCGGGAGAAATCGAACCTCTCAGCAACGTGGAAATCAGCGCTAAAGTCTCCGCACGCGTTGTGGCGTTACCGTATGATGAGGGGGACACCGTCACCAAAGGGGATCCGAACGCCAGTCCGCCGGTGCCGCCGTCCGTGCTGGTCAAGCTCGATTCGAAAGACTGGGAAAGTCAACTGGTTTCGGCGCAGGCCAGCCGGGACGCGCAGGCCGCCCAGATTGAAGTCGAAAAGGCGAGGATCAACAGTCAGGAAGCGAATCTGAAGGGCCTCACCGCGTCGTTGGAGCAGGCTCAAAAAGATATGGAGCGTCAGAAAGGGCTGCTCCAGTCGAAAGATATCGCCCAGGCAACCTACGACCAGACGAAGGCCAAATTTGATGAGCTTAAGGCACAATTCGAATCCGCCCAGCATACGCTAACCTCGGCGAAATTGAATCTTGTCGTTCTTCAGCATAATCTCGAAGCGGCCGATGCCCGCATCGATCAGGCCAAGGAGGCCCTGAGTTACACGACCATTGTCTCGCCCATCGACGGGACCGTCACGCGCTTGAATGCCGAGGTGGGGGAAATGGTGATGACCGGTACGATGAACAACGCCGGGACGATTATTATGGTGGTCGGAGACCTGTCTGAGATGCTCGTCGTCGCCCAGGTGGACGAGGCGGACGTGGGTAAGCTCGAGGTAGGCCAAAAGGCCCGCGTGCACGTCCAGGCCTGGCCGGAAAAGATTTTCAACGGCAAAGTGACGAAGGTGGCTTTGAGTCACAAGTTTAGCAATCAGGGTACGAAATACTATGAAGCCGAGGTGCTCCTGATCGATCCCAACGAACAGGTGTTTACCGGGATGACGGCCGACGTGGATATCGCCGTGGCGGAGCATGGGGAGGTCTTGATCGTTCCCAGCCAGGCCGTTCTCGGCCGTAAGGTCGATGAATTGCCTGTGAAAATCAGGGATAAGCTTACCGAGCAGGAGAAGAAAAAGGCCTTCGCTTCCGTCGTGTACGTTTACAAAGACGGCAAGGCCATCGCAACGCCGGTCCAGATCGGGGCCAGCAATACGACGCAGACGGTCGTCGAGTCCGGCCTGACGGCGGAAGACAAGATCGTCGTCGGACCGTACAAGGAGCTGGAGAGCCTCAAGCACGAGCAGAGCATAAAGGATGAGCGTGAGGTAGAGGCTGAGAAAAAAGCGAAAGGTAAAGATAAAACCGACGCCAATGAACCCAATGATGTGAACGCAGTGAGCGACGCGAACGATGCCCCCAAAAAAGACTGACAAATTGGTCATTCGACTGAAAGACGTGAGACGGATCTACAAGGTTGGCGTCGAGCGCATCCATGCGCTGAACGGCGTTAATCTCGAGATCCGGGAGAACGAGTACGTCGCCGTGATGGGCGCGTCCGGCTCCGGTAAAAGCACCCTGATGAATATTCTCGGCTGCCTCGATCGGTGCACCAGCGGGACATACGAGCTGAACGGCCGGGACACGACATGCCTAAGCTCCGGCGGCCTGGCTCATGTGCGCAACACCCAGATTGGTTTCGTCTTCCAATCGTTCGAGCTGCTGCCCCGTCTCAGTGCGCTCAAGAACGTCGAGCTGCCGTTGATTTA
>JAFGTG010000412.1 GCA_016934255.1 Sedimentisphaerales bacterium
AAAACGTTTTCCGCTACCGTCAAATGTTCGGCTAAGTCGAGTTCCTGATAGATCATCGAAATCCCGGCCGTTAAAGCCTGGGCCGGGTTGGAGAATTTCTGAGGTTTACCGTCTAATTCTATCGATCCGCTATCAGGCTGATACACGCCGGCCAGGATTTTCATCAGCGTTGATTTTCCGGCTCCATTTTCACCGACGAGGGCATGAACGGTTCCCCGGCGGACCGTGAAGCGAACATCGGAAAGCGCGTGTACGGGTCCGAAGTGCTTGGAAATCCCCCTCATACGTAATGCAACTTCCGGCCCCGACATCCGATTCCTCTGCATAGCTGCTGTCATTGAAGGTTAAGCAATGCCTTGATCTTAGGTTCCTCTAAGCGTTGTACAGTGACCAGTTCAACCCCTGTATCAATCGACTTGGGAACTTCTTTGCCGTTGATTTTGTCCACCAGTGTTTTGACGCCGATATATCCCATTTTGTGAGGATCCTGAACGACCAATGAATCAATGATTCCGGACCTGAGCTTGTCGATGAGTGTTTCTTCAGCATCGAATCCGACCATCTTAATCTCTCCAGACCGGCCCTGGCTCTGCAACGCCTGGGCTGATCCCACGGACGTACTGGCATTACAAGCATAAAGACCGTCCAGTTCTGTATGTTTTGTGAGTAGATCTTCGGCGGCTTGTAACGCTGTTTCGACGGTAGCCATTCCGTATTTCGTGTCCACGATTTCGATATCACTAAATTCTTTTTCGATCGTTTCAATAAAGCCATTTTCCCGATTGGTCGTCGAACCGGACCCTGGCATGAATTTCACCACGATGACTTTCCCTTTTCCGTTGAGAATCTTTCCCATCCGCCGGGCGGCAATGACGCCCCCTTGATAGTTGTTGGTCGCTGCAAATGAGACGTATTTATCCGTATCGATTTCCGAGTCGATGATAACGCAGGGGATGTTCTTGGCGAACATCTCCTCCACCTTTGGAACGAGAGCCGAACTATCGTTGGGCGCCAGGACAATCCCTGCCACTTTCAACGCGATAAAGTCTTCGACGATCTGTATTTGTCTTTCCCGATCGCTCTCAAGCTCCGGACCGTTCCAGGAAATTTCATAACCCAATTCACCGCCCGCCTGCTCTGCTCCGGCCCGCACGGATTCCCAGAAAACCGACGACGTCCCTTTGGGAATCACGGCGATTCGACGTTCCTCATGGCCTCCTTTACGGGCCACGCCAATGAGGATAAAAACAGCAGCGACGACAACCAGGACAATAATACCCGCGATTTTCTTCATGACACATACTCCTATGATTAAATGCTGCTCTATGAATATACATCATTGGGATCGGCTGTATCCTTATTTATATTCAAAATCGAGAACGTGTTCAAGAATCGTAGCAATAAACATTGCCAATAATAAAATCAATATAAGCCCGAAAAACAATCTGGGTCTGTGAAGATATTTTGGCTATATAATCTCTCTATCTAAACGGAATCCTCAACGTCATTCACGGAGAAGCGATTCTATAGCTTCCTCGACAGCGTCGTCAGATGTTCTTGAAAAGATCGTCAAATTCTCCGGCATGCCGGCAGCCGCGAATGTTGCTTTAATAATCGAGGGTACTTTTTCACCTTCACCCGCGAGCCAGATCCGGGAAGGCGCCACAAGGGATAGTAGTCCAGGCAGATCATCGTACTTAGCCGCACCGGGCATGAAATCGATATCGTAAATATCCTTCAAATCGGCAAACCGAAATCCTTCCGTGTTGACCGCTGTCCGAGCAATAGATCCTTTTGCCAGTGCGACGGCAGCAATCACGATATGCCCGACACCGTTCAAACCTATGATGTCGATCTCTTGCGATGTTGATCTTTTACTCTTTAACCATTCGGTTACGGCCAGAATGTCATGCACCCGGCGAGCAAAAACGGGGAGGTTATAACAGTATGTCCACCCGGCGTATCCTTCTTCATTTGGCAACCAACGCTGTCGGTCTATTGGTTGTTCATCAGCCAGAAATTCACCCTGATACAACAAGTCAACACCGATCACGGAAACGCCGGCTTCCAGTAGATTCCGAACGGGCGATATTACAGAGCCATCCTTTGTATAGAGTCCGGCTTTTCCCTCTTCGTCTATCCAGATCACCGTTCGTTCATAGGACTGCTTCCGCGTGAGTACAACCGTCGGTAGTTCCGCCCGGTGATCCTCAATCGTTCGGTAAGAAAGAAGCCCAAGCATTTCTCGATGCCTGTCCCGTTCGATGGCCCTGGTTTTCTTGAAGTTTATTTCCGGATTGTCCGGCAGAGTTCTCAGCAGAACCTCCCAGGCCCCACCAACGATCCGGCGGTAACGCCGGAGAGATTCGGCATCTCGGGGGAATGTATCGGTAATTTGACTCTTAGCGTCGTCGGTTAACCACTCGAGCAGTTTCGTTTCGAATTCGGCGCCGCCCGCAGGCTGCGGATGTTGATCGTCCCAAACCGACAGTTCCGCGCGTGTCAAGCGTTTGTATGAACGCTCTATAATCGGTTCGGAAAATCCGATGTCGAGATGCCGGTTAAGCCAATGATACATCGCCGCCCGGCTGACGTAGTTATAATTATGAGGAAATTGCAAGAGGGCGACGTGTGAAACGTTTTGTGTCGCTCCCAGTATGCCGTACAATTGTTTCAGCTCAGGAAAGCCCCGCTCG
>JAFGTG010000035.1 GCA_016934255.1 Sedimentisphaerales bacterium
CTGCCGGATTTGCCTTTGATTTGCGATCCGAGCCACATCGCCGGCAATCGCAATCTCATCGAGCCGATTTCCCAGACGGCGTTGGATCTGGGGATCGAGGGCCTGATGATCGAGACGCACATCAAGCCGGACCAGGCATTAAGTGATGCAAAGCAGCAAATTACGCCCGGCGTTCTGATTAAGATGCTCGATAGACTTCAGGCTCGCAATGTATCCGTTAAGGACAAACAGGTGAAGGGGAAAATTGCCCGTTTGCGTGCTGAAATCAGCCACGTGGATGCGCAGCTTATACAGGATTTGGCCGAGAGAATGGAGCGGGTCGAGGAGATCGGCAAACTCAAACAGGAACATGGAATGACCGTTCTCCAGCTTCATCGATGGGAGAACCTTCTCGCCGACCATATGGCCAGGGCCGAACAGCTTGGTCTGGATAGTGAATTTGTCAAAGCTATCTTCGAGCTTATCCATGCCCAGGCGATCAAGAGGCAGTTATACTGATAGACGCAAGGGCGATTATGCTAAATGTTTGCGCCTTTGTCATTTCGACTCGAGGTCCACGGAACGTGGACCGGAACGGAGAAATCTGGTTTCGAACGTAACACCTATTTAGATCGAAGCCAGATTTCTCGACTCCGCTTTGCTACGCTCCGCCTTGGGCGTGCCATAGGCAGAAATGACATAAACAAGCGCATCGAGTCCATTCTCTACGAATAAGCCATGGTTTCCTAAAGGTGAGCCGGGATGCAAAGATTGTCGCCGCTTCTGGCCGTTCGGCCGCAACGTTTGCACTTGAATTTTGGTTCGTCAACCAAAGCCCTGTACCCTTGCTCATCGCTGAGATGAAAACCCTGGGATATAATGTAGCACAGGTGATCGGTATGAACACCTGTGTGGCACTCTGTATTGTTTATCTGTGTCTCCACATTCGTCATGATCGTACTTCCTTATGAGACAACTTCATTGCACGGTTTCATACGAGGTTTTAACGGGATAGGTTCATCGGTGCTGAGAAATGATAATTTTATTTTCGCTCTGGATATCAAGGAGATTGAATGGACAAAAAAAGACCAGGCGAGTGCTCCTCCGCACCACTCGCCTGGTCCTGTTCGATATATTGTTTGTCTGATACCTTATCGGCAAGAAGCATGGGGGGATTAACTTGAGTAAAAAATATAAAACGTCCTAATCCTCAATTTGTAGAGCGGGCGCTCTAAGAATTGATAATTCCATCGATTTTGACTATTTATGGATGGTCAAATAAGGAAATGGGCGCTTCGAAGGAAATTTTTTTCCTTCATCGGATTTTAAAAAGTCCGTAAAAGTAGGTCCCGTATGCGGCCTTGTTATTCCGTACGATCTGGATCAAAGGATGGTCTTACTCAACGGGAAGACTTCAGACCCGATTCGACCGCTCTTGAAAATCTCTGCGACCTCAGCCACAATGTCGGAATATTTGTCGGCCACGTTGTTTGATTCACCGATGTCTTGTTCCAGGTTGTAAAGCTGGATTTCTCGGTCGGGTTTCAAACGCAGCCCTTTCCATTTGCCCATCCGTACGGCTTGCTGGCCGCGAAGCTCCCAATAAAGATATTTGTGCTTTTTTTGCTTTTGTGGCTGTCCGAAGAAAGTGGGTAGCATGGATATCCCGTCGATATCGGTTGGGATATCTACTCCGATAAGTTCGCAACAGGTTGGTAAGAAATCCCAGAAAGCGGAGACGTGATCGCTCGTGCTCCCGGCTTTGATCCGGCCGGGCCAGCGCGCAATATACGGTATGCGGATTCCGCCTTCATAGACGGAGCCTTTAAGGCCGTTGAGCTGGCCGGCGCTCTCGAAGAAAGCGGAATCGGCTCCGCCGGCATACGTCGGACCGTTATCACTGGTGAATATCACGAGTGTATTCCTATCGAGGCCAAGCTCCTTGAGCAGAGCCATGATTCGTCCTACGTCCTTGTCCATTCGTGTGACCATCCCGGCGTAACACGCTCGTGGATGCTCGTGGGGGATGTACCCTTTCTTGCCGTCGTAGGGCGGGTCCGGCCATTTGCCTTTGTACTCGGCCAGTGAATCCTCGGGCACCTGAAGCGCAACGTGCGGGATCGTGAATGGGACGTAGCAGAAGAAAGGACGGTCTTTATTGGTCCTGATGAATTTTCGGGCTTCGGCCGCGATCAAATCATGTGAATAAACTTGCTCTTTTCCATCTTTATTGGCCTCGATCCATTCCACCTTGCCGTCGCGCCATAGGTGGTTGGGATAGTACGTATGGGCCTGGCGCTGGCAGATATAGCCGTAGAAATGGTCGAAGCCCTGTTTGTTCGGATCGCCGGTCGTACCGACTTGTCCAAGGCCCCATTTCCCGAAGGCCCCGGTCGTGTAACCGGCCTTTTTGAGAATTTTCGCGACGGTGACGGTGTCGGCTTTTATCGGATATTGTCCGCCTATCGTCGAGCCGAGCACCCAGCCCTCTTTGCCGCCCATCTGTTTATTACCGCGAACTTGCGTATGACCCGTGTGCCTACCGGTCATCAACGTGCAGCGCGACGGCGCACAAACCGGATTGCCGGAATAGTGTTGTGTAAACCTCATGCCTTCAGCGGCTAATTTGTCGATATTGGGCGTCTTAATCTTTTCCTGACCGTAGCATCCGACTTCGGCGTAGCCCAAATCATCCGCGAGGATATAGACGATATTGGGTTTGTTTTTCCCTTCGGCACAAACCGCTGTCTGAATGGCGGCTTCATAATTAGACAATGCCAAAGTTATGGCGCCGAAACCGGCGGCTTTCAAAAAATCACGTCGTTTCATATTTCACCTCCATTTTGGACTGGTGATGTGGATAGACTGGAGAAAACGATATCAGCTACCTTCGTGCGAACGGGCTTGGCGCTTCCGTCGTCTTTGGGATGGACTCGGTTAGCGAGAATGATCACAAAGGTCTCGTTTTCCGGATCGCAGACGATCGAGGTGCCCGTATAGCCGGTGTGGACAAATGCCTTTTCCGAGGCGTAGGCGCCCTTCGCCGATGAATAACTCGCACTAACGCCGAAACCGTACGCCCGGCCGTGTGTTTGGACGGTGGTCAGCAGACGAACGGCTTTGGGGCTGAGGATTCGTTTACCGTTCAAGGCGCCTCCGTTGAGTAGCATCCGGCAGTATATCGACAGATCGTGGACGTTCGAGAACAATCCCGCGTTTCCGGATACTCCCGCCATCAATCGTGCCAGGGGATCGTGGACGGTGCCTCGCAATGGTTTTCCGTCGATGACTTCGGTTGCGGCGATATCCTTCTTCCAGGAATCCGGCGGATTAAACGTCGTGTGTTTCATACCGAGCGGAGCAAAGATATTTTCCCTGCTGAAATCATCAAGATTCTTTCCGCTGACGATTTCAACAATTTTGCATAGCGTGATGTAGTTGAGGCAACTATACCGGAACTCTTCGCCGGGTTTACTGAGCGCGTCTAATGAGCATATCTTGGCGATAACCTCTTCAGGACAGGGGCTTCCGAATTGCTCTTTCAGTTTACTTGCGTTCGTATAAGCCGGCAAGCCCGAAACGTGGGCTAATAGATGTTTGATTCGCACTTCCTCTTTGCCTTTGCAGCCAAAGGCGGGGAGATAAGCACCCACGTAATCGTCCAGTCCGATAGCGTTGCGGTCCATGAGAATCAGGATCGACGTGGCGGTGGCGACCGGCTTGGTTACGGAGGCC
>JAFGTG010000413.1 GCA_016934255.1 Sedimentisphaerales bacterium
CCAAGAAATACCGCTTGATGAATAAGCCACGCGCTGAACTAAAGGCGGCTTTGATAGGAGGTTAACGTTATGTCAGTGCCATTCGGGTCAGGTCCATTTTCGATGTTTTGAGGCCTTTGGAATTGAACATTTTCGACTTGCGATTGCAGATACCAATACCTAAGGCACAAGCTGGCGAATGACTATACCATTGACTATTGACAAATGACGATTGACTATTGAAAAAACAGATCGGTCTGGAGTCTTATACGGAAAGCATATAAACATTGTTAGCATACAAAGGGGGCCATTTTGAGAAAGGAGATGCACGATGCGGAAGCTTCTATTCACAGCCGGATGAACCAGATAAAAAATCTTGTATTTCCTGTTATCCTCCGTAAGGAGTCTTAAGGACTGTCAAAGTCTAAAGTCTGAATTTTATTGCCGCAGACTCCGTGCTGAGCGTCGTCGAAGGAAGCCACAGAGGACACGAAGCCATACTCTATCGTCATTCGTTCATGTAAGGCTCTTCCGAATTTGATGTTTTATATTGGATATTCATATTTAGGCACTCTAACAAAACCTCTCCCTTGTCACCCCTTCTGCAAGCTCAGGGCAGGCTCTGAATTAGCCTTTAGCCCTGAGCGAAGCCGAAGGGGTAGCGAAGGGTCTCTATTCAGACGCAAAGACTGAGATTCTTCGTTTCACTCAGAATGACAAACCCATAAGACCTTAGTTTTGTTAGAGTGCCTTACTCTTTTCCGTTCCAAAAATTTTAGGCGTTCAAATACGCAAAAATATTTTTAAAACCGTATTGAGCCTCATTGACAACCATGACCAAAAAAGATAGATTCATTTCTGATGAGAGTCGCAGGGTAATTCCTCTTTAGGAGGATGTTTGTTTTATACACTTTCGGTGAGGAGGCGTGCCATCTGCGCATGGAACGAGCGTGAGCGGAAAGGAGGGCGGTTCGCACGCTCGCGAAAAGGAGTGCAGAAAAAGTCTTATTTTCATGGGAATGTTAACAGCTTTTGGAAGGGGATCACTATGACAGGTATGAAAAGTGTTTTGTTTCTTTCGTTTGCCGCCGCTGTTTTACTTTTTATTGGAGGGTGTGGTGACCAAAGAAACGCTCCTCAAATGCAATTTGGTCGTTTTGACGTTGAGACAACATTAACGCGTGATCATATTGTGGTTATGGAAAGGGTTGAAGGAATCTCTGAAACGGATAGTATTCTCTTGGGAACCGTACAAGTGATTGACGGGAACAAGGTGAAAGTCCTTGGAATCCCTTTCTTTAAAGACAAATACACGTGTCTTCGGTCGGATCCTTTGGCTTGTTCCGTCGCTCCGAAAACCCAGGAAAGGGCTTATTACAAAGCACTGGAAGCCACTCCGGAAGCTGATGCTGTTTTTTATAAGAGCTGGAACCGGGAAACCGGCGGTATTCCCCTGATATGGGATACCGAAAAAGTCACCTTCAGCGGCAAAGCGTTCAGTGTAAAGCCCGATGAACCGCAATCGATCCATGAACCTGACGCCGATTCGGAATCCGAAAACGTTTCTAAGTAAACAGGATCTTTTCTAACCGCAAGAAGCCGGGTGGAACTGTCCCTGGCTTCCTGCGGTTCTCCTTAGCTTAGTCATACGTACAGGTACGGCTATTGACGGGTCGCTGTTTTCGGGAAGGAACTTTTCCACTCGGGGGGAGTAACTCTATCAATTTTGTGACTCGGGCGAACGTTTCGAATAGTACCCGTTGCATTGAAGAGGCAATTTCTCTCCGGTTGTTAAGGTTATATAGAAGTTGTCTGTGAATTTCGTTTTACCGGCGGCGGGCGGAACGTTTATTTCTACGTCAAGCCGATAGCCCTTATCTATTTTCGTTTTCCCCAAAACCTCGATAGCAAGGGGGCTATTCTTCGAGGATACCGAGTCAATCTCAAAGTCGTTGCCGTAGTTGTTACGTAGAACAATCTTCTTCATCAGGGATTTGCCGGGTTCGGCGTTGAAAACCAGGATTGACGGCGGCTCAATGGTATATTCCGGCAACACGTCAAACAAAAACGTGGCGGCGTGGCCTTCCGGATGAGTCGTACGGATATTGATTCGTCCGCTGAGATATTTCTGCAATTTCTCAATCCGGACTTTTGGCTGAATAACATGCCTCTTCGCATTCACCGAACGATCAAAATCGGCCGTCATGCAATCACCGGTTGATTGGAACCGGGTGATTGAAAACGACCGATCATCCAGACTGCGGATGATAAGCTCGGGACAGCCGGCATTGGCCTCGACAGGGGATAACCTGAATCTCTTCGGCTCCCAGGCAATGCGGAGTACCGTTTTGGCATGTAGGCTCAGGGAGGCAACGGGATTGACGTTATCGTTACTGTGGACGACCAGTTGGCGCTGAAAAGCTCCTGGCTCTGGTCCCAATCCCCACTGTATGTTCAACGTCCCGGTTTCGCCCGGCGCATATTCATTCTTATCCTTGTCCAACTTGGCGACAACGCCGCAGCATTTCTCGATTTTCGTAATCTTCAATGGTGCCTGTCCCGTGTTCGTGAACGTTATCTCACCGGTGAGTACAGAGTTCGGTGAAACATCGCCGAAGTCAAAGGCCCATTTCTTAAACGTGATTCTTGGCGAGAATCTGTTGAGATCGGGTGCCTGAGCAACCTTGTCCGGAGGTTCCTGGGATAATGATAAGTTAGCCTGTTCCTGGCAGCCAATCTGCAAAAAGACAATGCAACTGACGACAAGGCAATCCATCGAGAAGCGTTTCCTCAGCATATTCCCATCTCCCAATGCAAGGAACTTAATAGGATCGGGCCGACAAAAAAGCCCCTCATTTAACGATATATCTTATTCGTGTTGGGGGCTGCCATCAAGGATGGAAGCATCATTTTGATAAGCAATGAGGAACGCGCTTGAATGGTTACTGTCGCGGCGGTATAATCCTGTCGAAAGGAGTAATCACATGCGCACGATATATCGTCTGACTTTTATCCTAATGTTATTGTCGCCGATGGCGGCTTTTTCGCAAGAAACAGTTACCGTCCGGCCGGAGGAGATTGACGACGTCCTGGTCAATCCGGGGATCGGGTTTATGACGTTTCAGCGATTCAACGGCGATAAGCTCAATGAAGGCAAGAGATGGACTGAAGGATACCCGATTGTTTATCAGGACTTCGACGGCGATCTGACCAACGAAAATCATCCGATGACGTCTCTGGCCTATTTCCGGATCTATTGGAAATTCGTCGAGCCGGTTAAAGATGAATATCGCTGGGACCTGATCGATACGGCGCTCAAGACGGCGGAATCCCGCGGCCAGACGTTATTGCTTCGCATCGCGCCGTACGGGACCGGGGCCGACAACGACGTGCCCGACTGGTACCGGGAGATGATGGGCAAAGAAGAGAACCTGCCCGTCAAAAAATGGCGCACGAATCCGGAAGACGTGCGCTACGTCGAGCATTTCGGCGATATGATCCGCGATCTGGGCCTTCGCTATGACGGACACCCCGCGCTGGAAAGCGTCGATCTGTCTATCGTGGGCGCGTGGGGCGAGGGAGCCGGATCGGCGCAGCTAAGTCAGCAGACGCGGGAGTTGCTGGTGGATAGCTATCTCGACGCTTTCAAAAAGACGCACTTGGTCATGCTCCTGACCGATGAGAAAACGAACAAGTACGGCCTATCGAAACGCGACGTGGGGTGGAGGGTGGATTGCCTCGGCGATATGGGTGGGTTCAGCCCGACCTGGTGTCACATGTGCGATTACTATCCGCAGGCGATTATCAACTTCGGGATGAAGGACGCCTGGAAAAAGGCGCCGGTCACGCTCGAAGTCTGCTGGGTGATGCAACACTGGAAGGACAAGGGCTGGGATGTCGATTATATCATCGATCAATCCCTTAAGTGGCATATCTCTTCGTTTAATGGTAAATCCTCCGCCGTGCCCGACGAATGGTGGCCGCAGGTGAACCGGTGGCTCAAGCGTATGGGGTATCGCTTCGTGTTGCGCAAGCTCACCTACCCGGCCAAAGTCAAGCCGGCCGGAGATTTCACATTCACCTCCTGGTGGGAGAACAAAGGCGTCGCCCCGTGCTATCGACCTTTCCGATTGGTGTTTCGCCTTCACCATTCCGAGAAGGACGTCCTCCTTGTGACCGGTGCCGACCTTCGCTCGTGGCTGCCCGGCGACAATCTTTACGACGCCACTGTGAGCATCCCGGCCGACATCGCTCAGGGCCAATATGACCTTCAAATCGGCGTTCTCGATGACCGCGTCGATACGCCCAAAGTCAAGCTGGCGATTGAAGGCCGTCAGCCGGACGGGTGGTACGACATGGGAAAAATCGAAGTCGGCGATTTTTAAACGAACGGATGAACCTTTTAAAATTTGTGGCGTATTTCCGAATAGAGTTAAATATTATAGGACGTTTTAAAAAATCAAGGATGATGGTTGAGAACAAAGAAACAGCCCCTGCTCGGTAGGCTCCTCCGTGAAGTCAATATGATTATCCGAAAAGCAGGGGCTGTTTCGATTAGCTCAGCGATACGGTTCGGGTTTCGGATCGAGCCACTCGACGATCTTGTCCTTGATGGCCCAGGCGGTAAAGAAATTGCCCCGTGGGGTATGATGACCGTTATAGAGCGGCTTAAGGTATTGATTGACATCAACCTTATATCTTTTGTAATCGGAGGCAAATACTTCCCGCATATCGATCACCGGATAGGGTTTATCCTTTAGCCAATCGACAAAACTCTGGTCGAAACGAGGCTTCCCGGATAAATAATTCGCCACGTTATCCCGGCCGAAAGACAGCATAATCATCAGCTTCTTGCCGGCCTCTTTGGCGAATTCCTCCGCCCAGGTGACGACGTTTTGTGTGGCGAACAAGGCCGCTTCGGTGTGGATCTGTTTGATCTTCTTCGCCGTCTCGGTATGGGCGATCTTTTCGTCGGGGATACCGAACGTCACCGCCACCGGATGGATCAGGTCGGCGGATAAATTTTTGCCGCCTTCGCGTGCGGCCATGACCATCTTCAACACCGGGTCGTCTTTGAACGTTCGCCAGAGATAATCTTCATCGCAAAGGTTGTAAAGATCAAAGAGCGTCTTCGAGATGTTCTCTCTCTGCTCGCAACGACCCTTCGCCACATCCACCCGCAGGTGGGGCAGTGTAAATCCGCATCGCGAGCCGTAGCCGTAGCGGATGCTCCGCCATGCGTCGAGGTTGCGGTAGTGGTCGTCGTCCCAGATGTTGAGGATGATCGTGCCGCCTGCGATTTGTTTTTCTACCTTCAGCATCCTTCGGTAAGCCTGATAGACGCTATAACCGCCGACACCATAATTATGCACGGGCTCCTGAATATGTGCGGCTAAGTACTCTTCCCACGTTTCATTATTGTTGGCCTGGCTGCAATGCGTGAAGCTGTTGCCGTAGGTGCGAATCCGGGCGGGCCGGCCGGGGAAGTTGATCACTTTGCGGGCGCCATCGGATTCGTAGTTGTAGAACACTTTCGAGCCATCGACGCCGGTACTGCCGATCGCTTCGTGATTAATCCAGCCTAATTCGGAATCGTATCGAAAGACCTCGCCTGGCCGCTGATCTCTGGGGCCATGTTCGCCCGAGATAAAATCCTCGACTCTTTGCCGATTGAGT
This sequence comes from Sedimentisphaerales bacterium, assembly GCA_016934255.1. Taxonomy (GTDB): domain Bacteria; phylum Planctomycetota; class Phycisphaerae; order Sedimentisphaerales; family Anaerobacaceae; genus JAFGTG01. Next base: position 5,656 of record JAFGTG010000413.1, read on the forward strand.
CGAATCGTGCGAAGATACGCCCTGACGCGTTGTTCGTAGTCGGACTCTTGACCTTCCGATATGGCATTAATAGATAAAGCGGCCAAAGACGTCCCAGCCATCTTGCTCAAAAACTCACGTCTATGCATTGTTAAACCTCCTTAGAGCACCAAATAAAATGACTCTGCATTCATGCGGCTTGTTTCGCGTCTGGACGGCGTCAGGCTGCATCGACTATCCTCGGATAGCCTGCTTCGCCTTCCTTGCCAGACGCGAAATCGCTCGCCTTCGGTGCGACGATTCATTTTATTAGGCACTCTAAAATTTCCTTTTATCATCGTTACCATTATGGAGATAATACACGAAAAGCACCGAAAGGTAAAACCGGCAAAGTTTTTTATTTCATAATAGAAAGGATATAAGATGAACGCAGATGATATTAAGTTTCGACGCGTAAGCACTGTTCTATTGCAAATGTTGTTGGTGGCTGTGTTGATAATGAGCCTTGCGGGGCGAAGCTACTCTGAAGAGGCGCTAAAAGTCGCCGCGTGCCAGTTCCCCGTCACCGGGAATATCGAAAGTAATGCCGATTACGTGAAGCGATTCATCACGGAGGCGGCTGCGAACAAGGCGGATATCGTCCAGTTTTCCGAAGCGGCCCTGAGTGGATACCCGCCGTTGGACGTCCCCTCCTTCGACAATTTCGATTGGGCGATATTACGAGACCAAACGCACAAGATTATGTCACTCGCCAAGAAGCATCGCATTTGGGTCGTTCTCGGATCGGCCCATTACATTAGCGAAGATGAAAAGCCCATGAATTGTCTGTATATCATCTCAGACGAAGGAAAGATCGTCGATCGTTACGACAAGTCCATGCTCACGGGAGGCGATCTGAAATATTATACGCCGGGCAATCACATCGTCGTTGTCGAGTTGAAGGGATTCAAACTGGGTTTCCTGATTTGCTACGATTCGTGTTTCCCGGAGATGTACAATATCTATCGTCATCAAGGCGTCAAGATCATGTTTCATTCCTTCTACAACGCGCACCACAAAGGCAAAACCATCCTCGACGAGATCATCCCCGCGGAAATCCGGGTCCGCGCCTCGGATAACCTGATGTGGGTGATCGCCAGCAACTCGTCCGGCCATTATTCCTCGTGGCCGACCTGCATCGCCCGCCCGGACGGCTCGCTGGAGTCATTGGAACGAGGCATCCCCGGCATTCTCTATCGCACATTCCCCGACGACGTGCGCACCAGACAATTCCCAAGCTGGACCCATAACAACAAGACCATGAAGCTCCCCGACGGTGAGGTATATCATAACGGAACTCCATCCACCCACCCCCGAGCGCTCGATACCCGCTCATTGCCATAACCGGCCAAGATCAGGCAAGAAATCCTTTTACGGGACGATTTTTGGGTAGCCCCTTTGGTTGATTGGCTCATTGAACGCTATATGCATTGTTCGTGCTATGACGGTTCAGATCGTTTCTAATGGTCTTTGAAATGTGTCATCCAAGCCGGCCAATCGCTTGGTTGGACGCCGCCGGCCATCGTCCAGGGACCGGCCGTATTGTAGGCGCGGTGCCATTTGAATGTCCATAGTTCCTTAAGACCGGCTTTCCGAACGGACCAATCGAGAAAGGCCATGTTGATGAAACCATCGTGGCGGTCGATGCAGATGCGTCTCATATGCTGCATACTCTGCCATGCCATGTCTTGCACTTCCGGAGGCGTATCCGTATGTCTCGGGAATA
>JAFGTG010000414.1 GCA_016934255.1 Sedimentisphaerales bacterium
CACTCGGCTTTCTCCTCTGCTTGCTTGCGCGCCGCTTCCTCTTCCTGACGTATCTTTTCCTGGCGCAACTGTTCCTGACGTATTTCTTCTTTTTCTTTCTCGATAAGAGCTTTGGCTTCGATCAATTGTGTCTGTAAGTCGATCTTCGACGGGCACACGTAGGAGCACAATCCGCATTCGACACAAAGGTCCACGCGCGCCCGCTCGACCTCCTCGATCAAGTCCGCGTACAGATATTTATGGATGAGATAGGGCATAATTCCCGCGGGGCACACCTCTGCACAATAATTACATGCGACGCAGGGCCGTTTTTCTCCCCGCAAACCCGTCGTCAATCGTTCCGAGAACGGCAATCTCAAAGCGCTCAGGTAAGACGGAGAATAACATCTTCGACCCCAGCCCGGCCGGACAAATCCGAGGAATTCCCTCTCTTTCAATTCGGGCAGGACCGTTATGCCTCTGCATTCGGTGTCAATCCCCAACGCCCCATCTCCGAAGGTCTTGCCCGTCAGGATGCCGCCGTTGATGATTCTCGCCTCCTGCTCGAAGATATAGTTATCCTTGATGATGTGTAGCGGGTACCCCGGCATCACTTTCAGGTGCGTGGGTGAATGGATCCCGATGCCGCCGATGGAGATAATCCTGACCGCGCAGGGCTTTGTCAAGGTCAGTGCGCGATCGACGGCCAGAACACCCTCTGCCCGAACGCCCCAGACCGGTCCCGCCTCGCGCTTAAGGCCCAGTCGCCGGGCAAGAATTGTGAAATTGTCGTAAGGGTAAATCAGGGGCACTTCCAGCATTTTCGCCCAGGCGTATCCACGAATCTGATTACGAACCAGCGACGCGAATTCCGAGTTGATATCCGGCATCACCAGATAAATCAGCTGGTATTCGAGCAAAGACTGCAAATGTTCGAGACCTCGCGTGAAATTCAGGAGGCGTTTTTGGAGCTGGACGTCTCCCCTGGCCATGTGCGGCTCCAGGCTGAGCGTGGAAACGATAACCGCCTGCGGCGTGCCGAGCGGATCGGGCAATGCTCCCGTAAACACGTCATAGAAGAATTGCCACGCGCCGAGCGAGAGGAGTTTCACTCTTTTCGCCCCCGAGGCTCCCAACTGCTTTTCCACATGGGCCATTTGCTTCTCGACAATGTCGGCCCGTTCATCGAGTTGAGTAACCTCCTCAAGAACGATGTAACCCTCGTCCACCTTCAAACGCACGGTCCCGGCTCGCGGCGCCAGCAGGGGGACGGCGTGGTTGTCGGGATCTTTGGCCAGGACATCCCCGGCGTGAACCTTCTGATCGTCCTTGACTTGGATGTCGCTGAATGTGAAACGCTGACTCTTTAAGGGCAGATAAAGAACCGTCGGTTCCGGCATCGCATGGACAGTTCCATCCGGCTTACCCTTAAGATAAATATTGTAGCCGCCTTTGAATTTCACTGTAATGGATTCCTTACATAATATTCAAAGCACCATCGGGACGACTGGCACGGTTTTCTATCATACCGCCGATATTCTATCCGGGTATCTTGTCTTATTCAACATCATATTTATATCCAAAACCGAGACAATCATCCGGAATAGCGATTTTCCTCGTTAGAGTTGCCTAAATTCTTCTGTGTGATTTTAAGATGATTCCGATTGTGTGGAAACTTCAAATCGAGCGTCTAATTTAAACAGTCGTTTAACGGGCAAGTCGAGAACCTTTGATTTTTCAAGAGACAGCGAATCGCGAATCTGATCCAATATTTCCTCGATCCGCTTTTCGTCAACGGCGATGATCGTGAACCAAATATTAAAATGATCGTTGCGAAGATAACTATGGGTTACCTCATGGAAGGCACCGATGATTTCAGCCGCTCGGTCGATTTGCTCCGGTTCAACACTCACCGCGGCTAACGTGCTGCAGAAACCGATTTTCCGGGAGTCGATACTGGCCCCCATTCGCCGAATCACTCCCTCATCCAGCATGTCCTGGACTCTTTCCCAGAGTTCTTCTTTCGAGATGTGCAGCCGATCCGCTACGATGTCGTAGGGATTGGCTTCGAGAGGAAAATCATCCTGAAGCGCCTGGAGTATTCGGCGATTACATTGATCCATATCATCCTTTCTATCGGTACAATAAATTCTATTCTTTGCTCCAACCTGCTTCAACCGTTCTATGTTTTCACTTGAAGTTTATGTACCGGCCAACTATAGATATAGACGGAAGTTGTTGGAAATATAGTATAACATGTGGCGAGAAATTTCTCGTTTAGGACAATAATGCCGAAAGGAAAAGTCTATCTTGTTGGTGCCGGTCCCGGCGACGTTGAGCTGATCACGCTGAAAGGCTACAAGCTTCTTTGTCAGGCCGATGTGGTTCTTCACGACCATCTCATCCCGGCTGAATTGCTCCAATTAGCCAAACCGGGGGCCGAAATCATTTCCGTCGGCAAATTTGCCGGCCAGCATACGATGAGGCAAGACCGAATCAACGCACTGCTGATAGAGAAAGCCAAAGAGCACAAAACCGTTCTTCGGCTCAAAGGCGGCGATCCGTTTCTCTTTGGCCGGGGCGGTGAGGAGGCGGAGGCCTGCGCCGAGGCGGGAGTCGATTTTGAGGTCGTGCCGGGCATCACCAGCGCCCTGGCGGTCCCGTCGTACGCCGGTATCCCGCCGACGCACCGGGACTTCACGCCGAACGTCGCCATCGTCACCGGACATCGCAAAGAAGGAAAAGAGATCGAGATCCCCAATGCGGGGACGATTATCTTCCTCATGGGTGTGAGCAATATTCAAAAAATCGTCAACTCCCTGTTGGGTGCAGGCTGGCCCCCGCAAGCCAAAATCGCCGCGGTTGAAAACGGCACTCTGTATAATCAACGCGTCATCACGGGGACGCTCGAAGATTTCGTGCAAATCATTCAAGACGCCGGTTTATCTACGCCGGCTATTTTCATCGTGGGCCAAGTCGTGGAGCTTCACGAAAAGCTGAACTGGTTCGGTAAAAAACCAAGGATACTCGTCCTCGGCACCAATCCGGAAAGGTATATGCATCTCGGCACCATCGTGCATCGACCCATCGTCGAGTGTGTTGATCTTGAGGACTACTCAGAGTTTGATGTAACACTCAAAGATCTTCGGAGATTTAACTGGCTGATCTTTACAAGCTCCAACGGCGTCAGATTCTTCTTCACCCGATTGCACCGAAACGGTCTCGATACCAGAGCGTTAGGTGCGATGAAAGTCGCCGCTATTGGAAAAGCAACGGCTCAACAGCTTATGAATTATGGAATCCTGGCGGACCTAGTCCCGGAGTGGGAATCCAGCGCGGGTTTGCTCGAAGAATTCAGCAAACTCGATATGCAAAACAAGAGAGTGCTTATCCCGCGAGCGACGATGGCGCCCAGCGAATTGCCCCGGGGTCTGATTGAACGCGGCGCAGAGGTCGAGGAAGCACCAGTATATCAAACGGTTGAGACGGAACCGGCCGATGTTGATTTCGATCATATTGATCACATCCTTTTTACCAGCGGCTCGACGGTAAGGGCCTTCACGAAAAAATTCGGTCGAGTCCCATCGCATATCAAGGCTTATTGTCTTGGCCGGCCAACTCAAACGGAGGCGGCAAAACATGGAATTGAGGCGGAGATCATTACAAATTAAACATCAAAATGTAAAATGAAAAATGAAGGAAGTCGTCCCGAAGGGACTCCGTAATTTTGATTTTGAATATTTGATATTTGATTTTATTTTGTAAGGGAAATCAAATGACGGTATTTCAAAAGAGTAAAAAACTGTTTCATGATTCAACGAAGGTTATCCCCGGCGGTGTCAACAGTCCCGTTCGCGCCTTCCGGGCTGTCGGTTCGAATCCGATCTTCATCGACAAGGCAAAAGGACCCTACCTATACGACGTGGATGGCAATAGGTATATCGACTATTGTCTTTCCTGGGGACCGATGATACTCGGTCACGCGCATGCCGAGGTCCTCGGAAACGTCAGGAAGGTCATGGCCAAAGGGACGAGCTTCGGCATACCGACGGAGCTTGAAACCCAACTGGCGGAGATGATCGTCCAGGCCATCGGTTCGATCGAAAAGGTCCGCCTGGTCAGTTCCGGCACCGAGGCGGTCATGACCGCAATTCGTCTCGCCCGCGGATGTACGGGGCGCGATAAGATCATCAAGTTCATCGGATGCTATCACGGCCACGTCGATCACATGCTCGTACAAGCCGGCTCCGGAGCCACGACACTCGGCGCGCCGAGCAGCCCGGGCGTACCCAAAGACTTCACGAAACATACCGTTCTCTTACCCTACAACGATCCGGAAGGGATTGAAAAAGCCTTCAATAAATATCAGGACCAGATTGCCGCGGTGATTGTTGAGCCGATTGCAGGAAACATGGGCGTCGTGCCTCCCCAAAAAGATTTCCTGAAAACCATAAGAAAACTGTGCACGAAAAACGGCAGCATACTCATCTTCGACGAGGTCATCACCGGTTTTAGAATCAAATACGGAAGCGTACAGGATATCTTCAGCGTCAAAGCCGATTTGACGTGCCTGGGCAAGATCATCGGCGGCGGATTCCCCATCGGCGCTTGTGGCGGAAAAGCCGAACTGATGAATCAGTTGGCGCCGACCGGGCAAATCTATCAGGCGGGCACGCTATCTGGCAATCCCGTCTGTGTTGCCGCCGGCATCGCGACGCTGAATCTACTCAAGACGAAAGGATTGTATCCCGCTCTCGAAGCCGCAACAAAAACACTCTGCGAGGGTATTCATCAAGTCCTCTTGGAACGCAATATCGAGCATACCATCAATCCCATTGGCTCGATGTTCACGGTATTTTTCAATCCGGGGCCTGTGACCGATTATGACTCAGCCATCAAGTCCGACACGCAAGCGTATGCGCGATTTCATCATGGTATGCTCAAGGAAGGGATTTATCTGCCGCCGTCTCAATTCGAGGCGTGTTTTGTTTCGACCCAGCACAAGCAAAGGGATATCGACAGGACAGTTAAGGCCGTTCGCGCCGCGAGATGACGGGCATTGGAAAAACCTCTCCCTTACGCTCAAGTTCCGCCTTTTTGGCGTCGTCGAGTTCTATTTCGGTATCCGTGAGATAACAGGCGGGATCCGGCGCCCACGGATCGCCGAAATGCAGATCGGCACGGACTCGCAGGCTACCGCCGCATAAATTGAAAAATTTACAGAGGCGGCATCGACCCTTGATGTGGTTCCGGCGATCCTTCAGGCCCCGCATGATCGAATCGCTCGTATCCATCCAAATCTCGCTGAAAGGTCGTTGGCGAACGTCTCCAAGGTCGTAATGCCACCAAAACTGGTCCGGATGCACCTTCCCGTGAAAATCGATACAGCCGATACCGACACCGCTACTGTACATTCCTCCGCCATTCCAGTTTAGTAGCTTCCGAACCTCTTCCGCACGGGTGGTATCCTGCTTTTGTAATCTCAGGTACGTATAAACGCCGTCCACGTGGTTATCGACCGTCAGGATGTCAGTCGTCCGCCCGGCTTCCTTGAACGAGCGGGTTTTGGCCAATATCATTTCGACGGCATCCCGGCTCTGGGCGTGTGTGAGGTCCTCATCCGCCATCGAACCGCCTCGACCACTCGGGACGAAGTGGTAGAAACAGGCCCGCTCGATGCGCTCCGACTCGAAGAAATCGAAGAGTCTCTCTAAATCCTGGACGTTCTTCTGAGTCAGAGTGAGTCGAAGGCCAATCCGCACACCGGCATCCTGGCAGTTCTTTATACCGGCGACCGCCTTGTCAAACGCACCGGCAACACCTCGAAACTTGTCATTAATATCCCCGATACCGTCCAGGCTGATCCCCACGTATGACACGCCGTGTGTCTTGATTTTCTTTGCCATGTCGGCTGTGATGAGGGTTCCGTTTGTTGAGATGACTGCGCGCAGCCCTCGCTCGACGGCATATTCAATCAATTCGAATAGATCGGGACGCATCAATGGTTCGCCGCCCGAAAAAAGTACCGATGGAACGCCAAATTGCTCCAGATCGTCCAGGACCGTTTTCGCCTCTTCCGTCGAGAGCTCGTCGTCGGCTTTCGAAGCTCCGCTATCGTTGTAACAATGCACGCACTTGAGATTGCACGCCCGCGTGATATTCCAAACCACAATGGGCCGTCGCTCGGAAGCCGTCTTGGGGATCATCTCGCCCTGGCGTTCGCCTGAGCCTTTCTTGCCATAGCGAAGCCAATCGCCCGGCGTCACCTGGTCGCAATATAACTTGCTGATATTGATCATAACAGAACCAAAATTAAAATTTAAAAATAAAAAATCAAAATTGTGGTCCTAAGGACTCCTTATGGAGAATCATCGCTTTGCGATGATGACTTCTTCAATTTTACTTTTTACATTTTGCTTTTTGATTTTCTCTCCGGTACATATGCACAAAACGGCTCTTCGGCCATATAATTGCCCGTCGCGGCGTACGCTCTACCCCGGCAGCCCCCACAAACCTGCCTGTAGCCGCAAACGCCGCACTTACCTTCCAGCGCGTCGGTATCCCGCATTCGGGCAAGGTCTTCACTTTTATACCATATATCTGATAGCTTTTGTTCGAGTACGTTGCCACAATGCACGGGCAGATACCCACAGGGAAAAACAACCCCCTGATGACCAACGAATAAGACGCCAAGTCCGGCCAGACAACCTTTAGAAGCTTTTCCGTGCCCACCCCGTCCGGGGACCGCACCGCCGGTTTTTGGGCGAGACGTATGCAGACCTTTCTGCCGAATAACGCGCTCGTAATGGGGACCGCATGTGACCTTCATTTGGATTTCACCCCGGTTGTCCAATGCGCTGATTTCAAGCAGCTTCTTTTCATACTCTTGCGGCGAAAGCATATCCGTCTCGGCCAAAGATTGGCCACACCCAACGGGTACGAGCATGAAGATATGCACGGCAATCGCGCCGAGTGATTTGGCAAGTTCGTAAATATCTTCTAATTGCCCGGCGTTGTGCTTGGTGAGCGTCATATTAATTTGAAAAGGGACTTTCGCCTCACGGAGATGCCCGATTCCTTCGATGGCCCTCTCGAACGATCCGGCCAACTGGCGCAACCGGTCATGAACTTCCGCCGTCGCGCCGTCCAGACTCACCGAAACCCTCGCGACTCCACTGTCACGGACTTGTTCGGCGATCGTCGAATCGATCAACGTCCCATTCGTGGCAAGGGCAGGGGTTAGCCTCAGGGATTTCGCAAAGGGAATGAGCTCAAATAAATCATCGCGACAAAGCGGCTCGCCCCCTGAGAACACCAGCACCGGCATCATGGGCTGGCCCCGGCCCAGTTCCGCTAATTGTTCGATCAGGTCTTTCGCCTGTTCGGTTGACAGGTCTCGATGGGCGGTGTCGTCGGATTCCACGCGCCGGCAATGCGCGCAGGTCAGATTGCACCGGATCGTGCTCTCCCAAAACAGAAGCCTCAGCATTTGTTTCGGACCATGATCTTTCACGAATGCGTGTCCTCCTTTTCTTTCGGCACAGCGCTGATGGCTTCCGCCTGCCTGACAATGGTATCGACGAGCTTGGCCGCTTCGTCGGCCCCGTTTTCCCGGGCGACTTCATCGACATTCTTAATAACGCAATGCAACAGCTTGTTGACGACGCGATTAACCATCGCTTCAAGGACTTCCTTACAACAGGCCTGTTCTCTGACCCCGACAAAAAACCGATCCATCTCGATTCTGCTGATCTGCGTGAATTGCTCCTTCATCCGTCCGATCAAGGGTCCCAAATCCCTGGCGCCGAACCACTCCATAAATTCCGCGACATTGTCCAGAACGATCTCCATACCCCGAGCGATATCTCGCTCCCGCGTTCTTCGATTCTGTTCGACAACCGCGGTCAGATCGTCAATACTATAAAGATACGTCCCTTCCAGCTCATTGATCGTCGGCTCGAAATTCCGCGGCACGGCGATATCGACGATCAATAACGTTCGGCCGTCCCGGCGGGCGACGATCTCTTTGAATTTATCTCTCGTGAACAGATAATCCTGAACGGAAGCGGCGGCGATGGCGATATGAGCGCCTGTTAATTGATCTTCGAGCTGCTCCCATTTTTGAGCGGTAATACCATACTGTTCGGCCACCTGGACGCCGCGATCGAACGAACGATTCACGAGGACGATATCCCGGGCGCCGACGGAAAGCAAATGCTGAACGATGAGCCGGCCCGTCTCCCCGGCGCCGATCACGACCACTTTTGCCGATGAGATGTCGTCAAAAAGTTGCTTGGCCAATTCCACGGCTACACCGGCCACGCTCACCCGTCCGCTGGAAACGGAAGTCGTCGTATAGACTTTCTTGCTCGTCGCGAAAGCGCAGTGAAACAGCCGGTTGAGGACCTTGCCGGTCGTCTTGGCCGCACAGGCAAGGCGGTAGCTCTCCTTGACCTGCCCGATGATTTCCGCCTCGCCCACGACGAGACTATCCAGGCTCGATGCGACCGTCAGCAAATGACGAACGGCGTCTTCGTTTTCATAGATGTACAGGAATGGGCGGAACTGGCCTAATTCCACGCGATGGAATTCCGAAAGAAACTCGGCGAGCCGGTTCGGATCCGCGCCCTGGCAATGCAGGCCGGCACAATACAACTCGACGCGATTGCACGTTGATAGTAACACATACTCCGCATTGGGATACAACGCTTTCAGCGCACTTAGCGCTCTGCTCGTCCCGGCGGCGTCGAAGGCCAGCTTCTCCCGAATCTCCACCGGAGCCGTCTTATGGTTGAGTCCCAAAACGATAATCTTCATTTTTACTCTTATTTGGTTTCTTTAGTCGTCTCGACGTTGGAAAAATTATGTCCCGTCCCACAAAAGATGGAGGTTCCCACCACCGCAAACAAAATCAACGCGAACGCAACGATCGTCACGTAAGCAATTGTTTTCTCTTTGAGCTTGATCGCTTTCCATAGTACGAGGATCATTCCGATAAGCAGCCAGACGACCGA
>JAFGTG010000415.1 GCA_016934255.1 Sedimentisphaerales bacterium
CTGTTTTTGACAGAGTCGGTCGAATGAGACATAATCGTATGTGGAATGGATTTTGTGGAGGTCAAGTCGATGCGTTTGAATGTGAAAAAAGACGGTCAAACGGTCAACGAGTTGCGATTCACGAAAGGGCCGCTCACCATCGGCCGTCATGCCCATAGCCAGATTTATCTACCCGACCGGGCCGTCTCCTGGCAGCATGCGGTGATCTATACGACACAGGACAGCAAATGGGTGATCGAGGACCTGAAATCGGCCAACAAGACCTATCTTAATGACAAGGCCATTCAAAAGGCGGAGATCAAAACCGGCGACCGTATTCGCGTCGGCGATTTCGAGATTGACGTGGAGCTGGAGGCCGGTACCGAGAGTAAGGGCGACATCCATCTGGAAGACACGCTCATATCGGAGACACGCCGGTCGGTTCAAGCGGCTCCGGCCGCAACGCCTAAAATAATCGTAAGAAAAGCCGACGACGGACTCGGTCCGGACATCAAGCTGCCGGCGATACGGATCGTTGATTTTCTGAGTGCGACGGAGGCGATCTGCAAGGCCAACGGTCCCGACGACGTGCTCAAAACGCTTTTAAAAATCAGTCTGAAACAGTTCAACGCCTATCATAGCTGGTGCGCGTTGCGAAATGTGCCGGACGGTCCGATGACCTCTCACGCCGGTAAGAGCCGGAACGGTGACGTGCTTGAGCTAAGCCATATTAAAGTGCACAAAATAATCACTCAGGCGATTGATAAAAAGGAATTCGTGTTGATACCCCACGTCTCATCTATCACGAAAGAAAAGGACGTGTGCTCCGCGATCATTGCTCCCATTCTCGATCCGGACGGCTGCTTCGGCGTGTTCTATGTCGATAACGCCATAGACCAAGCCCCTTATCGCCTGAGCGACCTGGATTATCTAATGCTGCTGACCATCCACATTGCCGCGGTCATAGAAAATTTCTAATCGATCCGGTCGGGTACCTGTCGGGTGGGCAAATTTCGTTATTCGCCCGGTCATGCCTGCGAAGGCAGGGATCCAGGAACGTAACATACTGTGTGGATTCCCGCTTTCGCGGGAATGACAAATTGTTTTATATTATTACAACTGAATGACTTACCTTATTCTTCAATTCCAAAATAGTCAGTCTGAATCACTTAAAAGAATGATTGGGATTCAATGTGCGTTTGTTCATAGCCTTCATCAATAGATAGATTCGACCGTTTGAGGGCGTTCATGGCAAGCTCGTCGCATCGCTCGTTGAGTCGGTGACCCGCGTGTCCTTTGACCCACTCGAACCGGACCTCATGGCGCTCGCACAGCGCCAGGAGTTTTTCCCATAAGTCGATGTTCAGGGCCTTTTCTTTTTTGTTCCGCCGCCAGTTGTTTGCTTTCCATTTGAAAACCCAGCCTTTGGTCATGGCGTCCACGAGGTATCGGGAGTCGCTGAAGAGCTTCACGTTGCAGGGAACCTTGAGCGCGTCCAGCCCGGCGATGGCGGCGTAGATTTCCATCCGATTATTCGTCGTAAGGCCAAACCCGCCGGACAGCTCCTTGCGGGCGCTGCCGGCGATCAGAACGACCCCGTAGCCCCCCGCTCCCGGATTCGGCTCGCATCCCCCGTCCGTATAAATCGTCACGTCTTTAAGTTGTTTTTCTTCTAAAGTCATAAATTATTCGATCTCATTTGTTATCACTGCCATTCCTGTCTTGACGATATCCCTAATATAGTTCTCGATATTTACCAGCAACTTCGGTGTAATTGTCTCCACAGAAATTTTATATGGCGGTATATCAATGGGTGTTGAGCCGGCATAATCCAGGTGTTCGGCTCCATCGATAACTTTTTCGTCAAAAAATTCCAGGAATGAACCGACAGCCATCACGGAATCATCGTAACTGGAGTGATGAATGGTCACAATCAGGTCATATCGTTTATCCTCCGTTATTAAGAAGATAAACCTAAACCAACATCTTGGCAGAAGTTTGTTAAAATAGTAGTTATGAGTCTTTGCGTAATCGACGATCTGTTTCGTGTACCAATGGGATTTCTCATCGTCGGGTCCTACGCTTTTAAGCTGTATTTCAACATCTTCTCCTCTGAATGCTTTTGTCAGCTCATTATTCAAATTCCCAAAAGTTTCATAAATGCTGTCGAACAGTTTTTGTCTATTGTCACTTAGCAGTTTTTGTCTCTGCTGTTCTCGTTTCAATTTCAAGCCATTTACTTTCTCCGCAAATACTGCCGCGACTTCGGCAAGGGAATCTTGGGGTTCGATTTCCTTTCTGTAATTGAGAAAACTATCAATGTTTCTGATTTGGACTTCACTGAAAAACGTGACCAATGGATTGGGATCGCCTACATCTGCTTTTTCTAAAGCTTTGATATAAGTGCTTTTCTCCGTTCGTTTCACCGTCAAAGGAAAAAGTTCTGATTTGATCCATATTAAACTCGATAGCAATCTTGCCATTCTTCCATTACCGTCCTGAAATGGATGGATTTGTGTAAAAGCATGGTGAAACCATGTCGAGACAATGATGGGACTTGTTTCCGCTGCCATTCTTTCCTTATAGAGAGCCAGCAGTCTCTCCATCTCTGATTCTGTTTGTTCCGGGGGACAATATAAGCATAGCGTCCCATCTTCTCTACGTGGATTATTGGGGTGTTTCTTGAACTCGCCCTTTATGAGTTCGATATGAGTGGTCCTGCCATGGCCGTTTACTGCAAGTGTTGTTTTCTGATGCTGTGTTAATAGGGCATGCAATTCTTTAATAAAACCTTTCGTTAATTCTCTGTTACTTTGAACAAATGTAAAAACGAAATCAAGTGCCTTAAAGTGATCGTTCAGATAGCCCATTAATTGTTTGGGTGTAATATTTGTGTCATCATGTCCAATGTAAGCTTCTACGAAACCTTCTTTAATGAATGTTTGCGTAATTCCATCACTTAAATCATAAAGTTTTTCAACAATCCCCGTTTCGATGGCGTGCTCTCTTTTTAAACGTTCCAGGAATTCCTTATAATCCTCGTCTTCTTTGGCCAACGTTTCTCTTCTCTTGTACCAACTAGGTGCCAAATCATCAAATTTTGCGGTTGCCGCTTCTAACCATTTTTCCGAGAATTCTATCGGAGTCCAAACCTGCCTTTGCTTTTCAGTACCCATTCTAAAGATTCCTTTCGTACTTTCTGTCCACCCAAGGGTATGTTAACATGTTTTCTGGCGTATCATACTTTTTCATTACCATTGGGTTTAAATAGTGTACTCGTTTTTTTCCTCGATGCAACCCAGGATGGATGTGACGATGAGTAAAAAAAGGATCCCAGCGGACGTCTTCAATCGTTTCATTGTTTTTTCTCGCATCGTTTCTCTTCACGTTTTGGGGTTTACTTTTGAATGATGATTTTCCGTTGCGATGTGACAGTACCGTAAAGTTTTTGCGTTTCGTAAGTCACTGTTACCGTCAGTTCTTCTTGCTCGTCGTTCAGTTTCAGGTCGTTCGGTACACGCCACGTGTACCCGCAGGTCCCGGCTCAGCCAAACGGCAAGACGCCCTCGGCCACGACCTGACCGTCGGCCCGCGTGATGACCACCTTCGGATCAAGCGATTTGTCCCTTTTCACCGTACGATATACCTTGCCTGTTGCATCCTTGTTTTCTTTATCCACTTTTACGGATGTATCATCCAACCCGCGGATCATGATATCCAGTTTCGGATCGACCAGCACAGAGGCGAACTTGATCTCCTCGCCTCGTTTGAATATCGTCTGATTTTTCCCGGGTTTATCGAATACAACGACCGGTGTATTGGAGAAATCCAGCACGTACACCAATAGGGACCGATTCCCGTTTCAACATCATATAAATAAAATTCCCGTTCTGTTTTTTCACCTAATATGATTTTGTGCGGTCGATTGGCGAGGGTGATACGGCTTTCTTTGAGATATTCCCTGTTGTCCCGTTCCATCCTGCGGATAAATGACGCCATGTGATGTTTGGGGAGATCGATCTTGGAAATCGTCGTCTCTTCAAGCTCGCAGATCACGACATTCGGATCAGATAAGAATTCCTTCTCCTTATCTTTCTCCTTTACGGATTCATCCGGCGTCGATGCTGTCGGTACACTTACCTTTTCCGGCGGGGGCGTTTCTTTCTTACAACCGATGAGAGCCAGTCCTGTTACCAGAATGAGCGACCACAGAAGATGGCTTTTTATAAAATATGATCGTTTCATGGCTTGTTCTCCTTCAACGGGTCGAGAACTTGATATGATGGGTTTCTCCCATCGGCAGCGATTTCTCATAGAGGGTATTGTTCGCCGCGTCGGTGATTCGTACTTTCAAATTTACGCCGTCTCGCACCACGTCCATATCCCAGGTCAGCCCGAACGCCTGAATCTTTCGCAGGGCCATTTTATCCCAGCCGGCGGGCAGATGCGGCGTGCATTCACACGTTTGCCATCCGGTCGGGCGAATGCCGAAGAAACCTTCGGTGAAGATACGGCAATACAGCCCGCTTTCGGCGGAGAGATGGCTTTGGTTTTGTTCCGGGTAGGCTTCGATCACGTAGGGGACATGATCGCCGAGCAACCGCCACCGGGAAAAGGACTGCAATTTTTCCAATCCCACATCGACGGCCCCGCAATAAATCACGCCGCGCAGGGCATAAAGCGTCGAGCGATCCCACACCGTTTTCGTTCCCGCCTTGGTGAGCAGGCCGTTCTGGGTCCATAAGCGGGGGGAAAACAACGCTGCGGCGGTCCCTTCGAGACGGTCCTTGATGCCAACGGTCAGCGGGATGCAAATCCAGCTTCGCAGGACCGTATTACCTTCGTAATACCGATAGGTGGCAAATCCCTCCACGTCGGCCTCGAAATAGCTCCGCATGGCCGCGTGCAAGGCGTCGGCGCGGGCCCGATAGGAATCGATCAGCTTTTGATCTTTGCCCAGATCATCCGCGAGATAGGCGGTGGAAAGCAAGGCGTCGTAATAAAGCGACGACGTGCAGAGATTCGCTTCGCCGGCCGGGAAACGGTTTTCCAGTTCATCCGTATCGGAAGCAATAATCCCTTCCGATGTCTTTTTGCGGTCGCAATAGTCCAGGCACCATTCGATGAGCGGCCACAATTCCCGGCTCCACTCCGGATGGCCGGACGCCAATGCAAACCGTGATGCGCCGTAGGCGATCATCGCCATGTCGCCCCGGTCGCCGGCGCCGTTCCAGAAGCTCCGGCCTTCGGCGATAATCGAGCTGGGGATCGGTCGGTACTCCGGATTCATGTACTTCGCGAAGTGGCGATAGCAGTTCAAGGCGCTTTCATTGCCGGCGGCGTGTCCGAGGAACGGAAAGAAGGGATTGATATATTCGGCCTGATCGTTGGCCCAGACCGCCGCGAGATATTTGTTGTAGCCGCCGGGGCCGTGCATCAGCCCGCCCCGCGTCGAAAAGATACTTTCACAGCCTCGGACCTTGGAGAAGGCGAAGAGCCGGTTGAGCACCGGGTCCGGCGTTTCCAGGATCAAACGGCTTTCCATATCCGCAACGAAATGTTGACGGGCGACGAATTCGGCCTCCGGCTCGCCGAAATAGGGGGCGTCATTTTCTTTGCGGGCGCTGTGAATGAGCGAGTACGTCCAGGTCTCGCCGGGGACGAGGCGTCGATGCACTTCCCCGATGAGAAACTGTTCGATGACGTAGGAGCCGAACGTACCCTGTTGGGCTTCGGTGACGGATTGCGTTCGCCAGCGCGGGACGTGGATTTCGATGGGCCGGCGACCGGTATTGGTCAGGCGGCACAGGTCGATAATAACGGGCGATTGCACGCTGGGGAACACCGTGCGGATTGATGTGATTCCTTCCTTATGCCTGCTGGTGACTTGCAGGAAGCCATGAATTAGCACGTCCTGGACGATCCCCGAAGAAAGGGGCCGGTCATTAATACAGGGTACCGGATCCTCCCGGCCGGATAATCGGCGCGACAAACTCGCGTGGGTGTTGTCGGGCAGCGTTCGCAGCATGGGCCAACGGATAAGACGTTCGGCGCGGAACGTTCTCTGTGCGTCGATGCCCCATTCCAGAATCATATCCACGCTCCGACCCGACATGGCCATATGGTCCTGATGGGGCAAAGACGCGTCGATATCGAGCGTCCATTGAATGGAACCGTCTTCCGCCAGATTCCACCTGAGATCGCCGGGGGGCACGGAAGCGGCTCGCGTATATCCATGAGTAACAAAACAGGCAATCATGATTGCGAGAACGATGTGAAGCGGTTGTTTTTTAGTCATGTGAGATATTCCTTTCCCATTCGCCCGTTTTTTTATATTCCTCTCAACGCGAATTATACGTCAATTGCTTTCTACAGCAAAGGAAAAGTGGATGAGTAACGTATGCAGACTCAGCTATATCAACGACCCCAAATAGTCGTTCAGGTCGGGGATGCGGTTGATGGTCAGGAACAGAATGGACAACAGAGCGATGATCCACATGGCCGGCTTGACGTCGCGGACTTTGCCGGAAACTAATTTGATAATCACGAACGAAACGAAACCGAACGCCAGTCCCGTGCTGATGCTGTAGCTTAAAGCGATCATTACGATAATGATAAACGAAGGGAACGCTTCTTCGAGATTCGCAAAATCGATTCGTTTGACTTCTTTCATCATGTACAGGCCAACCATCAACAACGCCGGCGCCGTCGCGTAAGGCGGTACAATGCCAACGATAGGGACGAGCGGCAGGGCGATAAGAAAGAGTACGCCGGTGACAATTGAGGTCAGGCCGGTTCGGCCCCCCTGCTCGATTCCCGCCGCGGATTCGATATACGAGGTGGTCGTCGAAGTCCCGAACACCGCACCGATCATCGTCGCCACCGCATCAATTCCCAACAGTCGGTCCATTCCCTTGATCTTCCCATCGGGTTGGACCATGCCGGCCTGGTGACAACAGGCGACCAGCGTCCCCACGCTGTCGAACATGTCGATGAACATCAGTGTAAAGATGCTTCCGAAAAAGCTCCATTTCAGGGCGGCCAAAATGTCCAGCTTGAATGCAATGGCCTGAAAATTCATGTCCAGCGAAACGAACGTCTCCGGCATTCCGATCTTGCCGAATATGGCCGCTAAGATGGTCGCCGCGAGGATCCCGGCCACGAGGCCGCCTTTGATCTTTCTCTTTTCGAGCACGATCATGACCAGTAAACCGAACAAACCGATCAGGATCGATCCATTGAGAGGGCTTGCTTTGACGAGCGTATGCTCGTCGCCGATCACAATACCAAGATTGACCAAACCCATGAACGTGATGAACAATCCGATCCCGACGGCAATCGCCGAGATCAAAGATGCCGGAATGGCCTCGACCAGTCTTTTGCGCAGACCCAACAACGTCAGAATCAAAAAGAACAACCCCGAGATGAAAACCGCACCGAGAGCCGTTTGCCAGTTCATTTTGCCCGAAATGAGCAGGCTGGCGAAAAAGGCATTCAGTCCCATGCCGGGCGCCATGGCGATGGGGGCCTTGGCGACGACGCCGACGATGATCGAGGCGATCCCGCTGACGAGGCACGTCACCGCAATGAGGGCCTGCTTGTCCATCCGTTCGACGCCCTCCAACTCGATGCCTTCCAGGCTCAGGATCGACGGATTGACGAAAATGATATACGCCATCGTTAGAAACGTGGTCAAACCCGCAACACATTCGATCCTGATGCTGCGTCTATTCGCTTCAAGTTCGGTAGTTTTTTCTGCCATTATTTCTCCCTTTGCATTTAATAACCACCAATGTTATATCATCTGTCGGGGCCGAATACGAGCAGAAATCCAGGACCGATTTCACCACAACCGAAGCAATTTGCCCGGGACCAGTATAACGAGTTTCTACGCTCCTTCCAGCCAGGATTCGGGAATCTTTATAGTGTCGAGCAAGCCGGAAAGATCGATATCCAGAGCGACGACGCCGGCAAAGGTACTATCTTGCTCGAACAGAGGCATTGCGACGGTCATGACGCTTTTACCCGTCAGAGGCTCGATGTACGGCGTCGGAGTCAGTCGCCGGCTTCGTCGAGTATTGATGAACCACGGCTGGAGGCGAAGGTCATATCCCGGCTCGTACGGCCAAAAACCGACGGAAGGATAGATCGTTGTCGTGCCGTCCGTGAGGACCGTATAAATCCACACCCGCGATTCGGGATGGAAGGAATATATCTCTTTGCAGGTCTCGGTGAGTTGTGGCAAATCGGTCGATAACGGATTGACAAGTTGTTCCTGTTCGGGAAAAAGCAACTGTGACTCGAAATCCACGTCATAGTCCCGGCTGCCCGTCGGGGTGACAAGCCGATAGGTACAAGGTGCATTGGCGAGATTCTCGTTTGATAGCCATGTCAGATAAGGATGAGGAGACGACGGCACATCCGTATCGACGGCCCACAGGCACTGTTGGACCTGGTTGGCGTAGTGGCGCAGCGCGTAACGGACCGCCTGGGCCGACATCTTGAGGATTTCTTCGTAATGATCGATGGTTTCGACGAGGGTCTCTTCCGCCCTGTTTTCCAATGTGGCTTTGAATGTACGCTCGAGACGATCTCTGGCGATGAGGGTGAAAGTGACATCAAGGAGAAAATACACGATCAACGGAACGAGGGAGATGATTAATAACAGGATGAGTAGTTTATTGCGTAACCTCATATCGCGTCAATTAGGATTCCACGTTGTTTTCGACGATCTTACGCTGCACTTTACCGAGGTACTCATCGAGTTCGTCTCTGCCGGAGAAAACGTTCAGAGCGGGCACCAGGCACATAATCTCGAACGCCTTTTGCACCTGCGGCTGCAAATTCATGATAGCCAGGTCGCCCCCTTTTTTCACAAGAGCCGCCCGTGTCTTAGCAATCGTGCTGACGCCGCGACTCGTTACAAAATCCACGCTCGCCATATCCAGCACCAGGGTAGTCACGGAACGTTTCAGGACGTTCTTGATTTCCTTATCCAGAAGCTCGCACGTCATCGTGTCGATAGACCCGACAGGTGACAGAATGACCATACCGCGCTTGACGTACTCAATGCCGACTTTCAACTCCACGGGATTTCCTTTCAATCGTAGAGTGTATATTCAAGTTTGTCATTCCCGCGATGGCTTGGCCATGCCTTACGGCAAGGCGGGAATCCATTTCATACACCGTTTCTGGATCCCACCGCAAGGCGTCCCTTAGGGGCTGCCTTCGCAGGGATGACAAAATACTTCGACTATCTCAAAAAGAACCAATAGAGAGTGACACTCAACGGAACGGCATCCAAGCGGCCGGTTGCATCGGCAATGGAAGATGTTTCGATGTCCACCTGTCGCGGCTTTCCGGGGGCGTTATGCGCCCATTTGTCCGGACCGGTCAGGAGCCATTTCTGTCCCCGTCCGGCGAACTCTCTGCCGTCGAGCTTGAGAGCGACGGACTGAGGTTTCTCGCTCGGATTGACAACGGCGACGGTTAAGATTGTGTTATCACCGGACAGGGCCGCTACGATGTCGAGCGGCTTGAAATCGCCGTTCACCTCAACCGGTATTTTGCCGAACCGCTCGCGATAGAGTTTCAGGACGAGGCCCGTGGTCTCGAATTCGGCTTGCGTCTTCGTGGTTTTGATCGCTCCGATGACGTTTACAGTCTGGGCATAGTTGGCCATGAAGAAAAGATCGCTGTTGCGGATGAATTCGTGCAGGCCGATGGCCACGCCCAGGCCGTCCTGGAGGAAGTAGCGCGTGCCGAGTTCGCCATATTCGTTGGCTCCGTACCAATAATTCCATTCGTCCTGGGCAATGCGGATGTCTTTACCCGCGAGCGAGGGGAGGGTCTTACGGTAGCCGCGATGCGCTTCCGCGATTCGGTGGATTTCGGCGGCGATTTGGCTGGTGTGCACAATGACGTCGTCTCGATCCTGACAATATAGATGTTCACTGATCAGACTCATGTGGTCGGCGCACGTCGTGAGCATTTGTATGCTCCAGCGTCCCTTTTCGCCGACGGCGATGGGTTTGAACGTCGGGTCCACTTTGCGCATAGCTTCTACTACGCTGTTGTGCTTTTTGACGTATTCTTCGAGCGGCATATGCCCGAGTTGCCAGTCTCCGTACATCTCGTTGCCGATGGCCCACCATTTGACGCCCCAGGGTTCGGGGTGGCCGTTGCGGGCGCGGAGCTTGCCCATCGGCATGTCGGTTCCGCCGTTGGTGTATTCGATTTCCTCCGCGGCCGCCTTTGCCCCTCCCAAACCCGTATTAACGGCGATATATGCCTCGGCGTTGATCTCACGACACAAATCCATGAATTCGTGAATCCCGACGTCGTTGTGCTCGATGCCCTTCCAGGCCGGGTTCTTGCGGGGAGGCCGCCGGTCGGGATCGCCGATACCATCTTTCCAATCGTAGCCGCTGACGAAATTCCCGCCCGGCCAGCGATACACCGGCGAATTAAGCTGCTTGAGCAGATCGACTGTATCAGACCGCCAGCCGAGGATATTGTCCGCCGGCATAAGCGAGACCGCACCGATCAGGAAGTGCCCTCGTCCCCTGCCGACGATCTCGATCCGCCCGTTATCCGTTGTGCCCTTTGATGTGAAGGATAGTGGGAACTTGACGTAGGCCTTTCCAATCTTGTCGATCACCACGGTATCCCGGTCGCTCGCTCCAATACCCCAAACGAGACTCACCTCAATCGGCGCCGCCTGGGGATCGCCGGCGAGTACGATACGTCCTGTATAGTCCTTACCGTCCACAAGCCCCAGACGCTCCTGAAGAAGCCCGCCCGGCTGGCCTGAGGACAAGGCGATTCTCGGCGTGTGCTCGCCCACGTATGCATTCTCCGTTACCATCGAGACGGCCTTTTTATCGCCGATAATCATCCAGGGTGAACTCGTTAATAGCTCATAAGGATGTCCCTCCCCATCCCAGGATCGCATGCCCGGCGTGAACATCGTCCAGGCAGGCGCTTCGCCGGTGACGGGGTAATAGAATTTACGATCCTCCAGCATTTCCGCCCCGATGCCGCCGTAGATGCAACGCCCTAAGTGTTCGATGAACTGGCCGTAGATGTATTTGGAGACCGGCTCGCCTTTTGTATTGAGATCGATATGGGCCGTCGAAGCGTGTGTTGGGACCGGCCTCAAAACACCTATCATCAAAAGAAGAAGAATGGCACCTATGAAAAGGATTCTCTTCGAGTCTCGTACTTCGCTGATTGTGTGATTGAGTGTTGTCTGCATCGCTCAACGACCTCCAAAAGATTGTTCAATCGAGTTAACCGCCTGTGTAATCCGCCGGAGGCGGACACATCCTACGAAGCTGATCCAGTTACGATACCGAAATCCTCTCCTTCTGTCGATATTTAATTAGTTTCTGTTGCAGAAACACGACTTGTCATTCCCGCGTAGGCGGGAATCCAGTTTTTACGCCCTGGCCCCCTGCCTTCGCAGGGGTGACAGCGCGAGTCGATGCTTTCCACCCCCATCCCCAAAGTCTTCGGCTTTGGGGGTGCCACCCGCCACAATGAAAATCTTAATTGAAGGACTTTATTTCCAAATGCGTGGGATCATGCCGCCGGTTCGCTTCATATATTGGCGATAGCCGTCGCCGAACCGGTCGAGCATGAGTTGCTCCTCCTTCGGCTTGCGGTAAAAATAAAAAGGGACGAACGTCACGAATAAGATCCAACCGGCAAGCCAGTTGGCCAGCAGCAATCCTTGCCCAATCGCCCAGAGCAGGTGGGCGGCGTACATCGGGTGGCGGATATAGCGATAAACACCGTGCGTGATGAGCGTGTGCTCCGGCCGGATTCGCAGCGTCGGCGACCAGTTACGGCCCAGATCGACATGCGAACGCCATAAGAGCACAATGGCTCCGGCAAAAACCACCGTGCCGATCCAGCTCAACCATCTCGGCAGAGGATAATCGGCAACATCGAGCCATGGGGTCAACAGATACACCAACGGCATCGCCATGCCGACGCCGGACAGGCCGACAAGGATAATATCCAGCGTGCTTTTGCGTTTTTTGACGACCTTGCTACGACGGGATGGAGTAGTATAGACCTTGCGGATGACCGAACCGATCACAAAACCGACGAGAAAAATCACCTCAAAGATGGTATCAAGCCTGGACACTCTCACCTCTTACGACGCCAACAACTATGTTTATTAACGAGTTCCAGTTGCGGAAACACAATTTGTCATTCCCGCGAAGACGGGAATCCATTTTATGTACGCCCTGGACCCCTGCCTTCGCAGGGGTGACATGTAAGTCTTCTACTTTTCACAATGGTAACTAACCAAAGAAAACAGCCAGCACTATCCCCGCGACGGCCACGCCGACCGCCGGGGGGATCAGCTTCGTAATAATTTTCAGCAGGGATGTATTAAAGTAACTGGCCGAGAGCGCAATGCACAAATGAACGGGTGTCAACCACAGGCTAAAGAGCAGGCCGGAAAAGGCTAACGCTTCAAGCCCCATTTTCGCCTCGGCGCCCGTCCCGATGAAACCGATCAAAAACGGATACGTCATTGCTACCGTGGGCATCGTCACCCCCGTCGCAAAGCCGACCAGCGCCGGCAACATAAACGCCAGCAGAGGCAGCGGCACGTGAATGCTGGTGAGAAATTCCACCACGCTGCCGATCGCGCCGCCGGCCTCGATGTTCAGTTTGAAAAACAGCGCGCCGAAAATGAGCAACGCCATGTCCGGTTCGCAGGCGGCCTTGAATAGCCTTGGCCATCGTTTCAGCGGGACACGATGAAACAAGAGCAATCCGAAAATTGCCAACAGAATACCGACGGCCGGGGGAACGTTGAGGATCACATATAACACCGCCGTAAAGCCAATCGGCCAGAAGGCATGGAGAAAATCGATCAGGTGATGGCCGATGTGGCGCTTGGCGTGCTCGTGTTCGGGGCGTCTCGGCGGAATGCCAAACATGAGCAGAACGATCATCCCTACCAGGACGCCCGTTCCGGTGAACACGATATGATAACAAAACAACGTCAGGGCGGAGATACCGAGCATGCTCTGGATGAGCGGTACGGCCGGGAAGAGCGGCCAGACCGGTTCCCACTGGTGGCGGAACAGAAAGTTGATCGCGGCCTGGCGACTGCGTTCGACGCCGATTCGGTCGCCGGCCTCGCGGACCATCGGCGCCGAGAGCATAATGCCGCCGGGCGTGGGCAACATCCCCATCAATAGCGGGATCATCGCCAGAGCCAACCGGCGGCTCTTGAACAAGCCTTGCATGGCCGGGACGAGCCGACGGGTTAGGCCGATCTCTTCCATCGCGGCGCCGACGACGTTGACCAGCAGCAGCAGCGAGGCCAATGAAACGAAAAGATAACCCGTCGTGCGCGTGAGCGGTTTTTCGCGCCATTCTGTAACCAAGGTCCGCCACATGTCCATCGGCCAGACGTGCAGCAACACGGCCAGCAGGCACGCCGCCAGCACCATCGCGATGCCGATTTTGACTCGAAACCGCAGTAACACCACCAGGGTCGTCAACGCGATGAGGATGGATATCAGTGCATACATGGTTTTTCAGAAGGAAAACAGCAGTTCTTCGGTCACGTGCCGCAGACGTTCGACTGCGGATTCCGTAGTTGATCGAGGGTTCGCCTGAGAATCGTGATATGACGTTTTTCTTCTTCAATGATTCCGTTGATTTTATCTCGACGGAGAGAATCTCTTACAATGTCCAAAAGGTTGCAATAAAAGCGAATCGTGCTTCTTTCCCGGTTCATGGCCAGTTCGAGAATCTCTTCCTTGCTCTCGTTGCCGGCAAATTCATGCTTGGATTTCGATTGGGTCGCCGACCACGCCAGACTCTTCAATGCCAGCGGACTGGTCGATAGATAGCTTGAAACATCAAAAGTCAGGCTCTCCTCATAACACCGTGAAAGCTCTTTTCTCATTGTGGAGAACACACCTTCATGTTTGTGTTCCCAGTCGGCCAATAAAAAAAGCACTTTTCGGAGCTCTTTATCATTAAACAACCGCGCCGCCTGTCGATAAAAATCTACCCCGTCGCGCTCAATGGTTTCCGCGACGGTTATAATCTCGAACACCCCGAGTTTCGTGGTCATGGCAGCCCCTTAAAGGAGTTCCTTTTGTTCCCTATTACGTTTTCTCAATACTCAGAAGATCGAATAATCGCACGCTATACAACCCATAGGAACAAGAATCCTATTAAAAAAGCCCCTTTCCGTCAACACCATAAAAACGATATTCGCTTGACATCCATGCTCACTATGGGGTATATTAATATTGATTAAGGAGTGGTCCAGACGTATCCGTAAGAAAAAGAGGGGGCCAATCGTATGATGTGAGGATAAATGTTGTTGGAAAATGAGCGCCAAAACATCGAGAATTTTCGTGTCAATAAAGCCAGGAATACGAAACAACACTTTTACAAGGAGAAAAACGATGTATAAGAAGATGATGTGTCTGATGTCGCTTGCTCTACCGTTCATTCTGTTCACCAATGCCTCGGCGATGATCTTCTGGGACGATGGCGGACCGGATCACCTTTGGAGTACGCCCGCGAACTGGAGCCCGGATGGCATTCCGACCAGCGTTGACCCCGTCTCGATCGACGATCCGGATAAGACGCATTGCATGATCACAGACGGCATCATCGCTGAATGCGAAACGCTGAGAGTCGCCAATTCCGGCGCCACAACCAACCTGGATATCAGCGGCGGTTCGCTGACCGCCAGCGGGGCCTACATCGGCGTGGATAACGAATCCGGCCACGGCATTTTGAATATGAGCGGCGGTTTATTTTCCACCGGATCATTGCAAATCGGCTGGAGCGCCACCGGCACGCTCAATATGACGGGCGGTACGATCCAACTCAGTGACAATTTGATCGTCCCCGGCCTGCGCGGCACCGGGACCGTGAACCTCCTCGGCGGCACCCTCTATGCCGACGATCTGCAATTAACCTCCGAGAACGGCTCGATGAATATCACCACGGGCACGTTGATCCTGAACGGCGACGACACCAACGCCATCCAAACCTTCATCGACGACGGCTGGCTGACAGCCTACGGCGGCCAAGGCGACGTGAATATGGATTATAACGTCACCAATAAAGGCAAGACGACCGTGACGGCCACCGCCCTGCTCAATCCGAAACCGGCCGACGGGACGACGGTCGCCGCCGGCGAGGTGGAGTTAAGCTGGACGATGCTCGAACCGCTCATGCCCGGTCTGTCGGTAACGGTTGATGTTTACTTTACCGACAATTTACAACTGCTGGAAGATTTTACCGATCCGGCCGCCATCCAGATTATCAGCAGACAGAACGTCACTTCGGTCGTCGTGCAGACACAACCCAAAACATGGTACTACTGGGCGGTGGATACCTACATGGGCGACGCGACCCAGCCGATTCTCGGGCCGATCTTTAGCTTTTACGCCGATAATCTACCTCCCGAAGTGGATGCCGGCGCGGACATTGTGACCTGGCTGGAAAACGGTTCCAGAACGGGCCGTCTGGACGCAACTGTCACCGACGACGATGTTTTTACCGTGCAATGGACGGTAGTCGGCGAACCCAATGAAGGAACCGTTATTATTGAAAACGCGAATGCTGAAGACACGAATATCACGTTGTCGGCCGTGGGTGAGTACGTTCTGCAACTGGAAGCCTCCGACGGCGAATACGCCGGATCGGACACCGTCACGATCAACGTCTATAATGACAGTTGCGAAGCGGCCCGGTCCCTGCCGGATTACGAACCCATCGTCGGCGATCTCAACGGGGACTGCAAGGTGAACGAAGCGGATATGGCTTTACTGGAAGAAAACTGGCTGAAGGATAATTCTCTGACCGACGACTGGTTCCTCATCGGCGACTTGTGAGCGCCGGGAGTGCCTTCAAGAACGTTTCAGGACTTCTCGAATAGCTTGTTGTATTCGGTCTCGAAACGGAGCTTGTGCTTGACCTCTTCCTCGGCTAAGGCCAAAAGAAGCTCGTGCGATTCTTCATCGTGAACGTTGGGCAGAAGGTTGACAAATGTCCTGAAGGAGGCTTCTTCCTTTTCCATGGCCAGCAGGAGAACGTCTTGATAGTCCATATCCAACGGCAAGGCGTCATCGGACATAATATAATCGCTGTCGGGACGCGGCGGTTTTCGTTCCGTCGTCACCGTCTTGCCCAATTTCATGACCTCCAATTCCAGCCGCTCCCTGTGCTCCAGTTCCTCCGCGGCCAGATGCTCCAGCATGTCCCGTATCTTCTGATTTTTTACCCGGCGAGACAGGGCCAGAAAAAAATGATGCGCTTCCATTTCCTTGGAAATGGCAAACTCCAGAATTTCCATATCCGAATTGACTTTGCTCATTGCCGGTACCCTTCCATGCAATGTTACATAGACGCGAAAGTATCGGTCCCCCCAGTGCGCCGCTACGCGCTACGCTCTCCACGGACGTGTTCGTTTGGTCTCTTTCAGCGCCGTGTTGGCAATGAGCACGTCCTCGGCGATCTCGAAATCGAACATCCCGGCCAGCACAAAATCGGCGCCGTTGTCGAACACATAGCGAAAGGCGTTCTTCGGCGGAATCGCCCCGGCGGCCATCACCTTAAAAGCAATCCAGGGCTTCTCGACCGTCTTCATGACATCGATCGTCTCCTGGGGATCTTTGCACCAGTA
>JAFGTG010000416.1 GCA_016934255.1 Sedimentisphaerales bacterium
GAGGTATCCCAAGGCCAAAGTCTATACCGACTATCGCAAAATGTTGGATAAGCAGAAAGACATCGATGCCGTGGTGATCGCGACGCCGGATCATACGCACGCTGTGATGAGTATGGAAGCGATGCGCCGGGGAAAACACGTCTATTGCCAGAAACCGCTAACGCACGATGTTTATGAAGCTCGCATGTTGGCAAAAGCGGCCAATGAAACCGGCGTCACCACCCAGATGGGAATTCAGGGACATTCGGATGAAGGCGGGAGACTGATTTGTGAGTGGATTGCCAATGGCGCCATTGGCGAAATCACCGAAGTCGATGCCTGGTGCAGTCTGTCTTATTATCCTTTCGGTCATGCGTCATGGAGTTCGAAATGGAGCCGTCGTCCCAAAGAAACACCACCGGTCCCGTCCACGTTGGATTGGGACCTTTGGCTGGGACCCGCACCGGAGCGTCCCTATCATCCGGCGTATCATCCGAGAGTCTGGCGCTGCTGGTGGGACTATGGTTGTGGGATGATGGGTGATCGCGGAGCGCATACGCTCGATCCCGTCGTTTGGGCTTTGAAGCTGGGACACCCGGAAAGCGTGGAAGCCACGTCGCTCGATTTGAATCCCGATACCCATCCGATTGCATCTATCGTCACGTATCGATTTGGCGCCCGCGGCAAGCTGCCTCCCGTTAAGCTGACGTGGTATGACGGCCTTCGCGCGCCGAGACCGCCGGAGCTTGAAGACGGCCGGCGCATGGGTCACGTCGAAGGCGGCTCGCTGTTCAAAGGCACGAAGGGTAAGCTCGTCGCCGGAGTCTATGGCGAGGGGCCGCGTCTGATACCTGAAAGCAAAATGAAAGCCTATGAATTACCGGAGAAAACCATCCCACGAGTCAACGGCACTCATGAGCAGGATTGGGTTAGGGCGTGCAAGACCGGTCAAAAAGCCGGGGCGGATTTCGAGTATTCCGGATTACTTACTGAAATCTGTCTGCTCGGTAATGTCGCCAGGCGAATGGATGGAAGGATCGAGTGGGACGGAGAGAATATGAAGGTAACTAATCTGCCGGAAGCTAATCAATACATCCGCACACCCTATCGGAAAGGCTGGACGTTATGAATAAATGGACACAATCAATTATCTGTTTGTGCCTGGTATTTGCCGCAGTATGTATTGCTGAGAACAGGAAACCCGAAAAAGGTTGGGTGAGGAAGGGGGAATTGGGCACCAAGCCCGAACGCGTGACGGAGACCTTTCCCCTTTCCGATCAGGCAAATGAAGGTAAGTGGGCGACGTATGCTCCGATGAACGATGAGTTCGAGGGCTCGGAGCTTGATCCCAATAAATGGCATCCGACGAATCCCCGATGGCTGGGCCGGCAGCCGGCGTATTTCTGGCCGGGTAATGTAAAGGTTCATGACGGCAAGCTACATTTGACGATGCGAAAGCAGGAAGTGCCGGAGATGCCGAAGGACAAAGGTTATCACACCTATACATCCGCCGCCGTGCAGAGTAAAACTCGGGTTAAGTATGGATATTTTGAGATCAAGTGCAAACCCATGAAATCTCACGGCTCCAGCTCGTTTTGGTTTTATGACAGTACGCCTGAAATATGGACGGAAATCGACGTCTTCGAGATAGGCGGCGGCGCGCCGGGCTTCGAGAAGAAATACAACATGAACGTGCACGTCTTCAGGACAGCAACGGAAAATGAGCATTGGTCGATGTACGGAGTTTGGGTCGCTCCCACAAATCTCGCCGACGACTACCATGTGTATGGACTTCAATGGGACAAGGACAGGGTTGCCTGGTACTTTGATGGCGTACTCGTTCGGTGGATAGAGAACACGCATTGGCACCAGCCGCTGACGTTGAATTTCGACAGCGAGACGATGCCGAAATGGTTCGGCCTACCTAATGACGACGATTTACCTTCGACATATAGCATCGAATACATACGGACGTGGAAAAGCGGGAAAGCAAACTGAAAGCAGCATATGCGCATTTTGGCTCTTGAACCTTATTACGGCGGCAGTCACAAGGCGTTTCTGGACGGCTGGACAGCACGTAGCCGACATGAGTGGACGCTCCTTCATTTGCCGGCGTATAAGTGGAAGTGGCGTATGCGTCATTCGGCGGTGACATTTTCTGACGAAGTTCGGCGTCTTGAAGCAAAAGGCGGAAGTTGGAATGTGATCTTCTGTTCGGATATTCTGAATCTGGCGGAATTTTTAGGTTTGGCGCCGCCGTCCATTCAACAATTACCCGCAATTTCTTACTTCCATGAGAACCAGCTTACCTATCCGGTACGCTTTGAAGAGGAACGTGACTATCACTTTGTCATGACCAATATGACCACAGCTTTGGCGGCGTCACGTGTGTGGTTCAATTCGGCATATCATATGGATTCATTCCTGGGTGTGTTGACGGCGTTCTTAAAAAAGATGCCGGACTATCAATCCCTCGATGTGGTCGAACGGATTAGAGACAAGGCCGTCGTCTATCCGCCGGGCGTTCGTGCTATCCCAAGGAATGTCGATAGGAAAGTTGGGTCCATACGAATTCTGTGGGCGGCCCGCTGGGAGCACGATAAAAATCCGGAGGATTTTTTCGAGGCGTTGAAGATTCTCAAAGAGCGGGACGTCATGTTTCGCATTAGTGTTATCGGCGAGCAGTTTTGTGACGCGCCCGAGGTTTTCAAATGGGCACGTCACTATTTCGCCGAACATATCGAGCGCTGGGGTTATCAGGAAAGTCGAATCGAATACGAAGAAACATTATCACAGGCGGATGTATTTGTCTCGACGGCTCATCACGAATTCTTCGGTATGACAGCCGTCGAAGCTATTCTCGCCGGGGCGTACCCTTTGTTGCCAAAACGATTGGCGTATCCGGAACTATTAAGACTGGACGAAGAAGAACAGGCTAAAGAATTCTTTTATGATGGCACTGTCAATCATTTAGTGAACAGGTTAGCTACTCTGGCGGAGCATGTGAAAAAAGGTTACCTATGGACAGAGGAGACCGAACGAGTAGCGAAGTCGGTGGAACGATTTACATGGGACAATCTTGTTGGGATTCTCGATGAAGCCGTTGAAAAGGTATGTTCCAATCATTAGGAGATGAGATCATGAAACAATCGGAGATAACACGACGCGGTGTATTACGAAAGGCGATGGTGGGAGCTATGGGAATCACACTGGAAGGAGCGAATGTCGGTCGGGCGGTGTCCGGTTCGATCAAAATTGAAGAGCCGTTTCACGGTGCGGTACTGAATCGACGGCATGGTAAGCAAGTGGACGGTGGTTTGGAAATTCGGGTGTCCGGCCGGGCGCCCATTCGCGATCAGGTGGCGGTCAACGGCTCACCGGCGCAGCGTGCAGGCGACAGGTTCACGTCGAAAGTGGTTCTTCGTCAAAAAGAGATGGATATCATCGCCCAATCTCAAGGCAATTCCGGCCGGCACGAGCATCGCGTACGAGTCGTGTGGGACAAGCATTCTTATCCCCGGTATCGTTTTTCGATTGACGACAATAGTTTCTTTTTGCGTGACATCGCAAAGCAAAACTACTCGTCTCTTTTTGATTGTTTTTATCTGAAGGACCTTCGCGATTTGCATAAAAAATACGGCGTGCGATTCGTTCTGAACATCTACTACACGACGGAGGACGGCTTTATTTTGCCTCAGTTTCCTGATCGGTATAAAAGCGAATGGAAGGATAATGTGGACTGGCTCAAACTTGCTTTCCACGCCTATGCCAACAAGCCGGACCGGCCTTATCAATATGCCTCGGCATCGAAACTCATCGGTGATCTGGACCAGGTGGCCGAGCAGATTCATCGCTTTGCCGGCGAACAGAGTTATTCCCCGCCCACGGTGATCCATTGGGGGATGGTGCAGCCGGGAGCGCTGAAGCCGCTTTACGAGCGCGGCGTTCGCGTGCTGAGCGGTTATTTCCGACCCAGCAGCACTGGCTGGGATGTGAATTACCTGCTGGATGACCTCCGATCCGAGTATCTGTCCCGTCATGACGCGCTCATGGATTTCGATAGTGGCATTGTTTTTTCCAAGATCGATATCGTTTGCAATACGGTTCCCGTTGAACGGACGGTGCCGACGCTCGAATCGAGCGCCAAAGATCCGAACCAGGCGGAGATCATGGATTTGTTCACGCACGAACAATATTTCTGGCCGTTCTACTCCCATTACCTTCCCGATCATTTCGAACGACTCGACGTCGCTATTCGCTGGGTCACGGATCGTGGGTACAAGCCTGTCTTTTTCCATGAAGGCTTTATGGGCGGGTCGCTATAGCTTGGGCCGAGATTGCTTTATCGTTGCATAATCGTTCGCTTTGCTTCATAATAGCGGTTACATTAGTGATAACATCGGAAATTCACTATGATTAAATTCGGGAGATCATCATGTCGGATAATCACATGAATCGCAGAGAATTTGTCGGGCTCACAACCGCGGGCATCGCCGGCGGTGTTCTCCGTCTTGGAGTACCGGCCGTCGCCGGGGAGAAAACGACCGACTGGGATCCGGAGCGACCATTGGTTTCTACCGGCCGAGCTTTGAACGTTCAACCGGTTTTAATGTATCGAACGCCCGAACGAAGAGAGGCCACCTCCTGGAAATCGTGGGGGGGCGTACAGACCGAGCAGGCCGCGGTGGAGGAAGCGAATCGAATAACGAAAGAGCTTAATGCCCTTTCGGCCGAGGCGAATTTCCCGATGAATGTCCTGCCCGTCATAAAGGTCAAAACGCCCGATCAGGCCTCCCAAGTGCATAAGAACGATTATGACGTGGTTATCGTCTATCCGGCTACGGGTTCGGGTGATACACTCCGGGCGTGTTTTGCCAGGGACAAAGACAAGGATACGATTGTTTTTGCCAGGCACAGTTCCGGCCCGGTTTATTATTGGTACGAGGCGCTAAGCGTTAAGTACCTCAATACTGACGATGGCCCGTTCGATCAAAACAGCTACAAAGATCATGGTGGTGTCCATGTGGACGACATAGTCATCGACGATCATCAGGAGCTTTTATGGCGGTTGAGGGCGCTTTACGGGATCAAGAATTTTATCGGGGTGCGGATCGTGGCGCTCGGCGGTCCGTGGGGCAAGTACGCGCCGGAAGCGCCCGATTTTGCGAGAGAAAAATTCAAAATCAATATTATCGACGTCAGTTACGATGAGGCAACGCCGCGTGTGGAGAGTGCCTTGAAAGACAGGGATCTTGTTTCAAAAGCCGAAGCCTGGATGACCCGATACTTCTCCCTGCCCAACACCACAAACATGACGGACAAGAGATTTGTTATCAATGCGTTTTTATTGTATAGCGTCTTCAAAGACCTGATGCGCGACCACAACGCGCCGGTGTTTACGATCCGACATTGTATGAGCAAGATTCTTCCCATCGCCCAGACGACACCGTGCTTATCGCTTAGCTTGATTAACGATGAAGGATGGCCCGCATTTTGTGAATCGGACTTTGTGGTGATCCCATCGGGGATTCTTTTGCATTATATCTCCGGCAAGCCGGTCTTTTTGCACAACTCGACTTTCCCACACAATGCGATGGTTACCTGCGCGCATTGCAGCGCTCCGCGCCGAATGGACGGGACGACGTACGAGCCGGCTAAAATCCTAACCCACTACGAATCCGAGTACGGCGCCGCCCCGAAGGTCGATCTACCGCTGGGCAAGGAAGTGACTTTCATCGATCCCGAGTACAGTACGGGACGCTGGCTTGGCTTCAAGGGGGTCATTAAAAGCAATCCGTTTTATGAAATATGCCGGTCTCAGCAGGACGTCGAAATCCAGGGCGACTGGAAGAAACTCCGCAAGGAAGTCCGGGATTCGCACTGGATGATGGTTTACGGCGATTACCTTAAGGAACTCGGATACGCCAGTCGAAAACTCGGTATCCGCTGGGACGATATCACACGAGCATAAGAGATAGCGAGGAATAGAATGAACCGAAGGAAATTTCTTTCGCTTTCAGCGATGACGTACCTGACCGCTGTCGGTAATACATCGATAGCCGCAGGGAGCAATCTACGGGACGCTCGCGATTTTGATATTGCTTTTATTACCGATGTTCACATCGAGAAAGGTGAGCTTGCTGTATCCAAGTTCAAACGAACGATTTCAGAGATCAATGCCCTCAAGCCCGCCTTCGTATGGGACATGGGGGACATGAGTCTCTATCCCAATTCGAGCAAGGCTTATCTTGATTGTGTTAAGCAATTCCAAATGCCTCTTCATGCCTGTCCCGGCAATCACGATATCGCACTGTACGATGCCAATCCGAGAAAGCTGTTTAACGATTGCTTCGGCCCCGCCTTTTATTCCTTTGACTTCGGCGGCGTACACTTCATTGCGCTCGACGTCAATATCGTCGTCGATCGCCAGGGCAAGAATACCATCGACGCCTGTCTCGATCCACGCCAAATAGCCTGGTTAAAAGCCGATCTGGAAGCCGTCCCGGATCAGATGCCTATCATTTGCGGCGTTCACATTCCGATTGTTTCGACCTATATCCAACGACGGGGCGGCGGCACATTCCCCGAAGATTTTCCCATCGCGCCCCAGTTCAACGAATCGCGCGCCGGGGCTTTGGTCGATCTGCTTTCGTCGTATAACTTTAAGCTTGTTCTCCAGGGACACGCCCATGAAAACGAACGCATAACGGTTAAAGGGATAGAGTTCGTAACGAGCATTTCGGTTTGCGGCTGTTGGTGGCGCTCGGGCGAAGGCTTCGAACGCGGCGTCGATAACGTTCCTCGCGGCTACCGGATCATCGAGG
This sequence comes from Sedimentisphaerales bacterium, assembly GCA_016934255.1. Lineage (GTDB taxonomy): Bacteria > Planctomycetota > Phycisphaerae > Sedimentisphaerales > Anaerobacaceae > JAFGTG01. Next base: position 6,804 of record JAFGTG010000416.1, read on the forward strand.
TCAGAGGAGGACGGATCAGTCATCGGTATGTTTCAAGTTGTGAGTCGAAAGTGAACCGCCGAGGTGAATTCGAGGGCCTTGACGATCCGATCATGCCATCGAAAAACACGGCCATTATTTTCAACTGCTACGATGCCCCAAACGGCTCGACGGCGGAAGTGCGTATCGACTCCGGTCCGTGGATGCAGATGCAAAAATACACCGGAAAAGGCGGCTACGTCAAAATGCAAATGCCCCACCACTTTATCCTTCGCACGGATACCACGAAGCTTGCACCCGGCGAACATCAAGTCACTGTCCGAGTGACCTTGCCTGACGATACTATCGTCAAAGAGACAACCCGTTTTTTTGCAACTTCGCTATCCCTTAATTTATCCCGATAAGCCGGTGTGAGTGAAAGGAATAGATCATGATGAGACACTACTCGGGGATAAATTGCTTAAAGCCGAATTTAAAGTTTCACACGCGACGGGACTTTTTACGTGAGATGGTTTTGGGGGTCGGGTTTGCGACGGCGATACACTCTAAGTGCATGGGACGGGAATCTTCAACGAGTGTCCCTCAATGTACACGGGGGCTCATCTTATATCCGAGCGACATCATCACGGTGCCCGAATGGCCGGGATTGGCAAAAGATGCAGGATTGACAACACTGGGAATTCATTCAGGCGGAGGAGGTCACTCTAATTTTCTATCTCGATGCGTCGACTTTGTGAAATCCCCGGCGGGACAAAAGTTTCTCGAACAATGTGATAAGCTGGGAGTGCACGTGGAATATGAAATCCATGCGATGGAGGATCTTTTACCGCGTGACCTTTTTGATAAAGATCCGTCTATGTTTCGAATGGATGAGGAAGGACGTCGACAAAGAAAGTTCAATTGCTGCGTGCATTCGGAAAATGCCCTGGAAGTCATCTGTAAGAACGCGGTCGATTTTATCCGGTTATGCAGGCCGACATCCGGTCGATACTTTCTATGGATTGACGATGGAAGGTTCATGTGTCGATGTCCTCAATGCCGGGATTACTCGGACAGTGAACAGGCTCTGATTCTCGAAAACCGCATACTCAAGGCCCTCCGCACAATCGAGAAAAACGCGTCTTTGGCTCATCTCGCTTATGCCAAGACCCTTCAACCGCCGATCCGAATCAAACCGGATCCGGGCATTTTCCTTGAATATGCACCCATTAAGCGGGATTACTCGATTCCTTATGAAAAGCAAGGCGAAGGGTATCAGGAAAATCTGACGATGCTCGATGCCAATCTGAAGGTTTTTCCTTCGGAAACTGCCCAGGTTCTCGAATATTGGACGGATGTCTCGAAGTTCTCCGGCTGGAAGCGTCCGTTTAAAAAACTGCCCTGGAGGCCCGATGTTTTTCGGGCCGACGTTCGCACGTACACGTCGAAAGGCATTCGTCATATCACCGCATTCGGGTGTGGATTCGACAAAGATTATTTTAATCGATATGGGACTCCACCGATTGCTGAGTATGGTGCAGGACTTCAGGCGATTGGCTAAACGCTTTCAAGGGTTATTCGGCGTTGAGAATGGCTTTCACTTCTTTCAGCGAGACCAAACCGGTTGTGCCGAGTTTAAAATTGCCCTGGCGGTTTATGAAGAAAGCGCTCGGGATAGCTCGTATGGCATTGTAAGGCGCCGGCAGGCCGCCGCGGTCGATGAGGACCGTGTAGTTGAGTTGGGCCTGAGTGGCGAAACCTTTCACCAAATTCAGATTTTCATTCGATATGGATAGTATCGCCAGATCATTTTGGCTTGTGGTGTTTCGCAGCTCGATCAGATGAGGGATTTCCAATTTGCAGGGGTCGCACCAGGTGGCCCAGAAAACGACCATAATGTTCTTGTCTTTATAGTCGCTGAGCGAGTGCTTTTTCCCGTTAATATCGGTTAAAGTAAAGTCCGGCGCCGGTTTGCCGTACCATTCCTGGAAAGAACTCCGCCAGGTTTTTGCGGCCTTGATAATGTCGTTGATATCTACCTTTGAGGCGCCCAGAGGTATTTTATCAACCTGAGTTTCACGGCCGGCCCGGATATCGGCGATCTCGCGGATGACGGTGTCCACTTGTTCTTTCCCTATATGAAGGCCAAAGTCAATGGTAAAGGAGCGGCTCTGATGAGGTCCAAGCTTGGGAACTCTCCCGGATTTGCGTTCAATCGACCGGTTTTGCGGAAATCCCGTGCCCGGCTCCAGGCCCGTGACGTATCCGTCTTCGGGAGCTACCGGGTTTTTCCAGAGTGTAAAGAAGGGCAATTCCTCAATCGAATAAGCTATCGAGACCGCCTTGTTACCCGCGGCGTTGCGAAGCATGACCTTCGTCCGGCTGCTTTCATCGGCCCACAGACGCAGACAATAGACTTGCTCGGAGAATCCCGCCTTTGGGGCTTGATAGACGTCGTATTTCGACACATCCCTGGCTGCGTGCTCATTCATCGGCGTGACCTGACGGGCCGGGGCGACGAACTTTGCTCCTTCTTCCATCAGGGGCGGGCCGTAGTTGCCGTGATAGAGGATGCCGAATTCTTGTTCGATGCCGCTGCGATTGGTGACGGTATCGGAGATTCGAAAGGTGTTCGCGCCGGGAATGGTGGAAATTTCGGTCCATATTTCGAGTTTCGGTCCGTGCAATAAGGCCTCTTCGACCAGGCCGCGAATAGCGATGCGATAGGGGGGCTGACGATCAATGACGACTTCCACTTTGGACGCCGGGATATTGCCGATCTTGCCGTGGAGCGTCAAGTCCATCTTTGATGTCGAGCCGGTGTTGTCGATGAATTCATCGGTTCCGGGTGCGCCGAAAAATTCCAGGCCGCAGCGGACCAACCATTCGTTGAAACCTTCCAGCCAGCCCAACCCCTGGCGAGATTCCAGGTTAATGTATTGCGGATGCACGAGTCCCTTGACCGGTGAGTCCCAGCCGAGGCGTAGATCATTCACGTACACGTGCTGAATGGACATTCCGCGTGTCGGAACAACGATAAAACGGAGTTTGCCATTGTTAACCTCGATAATCTCGACGTCTTCCTGTTTGCCTCCGTGGAGAATGTCTTTGCGTATCGACCAGGAGACGGGACAGTCCGGCGTGACATCGCTCTTTTCGATGCGTGCTGTTTCTTTATAGATATTCTGTTCTATATCGGTTATGACCAGACGAAACGGATCGGCGGCTTGGGCGACGGACACTAACGCGATTAAACATATCATGGACATAAGTTTCGACATGATTTTCCTGCCTTTCTATACGACTGACTCGGCATTTACAGAATCTAAACCTTCAATTTCAGTATTTCGGGCTTTAGTGTACCAAATCAGGCTTGCGTCCTCAAGATGGATTTGATTTAATATCGATAAGATAGACTTAACGATGGGCACGATTGCACGAACGTGCTCAGGTCATGTTGTCATTGCATTCTTAAAGGAGCTAAAAGATGAGCAAGCGAGTTGGTTTCAATCGGTCAATGATATTGATCCTTTCAGTCGTTCTATTCGTTAGCGCGGGGGCATCGTTTGCGGATATCCGGCTGCCGGCGATTATCGGCGATAATATGGTCTTACAACAGGATCAGAAAGTGACTATTTGGGGCTGGGCCGATCCGGGCGAAGAAGTGGTGGTTGGCGTGAGCTGGCATAATATGAAGTGGGCGGTGACGGCCGATCGGAACGGCAAGTGGGTCTATAA
>JAFGTG010000417.1 GCA_016934255.1 Sedimentisphaerales bacterium
AGGGGCCAAAAGCGGACAGATCGGCGACGGCAAGATCTTCGTGATCGATTTACACAAATGTGTCCGCATTCGGACGGGGGAGGTGGGTAATAAAGCGATCGGTTAGACGTCTCCTTTCCCTGGACCATCACTTTGTCGTGCCCATCGGGCCGAGCAACAGGCCCCGCCCCATACGGCGGGGCCTGTCTCTATAATAGTATATAATCAATCGCGAGAGAAATAGTTGCATAAGGAGTCAGAAAATAGTATAATAATATATCAAGGAATTATGCCGGATTCTGTTCCGTTTTACCCCAGGGAGGAGATTTCAATCGAACGCAGAAATGATGCTGAAGGCGAATGTATAATTCTCCGAATAGGAATAAGTCTGTGAATGTCACAACGGCCAATCTGTCTGAATTGGTGGAACGGTTTAAGCAATCCAACTCCGATCCTTCGCAATTCCTTGCGGATTTATTGGCCGCACAGTGTCTTTTGGGACTTGCCGATGGTGGGGCGATCTTACGGGCCAATCAGGACCGCGATATCGACGTTTTAGCCTTGTATCCTCGGATGGAACGGGAGGCTTCGGCCCCCACATGGCTTTCAGGCTCGTCTCGACTCGTCCGAGATGCTCTTACCTCTGGGAGCGTTTTGACACACTCATTAAATGGGATCGGTTCATCGGAGGATCAAAATGGGAGACGTCATGTTATTGTTATCCCGTTAAATCCGGCCGGGATTGGGAAAGCTGTCGCTGCGTTCGTTGTCAGCGCAGATAGCGAAATTGCTCTCGATCTGCTTTCTCAAAGACTCCAATTGTTGACCGGTATGATGAACCACATGCAAACCGGTCCCAGCCAACAAAGCTGGCAACAGCGGTGCCAATGGTTGCGACAGGCGACGGAAACATTATCGGCCGTCAATCGGCAGCAGAAATTCACCGGCGCCGCAATGGCCTTTTGCAACGAAGTGGCTTCCCAATGGCAATGTGAACGAGTCAGTCTGGGTTTTCTTAAAGGACGGTACATTCGGTTGAAAGCTTTGAGTCACACGGAAGATTTCAGCCGGAAGATGCAGATAGTACAGGATATTGAAGCGGCTATGGAGGAATGTCTGGATCAGGACGTTGAAGTTCTCAGCCCGGCCTCTCCGGAATCGACCACTATTCATCGCGCCGCCGACACGCTGTCGAAACGTCATGGCCCGATGGCTGTTTTAAGCCTGCCGCTGCGCTGGGAGGGGCAAGTCACCGGCGTTCTGACTCTCGAACGTCCGATAGATAAAGCCTTCAATCTCAATGAGATTGAAACGGTGCGACTGGCCTGCGAACTTTGTACGGCCCGATTAGCTAATCTTTATCTGTCCGATCGGTGGTTAGGTGCGAAAATAGCTCTGGGGATTCGCAATGGTATCGGCACGCTTGTTGGCCCAAAGTATGCCTGGGCAAAATTATGTTCGATTCTATGTTGTGCAGCTATCGCGTTTCTGATCTTCGGCAAAGGAACGTTTCGTGCGAAAGCTCCCTTTATCCTGGAATCGACCCAACAGCAGGTTATTCCAGCGCCCTTTGACGGCTATATCAAGAATATAGAGGTCGAAGTGGGGGATAACGTTGAAGGGGGGACCTCGGTCCTTGGGGATTTGGATACGGCCGAGCTTCGATTGCAGTTGGCGGCGGTCAAGGCCGAGAAGGCCGGCTATCTCAAACAAGCGTCGGCCGCTATGCGGGACGGTAAGACCGCCCAGGCCCAGATCGCCCAGGCGGATGCGGACAAGGCCCAGGCCCAAATCGAGCTGTTGGAATACCAGATTCGACAAGCGAGTCTCGTCTCCCCTATAAGCGGCGTGGTTGTCCAGGGGGACTTGAAACGACAGATCGGGGCGCCCGTGGCGGTGGGCGATGTTCTCTTCGAGGTCTGTCCGCTCGAATCGTTGCGGGCGCAGTTGATGATCCCGGAAGATGAAATCTATGATATCAAAGTCGGCCAGGAGGGATATTTAGCGACGGCCTCCTATCCCGCACAACGGATTAAGTTCGTGGTCGAGCGTGTTAATCCGATTGCCGAGGTCGTCAATCAGCGGAACGTTTTCAAAGTCCGCGTTGAATTGCTTCAGACGTATCCGTGGATCCGTCCCGGGATGGAGGGCGTGGCCAAAGTGGACATCGGTAAGCGCCGCTATGTATGGATTTGGACCCGCAAGATCGTCAACTGGATACGCATGAAGTTATGGCTTTAGTAAATTGAATGTGTAGGAATTTAAATTAGGTTATCTGCGTATCAGGGAATCAGGTTGTGGAGATCAGGAACTCAGGACATCAGGTGAGTTCAAACGTCTGGCAGATACGCTGATTCGTTCCTGATACCCTGATAACCTTGTTTATAATTTAGCTATGTCTGTTGATCGACCAACATTTCACGAATCCTGGTACCGCGTGGCCTCGTTACGACCCCGACTGCTTTCCTGCGTCCAGGTGCACCGGCAGCATTTCCGCTCGGTAATGTGGTACGTCCTGGAGAATCCGGCCAACAATGAATACTCGCGTTTGAGCGTCGAGGCCCATCGATTTGTCGGATTGCTCGACGGCCGGCGCACCGTCGCTGAGGCGTGGCGGATGTGTAACGATCAGCTTGGTGACAGGGCACCGACGCAAGGGGAGGTTATCCAGCTTCTCGGCCAGCTCTATACCTCGAATTTACTTTATGCCGAGTTAACGCCGGATACGGAAAGTTTGTTCAATCGTTATCGCACGCGTGTCAGGCGTCAAATCCAGGGATTCCTTACGAACTTATTGTTTATCCGCATCCCGTTGCTGGATCCGGACCACATTTTGGAAAGGTGGATCGGCGTCGTCGGATGGCTTTTTAGTTGGATCGGCCTGATTCTGTGGCTGGCGCTCGTGACAACGGGATTGTACTTTGTCGTTGGTAACATACGCGAACTCATCCACCAAAGCTCGGACATCCTGGCTCCGAATAATCTTATCCTGCTATACATGAGCATTCTGGTCATTAAAGTGTGTCACGAATTCGGCCATGCCTTTGCCTGTAAGCGCTTCGGCCGGCTCAGCGGCACCGGCGGCCAGGTCCACGTGATGGGCGTGATGTTTCTGGTGTTCATCCCGCTGCCTTTCGTCGATGCGTCCAGCGCATGGGCCTTCCGAAAAAAGTGGCACCGGGTCGTCGTCGGCATGTCGGGAGTCATGGTGGAGTTGGCGGGTGCGGCGATTGCCGCGATGATCTGGGCCAATACCTCAACGGGAACGCTGCATATCATTGCGTATAATGTTATTTTTGTAGCCAGCGTCTCGACGCTGGTTTTCAATGGGAATCCGTTGCTCAGGTTCGACGCCTATTATGTTCTGTCCGATCTGTTGGAAATCCCCAACCTCAGCCATCGCTCTAAAAACTACCTTTCCTATCTCGTTAAAAAATACGCCTGGTGGTTGAAAAACATCCAGAATCCCGCTCATGGTTTTGGTGAGCGGATATGGTTTGTGTTCTACGGTATCGCATCGACCGCTTATCGTGTTTTTATTTGCATCCGGATTTTATTGTTCTTGAACAACCGACTTCCGGAAGAGTTGTTTATCCTTGTTCCGTTCTTTGCTTTTTCAGCGATCATTGCGTGGGTGCTCGTTCCGATCGGTCAGTTCATTCGGTATCTCGCTACGCATGGTGAACTTGCTAAAGCCCGCGGTCGTGCTGCCTTTTCAACATTCGGTACGTTGGCTCTGATGACAGTAGGTTTGGGAGTTCTCCACGTGCCCGACCACTGCAGAGTTGAAGGAATCGTGGAACCTGTTGACCTGGCAATCGTCCATGCGGAGAGCGATGGTTTTATAACGGAATTTTTCCCGAGCGATCAGGTCGTCACTCCAGGTGGAGATCCTCTCATCAAGGCCGTCAATCCCGCCCTGGAGGCTGAGAAGAAGAGCCTGATGGCCGAGCTTGGCAACCTTCAGGTTAAGCAGCGAGTCGCCCGGGTGCAAGAGATTGCGTCGGCGCAAATACTGGCCGAGCAAATCCAGGCCCTACAGGAGAAAATAGCCCGGGTCGATTTTCAGCTTTCGTCATTACATTTGAAGCCGGTGCTTTCCGGTACATGGGTTTCACCTGATATTGAAAGGGCCAAAGGCGTATTTTTGCAACGCGGTGAACGGGTAGGTCTTATCGCGAATCTGGATAACGTTCGTATTCGGGCGACCGCCGGGCAACAGCTTGCGGCTCTCCTCGTCGATCAGGCGTACGATCAGCTTGAAATCCGCGTGAGGGGACGCCCTGACGTTTTGTTAGGAGGCGAAATTGAAGCGATCTTCCCCGCCGGCCAGGAAGTGTTGCCGTCGGAAGCTCTGGGTTATGCGGTCGGAGGATCCATGCCGACCAAGATTCAGGATTCTCGCGGAATTCAAACCGCGGAGAAATTTTTCGAGATTCGCATCCGCCCGACGCCTGACCGTCCGGTTCGACTTTTGTCCGGCCAGCGGGTCGTCGCGAGATTCCAATTGCCGTCCAAGCCTCTTGCCGCCCAATGGTGGCGGTTGGCCCGTCAATTATTCCAGCGGAGGTTCCGTATCTAAGATGGACGCCATACCCAGTGCAACCTGGCGGATGCTGGATCACCGGGCTTCGAGTGACTTTCTTCCTCGGGGGCTGGACGCGGCGTGGCATGCCGGCGTTGGATGGGTGAACCGGTGCATCCCGCGCTACCAGAGACTGATTCGCCAGGCGAAAAGAATTCTATCGCTTGAGAACCAATTCTCGACCCTACCGGATTCAAAGCTCCGTGAGATAGCCAGTGAGCTTCGTGAGATTTTCCGTCGGCATCGTGATCAATCGTGCGACCTCGAACGGGCGTTTGCCTTCGTTCGGGAGGTGGCGTTTCGTCAAATTGGTGAAAAACCGTTTTCCGTTCAAGTCGCGGGTGCCTTAGCTCTGGAGAGCGGGTGTGTTGCAGAGATGGCAACGGGGGAGGGCAAGACGCTGACCTGCACTCTGCCGGTTACCGTGGCTGGCTGGAGGGGAAAAGGCTGCCACGTAATTACCGTCAATGACTACCTGGCCCGGCGCGATGCCCAGTGGATGGGGCGGATTTATCGTTTCTGTGGGCTAACGGTCGCTCATATCGAACAGGAAACACCCCCGGAAGAGAGAAAAGCCGCGTATCTGGCTGATGTGACGTATTGCACGAACAAGGAAGTTACGGCCGATTTCCTCCGCGACCGCTTAGCGCTCGGGCGATTGAAGGGACTAAGTTCGGCGCTCATGGCCAAGATCGCCAGCGGCGGCCGGGATGGAACCGGACGACTCGTTCAGCGTGGATTGCACTATGCCGTCGTCGATGAAGCCGACTCGATCCTAATCGATGAGGCGGTTACTCCCTTGATTATATCGGGAGAAGGTTTGAATCCGGAACAAACAGAGACCTTCCGGGAAGCGGCAGACATTGCAAAACAACTGGATATTGAAGTGGATTACCGCATCGATCATCGCTATAGGGAGATTGAGTTAACTCGTCAAGGGCAAGCTCATCTGGAGCGACTCACGAGGGAACTGAGCGGACTGTGGAAGGGACGCCGGCGTCGATGGGAGATGGTTAACCAGGCTTTAACGGCCAAGGAATTGTATTTAAAGGATAAGCATTACGTGCTTGACGATGATAAGATTGTCATTGTGGATGAGTTTACCGGCCGGTTGATGCCGGACCGGACGTGGCGCGACGGTTTGCACCAGGCTATCGAGGCCAAAGAGGCGGTTCAGATCAATCCACCGAAAGATACCTACGCCCGCATTAGTTTTCAGCGATTCTTTCGAATGTATCATAAGCTTTCCGGGATGACGGGAACCGCCGCGGAGGCGTTGTCGGAATTCTGGCAGATTTACAGATTGCCCGTCGTCACAATTCCAACCCATCGTCCGTGCATACGAGAGTATCTGCCCACGCTCGTTCTTGCTTCGGAAGACCAAAAGTGGAGGCGAATCGTCCGGGAAATCCGCCGGATTCACGAAACCGACCGGCCGATTCTCATTGGAACCCGGAGCGTGCGATCCAGCAAGCATCTTAGCTCGTTGCTCACTGCCGAAGGATTGGATCACCAGGTGCTCAATGCGATTTATCATCGCCAGGAGGCCCAAATTGTGGCCGAAGCCGGCCGGCGGGGAAAGATTACCGTGGCGACCAATATGGCCGGTCGTGGGACGGATATTAAGCTCGGTCGGGGTGTCGCCAACTCCGGAGGGCTCCACGTGATCGCCGCCGAACCCAACGAATCCGCCCGGATCGACCGACAGTTGTTTGGTCGAGGGGCCCGCCAGGGAGATCCGGGCAGCGCCCAGGCGATCTTCAGTCTGGAAGACGAGGTAGTAACTCGCTATGCAAAAAACGTAGTCGGTGCCTTTAAGAAAAGACACGCTCTCGCCCATGACGATATTTCTTCTGCTCCGGTTCGCTATGCATTTCGCCTGGCCCAGAACCGCGCCGAGCGTTTGGCTTTACGCCGGCGAAAATCCGTCCTAAGAACCGACCACTGGCTCGATGAGCAGCTTGGGTTTGCTGGAAAAGAATAAGCAGGCCTGTTCGTCCGATTAAGTGTAACGTTTGACTACTCTGATGTCTTCGATAGATCAGAAACGACGGGCATGGAAGATTGGATCGGATGCAATTCCAGCACGGTGCCTATAATCCGGGCTAACTGGATCAGCGAGATATTGAAATCGATGATGGCCCGGTTCTCCGATCTTTGGGAGTTGGCCAGAGTTTCCTGGGCTTGCAGTTTTACCAACAGAAATTCCGGAGTCAGTTGTTCTCTCACCGGCTCCGTGTCGATAAGGGTTTGCAAGTGAATCTGAGCTGCTTCGACGGCTTTCTTTTGGATCTGGATTTCCGCCTGATTCGTTTTAATCTTCCGTAAACCTTCCTTGGCGGCTATCGCGACCTGATCGGCGATATTCTGCAAGACCGCCACAGCCCGTCTTCGTTCGAGCCGTCGTCGGAGCAGTTCCGCTTCCCTTTGCCGATTGCCAAAGGGATATTCCAGAGACACTCCAACCTCATAACTGAAATAGCCGTCCGTCTTGAGGCTGTCATGCGATGTATCAGCGTCTTGATGGAGTCCCTGGGTTCGGGTTGAAGCGATGAGGTCCAGGCGGGGCATCTTCTGATTTTCAGCCACACGAACATTGATATCGGCAATCTCAATCCCGATCCGGGCTTGCTGAATGACCGGATTCTTTCTCATGGCCGTCTCCAGCACGGTCAAAGGTTGCTCAAGCTCCCGGGTTTCAAGGGAAACCTCGCTGACGGGGATAATCTGAAACTCATCGAGCATATTCAACTGACTATCGGCGATCAATCGTACAAGGACCTCTTGTGCGTCCGAGACGGCTTTTTCCGTCTGAAGTAACACGGCCTCACGGATTTTAACAAACGACTCGGTCTGTTTGATTTGGACGTTGGTGGCATCAATGCCCTTTCGACCCTCGACCTTATGTAAGGTTTCGAGTGTTCTATCGAGAAGCTCCCGCTGAGTCTGCGCATCCCGCCGAGCCTGAACAAGCCTCCAGTAGGCCGAGATCGCCTGTGTAGCGATATCCTCGCTTTTTTCACGAAAGCCGAGCAGGGCTACCTTGTAATTAAGCTTAGCGATGTTGACGCCGGCAAGAGTAACCTCCGACCAGGCATCGCGCAACAGCGGCTGTCTTAACTGAAAAGCCACAATCGGTTCGTACCGCAAAGGGTACGTCCGGCCAGCCAGATCATCCCAGCTACGCGTCAAAGCATAACTGACCGACCATTCCCCGCCTGTAAAGGCCGTTTGTTTGATTCCGGTCTCATACGTTCGGACATCCGCCTGGCCAGGCTGAAAGAAGCTGTTGGGAGGACTATCTTCCTTTTCAAAGTTCACATTTCCGAATCCGGTCAAATCAAATGCAGCCGCAGCTCGCGTGATATCCTGCTTGGCAATCGACGGATCAAAGCTCACGACTCTGATCTCCGGGCTATGAGCAAGCATCCGGGCCACGGCGGCTTCGAGGGTTAACTCAACGGTCTTCCGGCCTGTATTCGGATCGGTCACGAACTCTAATTCGGGAATTGCATTAGTAGGATAAGGAGGATGTACCCGGCTTTCCGGATCGGTCATTCTCGATGCGAGGGTGGTTTTCCGGCCTGTATTCGGATCCGTGATGATGGCTTCAAGCGGTCCAGTGGATGACGGAGAGGGGGCCGGTTTGAGAAGTTTTAAGGGACGTTCCAATTCGTGACCTTCGGTATCAGAACGACGTTGTGGACCTTGATCCGCCAAATGCTGCTGATAAGGGACTAAATCACTGTGATTCTCAATTCTGTCAGAAATGCAACCTGTCAGTTGGAATACACTCGAAAGCGTTCCCAAGACCAAGAAAAACTTGGATTTGAAAGCGATGATAATCACGTTTTTTCTTAGCCAACGAAATACACGGCTAAGGTCATTACGATAAGGATTCATTGTTTGATGCTTTCTCTTTTCGCCTATAAGGTTGAAAAGACAACCCGAACGTGTTCGCCCGCGGATCTCTTATTTTTATTGGGAACCTCTACCCTTACCCTCAAGGTGCTACTGCCGGCATCGGCTACCGCTGCGATGAAGATGATCTTACCTTTTAGAGAAACGTCTTCTGTACGAACGTTTGGAAATATGACATCGACGGTTCCATCGCGTGTAAGACGTGAGACTCGATCCAGGGGAACGGGCACGTCTGTCCAAAGCGGATCAATCCTGACGACCCGAATGACGCTATCCAGGGCATTGACGGATTCACCCGTCTCCACCTCAACCTTTTCTATACTGCCGTCGATAGGGCTTTTAAGGTTCATGCGATCGATTTGTAGCTTGGCCTCTTCATATTTCCTCACAGCCTGCTCATGCTCAAAAATCGCTACATCCAGAGATAACTCAGCGATTTTCACGTCCAGCCGAGCGTGCTCGACCTCTAATTCCGTCGCGGCCTCACGCGCCGCCGCGGTCTCAAGTTTCTGAAGATCCACTTGCTTTTGGGCCAATGAGGCTTTGCCCGCCTCGATATTGGCCATGTTCGTCGAATCGGCCTCGAGTTGCGCCAGGCGAGCTTTTTCCACGGCATCATCTTGTCGAACCAAGACTTGGCCGGCTTTTACGACGTCTCCTTCTTTGACGTGAACCTCGGCAATTCGACCGGGTAGGACAAAAGAAAGCGTCACGTCGGCGCTGGGATTTGTGATCGCCGCAATACCCGTATCAGAGTTAACTCCCGCTCGAACCGGCAAGATGATCGTATAAATGAGCAACAGATATAGGAGTTGATTTTTATTGTTCGTTCTCATTTATAAGATTCTCCCAATCTCATTGAGATTTACATATCCTGTGAAGTCACCGAAGCGACGGCTTAAATCGACTTTTCCAAAAAAAGACCTATATAAACTGAATTTTTAAACGACAATTAAATAGATACATCTTCCTCGGATTGATTTTTTATCGGGGATATTTTCGGTCAACATTAGTAATCAAGACAAATAGTTTAGCATGATTGAATTTTATGCTTTAGACCATCGACCGTGAATTTTTACGAGACTATTTTTTGAGGGATATTCGGTTTAAGCTCATATTTTACGGATCCGACGTACGGTTTCGAAAGAGGGGATCTTTATAATGCTCGTTTCCTCTAACTCGACGATCTTAAGTGGAATGTTGATATGCGAGATGTGATAAGCTATGTATTGATAGTTGGTTACAATCATTTCGACCGATCATGTTCTTCATTTTTTCACGTCATAATACACTTTCGTATGCTCATTATGTTGCTTCTATGGATAAAAATTGATGGTTTTCTAAACCTGTTGAAAAATAAGTGTAAAAAATGTGAAAATTATCACAATAAGGCTTGACGAAAGGCATGTGGTGTATTATATTATAATAAATGTGATCTATATCACATTAAGATGTATATAATATTTGATATTATGAAATATGTCACAATAATAATTCCGATATAGTCATAAGATATGGAGAATGAAAATTGTATATTAAGATTGTCTCGATATAAAAATTCGCTTTTGAAATTGAGACATTTAGGTCTAACGCGGGTTTTTTCAGAAAATCTGGCGGATGCCGCGGGCGTTACCGCTGCACAGGTCAGAAAGGATTTTTCAATTTTGGGCATCCGAGGAAACCGCAGAGGCGGATACCAGGTTGATCAACTCATTGGGCAAATACGAGAGATTCTTGGAAAAGATAAGGTTCATAACTTTGTCCTCGTCGGAACCGGGAACTTGGGAAAAGCACTTCTTCGCTATCCCGGATTTGAGAAGAGCGGTATTAAGATACTGGCCTCTTTTGATATCGACTCGGTAAAAATGGAAGGTCAAACGAACATTCCTATCCTGCCGCTTGAGGAGCTTGATGGTTATATTCAAAAGAAACAGATACAATTTGGAATTATTTCCGTTCCCGACTTTGCCGCTCAACAAGTTTGCCAAATTATGATCAGAGCCGGGATTAAAGGGATTTTAAATTTCGCTCCGATACGGTTACAGGTTCCTGAGGATTGCGTGATCCGGAATATCAACCTTGAGACAGAACTGGAGAACATCATTTACTTTGTGAACGCAGCGAACAAAGAGGGCAAGCAACCATGAAGGGAAATTCGTTAAAAACCAGGTTGCTGATCGGTTTTGTTCTGGTCATCGCGGCATTGTCGATATTGATTGCTTTACTGGGCGCCTATATCATCAAGGAAGATATTATCGAGAGAACGGAACGGCAAGTCTTGCATGACCTAAGAGCGGCGTGGCTGGTTTATACGACCGAACTTGAGAAAATCAGGCAAAGCTTCAAACTGGTTTCCTTTAACGAGCCGCTTGATAAATTGCAAGAGAAGATGGGATTGCATTATCTCGAACGAGTCGGGATAGCCGATAAGAATGATGTACCGAGCGAAATCGTTCGTGCTGTTTTTGATAAGGGGGCTGAATATGTCGGAACACGAATCATCTCGAATCCTGAGTTGGTCAAACTCAATCATCGCTTGAAGGAAACGACGTCGATAAAAATCAAACCCACTCCGAAAGCGATACCGACGGGTAAGCTCGAACTTCGGGGTGTTATGGCTAAGGAATATGCCATGCCCATTTTTGATGGCAACGGTAACGTGAAAGAGGTGATTTACGGCGGTCGTATCATCAACCGGGATTACTCGCTTGTGGATCGAATCAAGACGATTGTTTTCGGGGATGAGATGTACGATTCGAAGCCCGTCGGAACGGTGACCGTCTTCCAGGGGGATACGAGGATATCCACTAACGTTTTAGATGAGCAAGCCGACCGTGCGGTTGGAACCAGGGTATCCGCCGAGGTCTATGAACAAGTCATCGGCCGAGGGCAAACCTGGCATGATAGGGCTTTCGTCGTCACGCATTGGTATAAGACGGCCTACGAGCCGATTCGAGATATTAACAACAACGTTATTGGAATGCTTTATGTGGGTATCCTTGAAAAACAATTCGATGATATGGCGTTGGGGATCATCGTTTTGTTTATGGGCATTATCATGACGGTTTCCGTTTTGGCGGTGATTTTGGCCTATATTCTTGCCAGGGGAATGACCCGGCCTTTAACGAACATGCTGGGGGCGACGCGCAAAATATCCGAAGGCAATCTCGGTTACAGGGTTTCGATCCCGACCGGCGTTATGGAATTCGACGAGTTGGCGCATGAGTTCAACGATATGTCGGAGAAACTCGACGAACGCGAAAAAAGCCTTCGCGTTACCAATGAAAAGTTGATTGCAGCCAATAAAAGTTATGTGGAGCTTATCGGTTTCGTCGCCCACGAGCTCAAGGGAATTTTAGCCTCGGCGGTGATGAATGTGTACTCTCTGAAAGAGGGTATGCTCGGACTGATTAATTTCAAGCAGCAAAAAGCGATTGAGTCGGTCGCTCGGAATCTGGACTATCTCACCGCTACGGTGCGTAAGTTTCTTAACCTCGGTGTGATCGAACGCGGCCAGCTTGAGGCTCATAAGAAACCGATCAATCTGAACAAGGATGTTTTTACACCGTCGCTCGATGCGCTGGCGACAATTGCGTCGAAGAAGAATATACAGATAACCAATCGGATACCTGATGATCTCGATGTCTCCGCGGACGGCGATCTGATGCAGATCGTGGCCAACAATCTGCTCAGCAACGCCATGAAATACAGTTACACCGATGGCCGCGTGACGATTTCCGGTGCGGCGACGAATGGTGTATGTACCGTGGAAGTTTTCAATGAATCCGAGCCGATATCCGAAGAGAACGTGCAAAAGCTGTTCAAGCGGTTCTCACGACTTGACAACGACCAGACACGGAAAGAAAAAGGAACGGGGCTGGGATTGTATATTACTCAACAGATTATCAGGGAACACGGCGGCGAGATATGGGTCGAGCCGAGGGAAAACGGAAACGCCTTTATATTCAAAATCGAAAGGAACGGGTAACATGGCGACACCATTGGATGTCATCAGGAAAAAGCGAGCCGAAGCGGTCGGCCGAATTGTCAGTAAGAACTTCCTGGCCACGAAACGGGTCTATGTCGGCATGGCGACGTGTGAAATCGCCGCCGGGTCCGATGAGGTCATGGAGGTTTTTCAGGAGGCTTTGAGAAAGGGCCGATTGTCGGATGTTTATCTGAGTCAGAAAGGATGTGCCGGGAGGTGCAATCTCGAGCCGACGGTTGAAGTCGTTGAGGTCGGTAAGAATCCCGTTCGTTACGGCAAAATTAATAAGGTACGGGCGCAGCAGATTGTGGAACAACACCTTAGAAATGGTGAAGTAATAAGCGAATGGATTATAGATTGATACGGTGAAAGAATGACTGAAGAATTCGTAATAACCATATGTGACGGGACGGCCTGCATCAATCACGGCAGCAGAGCAATCCAGGCCGTGCTGCAGGAACAGTTGGAACGCCATTCCTTGACGGACAAGGCCAGAATCCACCTCTCCGGCTGTTTGGGGATGTGTGAAAAAGGTCCGATGATGGTCATCAATCCGGGCTATACGATCTATGGTCACGTCCGGGGTGACGACGTGCCTGAGATTGTCCAGAAACACCTGCTCGAAGGCAAGCCGGTCACGCGATTAGTCATCCAGGAAGACCATCTGTATAATCGCTTTTTCCGTATCTTCGGCGATTCCCGGTTTTTCGGAAGACAGATGAGAATCTCACTTCGCAATTGCGGGATTATCGATCCCGAAAAATGCGACGACTACCTGGCCCTGCGTGGTTACGAGGCGCTGGCGAAAGTGATTACCGATATGACGCCCGCCGAGGTTATCGAGCAGGTCAAAAAATCGGGTTTGAGAGGCCGGGGCGGGGCGGGGTTCCCGACTGGTCTCAAGTGGGAATTCACGGCCAGAGAAAAAAGCGACCGGAAGTACGTCATTTGCAATGCGGATGAGGGAGACCCGGGGGCTTTTATGGATCGAAGCGCCATCGAGGGCGATCCGCATACGATCCTTGAGGGAATGGCCATCGGGGGATACGCCATCGGCGCCGATAAGGGAATTGTTTACATTCGGGCGGAATATCCTCTGGCGATCAAACGCCTGACTATTGCGATAAAACAGGCTACCGAGCAGGGGATTTTGGGACGCAATATTCTGGGTTCGGATTTTTCATTCGATATCGAGCTTCGATTGGGCGCCGGCGCCTTTGTCTGCGGCGAAGAAACCGCCCTGATCCGGTCTATCGAAGGCGGCCGGGGGATGCCCAGGCCGAGACCTCCTTATCCGTCGGTCAGCGGATTGTTTGGTAAGCCCACGCTGATTAACAACGTGGAGACCTGGGCGAATATTCCGGTCATCATTTTGGACGGCGCGGACTGGTTTAGCTCTATCGGGACGAAGACCAGTAAAGGGACAAAAGTTTTTGCTCTTGCCGGTAAGGTCGTCAATACGGGGCTTATCGAAGTGCCGATGGGCACGACGCTCAGGGAGATTATCTACGACATCGGCGGGGGCATCACCAACGGCAAGAAGCTCAAGGCCATCCAAACGGGCGGTCCTTCCGGCGGTTGTCTCCCGGAAAAATTTGTCGATACCCCGGTGGATTACGAATCCCTGGCCGAGGCCGGCTCGATTATGGGTTCGGGGGGAATGATCGTCATCGACGAAGATTCCTGTATGGTGGATATCGCCAAGTTTTTCCTCGAATTCACGCAAAACGAATCTTGCGGCAAATGCACTCCCTGTCGAGAAGGGACAAAAAGAATGTTCGAGATATTGACGCGTATCACCGAGGGCAAAGGGCAGCCCGGCGATATCGAGAAGCTCGAACGCCTGGGCCGGATGATTCAAAAGGCCTCACTTTGCGGCCTGGGGCAGTCCGCCCCGAATCCGGTATTGAGCACGATCAAAAATTTCAGGGAAGAATATGAAGAACACATTCATCAAAAAAAGTGCCGGGCCAAGGTGTGTGCGGGTTTGATTAGCTATCAAATTACCGAGAAGTGTACGGGGTGTACCGCGTGTAAGAGGATTTGTCCCGTTGCGGCCATTTCAGGCAGCCCGAAAAAGATGCACGTCATCGATTCCGACAAATGTATTCGATGCGGGCTGTGTTACGAAACCTGTAAGTTTAATGCCATAGAAAAGGTATAGGCGATTACAATGGAAAAGAACATTACGATCACCATCAACGATAAGATTCATCGCGTAAAATCGGATCAGACTATCATGCAGGCGGCGGATGAATGCGGCTATCATATCCCCCGGCTGTGTTATCATCCCAAGCTCTCGATTGAGGGCGCCTGTCGGGTCTGTATCGTTCAGGTAGAGGGCATCAAGAATTATGTCGCTTCATGCTGCTATCCCGTCGCGGATGGGATGAAAATCTATACGAATAACAAAGAAATCCGGCAGGCCCGTCGTGATATCGTCGAACTGCTGCTCGACAATCATCCGGAAGATTGTCATACCTGCGAACGCGATGGCAATTGCGAGCTCCAGCGTTTGGCTTACGCCATGGGCATTCGACATCGTCACTTCGAGGGACAGCGAAAGAGTTACGAAAAAGACCTGTCTTCCGCGAGCGTCATTCGGGATCCCGATAAGTGCATTTTATGCGGACGGTGCGTTCGGATGTGCTCTGAGATCCAGGGCGTACATTGTCTCGGCCAGGCTTATCGCGGTTTCAACACCGTCGTTATGCCGGCGTATAACATGCCGTTCGCGGAAACCGTTTGTACTGCGTGCGGTCAATGTATTAACGTTTGTCCCACGGCGTCGTTTGTCGAGAAAAATTACACTCAGGAGTTGTTTGAAAAGCTCAACCATAAAGACTTGATCAAAGTCGCCCAGGTCGCGCCTTCGGTTCGCGCCGCCATCGGCGAGGGATTTGGTTTAGCTCCGGGTCGAAATATGGAAGGCCAGCTTGTCGCGGCTCTGAAGCGCATGGGTTTCGATTATGTCTTCGATACCCAGTTTTCCGCCGACCTGACCATCATGGAAGAGGCCAGTGAGTTTCTGGAACGGTTCCAGGCTAAGGGACCGTTGCCTTTGATTACGTCCTGTTCCAGTGCTTGGATGAAATACATGGAGCAGTTTTATCCCGACCTGATCGAAAATATCTCGACGTGCAAGTCGCCGATGTCGATGGGATCGGCGATGATCAAGACCTATTTTGCCAACAAGATCAAAGCCGATCCGAAGAAAATACTCAGCGTTGCTGTGATGTGCTGTACGGCCAAGAAATACGAGTCCGCGCGACCCGAATTAAACGTCAATGGCATGCGCAGCACCGACATCGTTGTCACGACCAGAGAAGCGGTCTGGATGATCAAATCGGCGGGAATCGACTTCATTAATATCACGCCGGAGAAGTTTGACGAACCTCTGGGGCTTTCGTCCGGCGCCGGCGCTATCTTCGGCGTCACGGGCGGTGTGATGGAGGCCGCCATCCGAACGGCGTACGAACTTTATATGGGTGAGACGCTGATTGATATCGAGTTAGCAGACGTTCGCGGATTTAAAGGTCTCAAAGAAGCAACCGTGGTTCTGGACGGCCAGGAATTGCGCCTGGCGGTCGCACACGGTCTGGGCAACGCTCACCGGGCATTGGAAATGGTCCGGGAAGATCGCGACCGTTTCCACTTTGTCGAAGTCATGGGCTGTCCGGGCGGCTGCATCGGGGGAGGTGGCCAGCCCTACGCTACGGCCAATTCCATCCCGCTGGACGAGGAATGTCTTAGGCTTCGCGCTCAGGCGCTTTACGGTTTGGATCGGGAAAAAACCATTCGACGGAGCCACGAGAACCCGGACGTCCAAAGATTATATAAAGAATTTCTCGGCAAGCCGCTCAGCGAAAAATCACATAAGCTGCTTCATACACACTATGCGGCAAAATTACCGAGGGGCATTGTTTCGCCCAACCTGAAAGTCGTATAAGAAGGTGAAATCATGACAATCGCACCATGCAAAAAAGAAAAAAGGCATGAAGCCGATCACTATAGCTGGATAAAACGACGGATCAAGACCGAGCAGATAGAGAAATATCTCGACAACGGTAAATGCTTTATCGATAGCATCGGAATCGAACGGTCTCTTGCAGAAAATACACACCCCGATCCGCGACGCGTCAGGGATATTCTTCAAAAATCACTGGCCGTCGAGACGCTCACGTTGGATGAGACGGCCTGCCTGCTTCACGTCGAGGATCCCGAGTTACTCGCCGAAATGCAGCGAGTCGCCGCGGAAGTTAAGGTGAAGGTCTATGACAATCGCATTGTGACGTTTGCACCGCTTTATTTGAGCAATTTCTGCGTCAACGATTGTCTCTATTGCAGTTTTCGCCGGAGCAACGATCAGGCCCGGCGCCGGATTCTCACGAACGAAGAGATTCGGCGCGAAATCGAGGTCTTGGCCGGCGTCATCGGTCACAAACGATTGATTGTTGTCTATGGAGAACATCCCAGGTCGGACATCGACTATATGGTCTCTACACTGCAAACCATCGCCGATGTTAAAGTCAAAACGCGAAAGGGCTGGGGGCAGATACGACGCTGTAATGTCAACGCCGCTCCGTTATCTATTGAGGAATTGCGTCTTTTAAAGGACGCGGGGATCGGTACGTTTCAGGTTTTTCAGGAGACGTATCACAGGCCGACGTATGAGAAGGTCCATCCGGCCGATACGATTAAGGGGGATTATCTTTGGCGGCTCTACTGTATGCATCGTGCCATGGAAGCCGGTGTTGACGATGTCGGGATCGGCGTCCTGTTCGGATTGTACGACTGGAAATTCGAGGTCATGGCCCTGCTTTGCCACGCGATCGAGCTGGAGGATAAATTCGGGATTGGACCGCATACCATTTCGTTTCCCAGGCTCGAGCCCGCCGGCAATACGCCGTTTGTGGAGAATCCGGAGCATCGCGTTAATGACGAGGCGTTTAAAAAACTGGTCACCGTACTCCGCCTGGCGGTTCCCTATACCGGTATGATCCTGACCGCCAGGGAAAACGCCCGGTTGCGCCGCGAAGTGCTGCCTTTGGGATGCACTCAGACGGACGCCTCGACGAAAATCGATATCGGGGGGTACGCCGAACGAATCGACGAGAACCAGCCCGACGAGCGACAGCAATTTATTCTCGGCGATACACGCTCGCTGGACGACGTGGTTCGGGAACTGGCGGAAGCCGGTTATATTACGTCTTTTTGTACCGCGGGTTATCGCTGCGGCCGGACCGGCCAAAAGATTATGAAACTGCTCCGCTCCGGAAAGGAAGGCCAATATTGCAAACTGAATGCGATTATTACCTTCCGGGAATGGCTCGATGATTTCGGCAGCGAGCAGACCATTGCCGTCGGCGAGAACGTGATCGAAAGGGAAATCGAACAGGTCAAAGAGAGGCTGCCGGGAGTCTATGAGCAGTTCCTGGGCTATTACGAAAAGACCAAAGCCGGAAATAGAGACTTGTATTTCTAAGACAGAAACATTAAAAAGGGAACTTTTTATGACGATGATCAAAACGAACGAAACAACCGTACCGGAAACGGAAGAGCAAAAATACGCAGAACTCAAGGAGTTCATTGCCGAGCTTAATACATACGAGCATTCGGATTCGTATTTAATCAGGGCGCTGCATAAAACCCAGCAATTGTTCGGGTATCTCCCGGTCCGGGCGATGGACGTGATTGCCCAGGAAATGGGCATCCCGACGGCGCATATTTGGGGTGTTGCTACATTCTATCATTACTTCAATCTGAATCCGCCGGGCCAATATACGATCGCCGTTTGCCTCGGAACGGCTTGTTACGTCAAAGGCGCCGCACAGATATTGGAGGCGGTCAAGAACGAACTCAAGATTGACGTCGGCGAGACGACGACAGACGGGATTTTTTCGCTTCAGCCGGCAAGGTGTCTGGGGGCTTGCGGCCTGGCGCCGGTGGTCATGATCAATGAAAAAATTCACGGGGAATTAACGCCTAAAAGTATGCTCGATCTGATCAAAAAGTATCGTCGAGAAGCCGCTAAGAAAAATGCCTGAACGGAATCTACAATCTACTCTCAATAGTGTATGTGACAACGGAACCTCGACAAGGGCCGACGTGGAATTTCTGCTTGCTCAGGGAGACCGTGATTCGACCCGGCGGATCATGCACGCGGCCGACGAGGTTCGTTCGCGATACGTCGGGGATGGTATTGTTCTTCGCGGGATTATTGAATTTTCCAATTATTGTCGGAATACGTGTGCATACTGTGGGCTGAATACGTTCAACACGAATTTGGCACGGTATCGAATGACCAGAGAGCAAATCCTGGAATCGGTCGGCAACATCGCGGAAGCCGGAATCAAAACGGTCGTTTTGCAATCGGGCGAGGATCGCGATTTAGACCCATTCTGGTTAGCGCAGGTGATCGAGGATATCAAAGATAAATTCGATATGGCGGTGACGTTATCCGTGGGGGAATGGAGCGAGGACGATTATCGACTTTGGAGACAGGCGGGGGGCGACCGTTATTTATTGAAGATTGAAACGACGAATCCAACGCTTTATGGCCTGCTGCACCCCGGTATGAGTTTTGAGGACAGGTTAAGGTGTCTGGGCGATTTGAAGAGCTTGGGATACCAAACAGGCTCCGGGAGCATTGTCGGTTTGAGAAACCAGACCTGCGGCGATCTGGCCCGGGATATCGTCTTTTTTAAGGAACAGGATTTTGACATGCTCGGGATCGGGCCGTTTATTCCACATCATCGAACTCCGCTGGCCGATGAGCCGCAGGGCGATCTGGGATTGACTTTGAGAACCCTCTCGCTGGCGAGGATACTCACAAAAGATACACATTTACCCGCGACAACGGCGGTTGGAGTTGCGGGCAGCGGCGATGCGGTCAGGTCCGCGCTCGCGGCCGGGGCGAATGTTGTCATGCTCAATTTTACCCCTCCGGCTTATAAAAGATTCTATGAAATCTATCCGGGAAAAGATGACTCCGCCCATTCGTCCGGTCAAATCATTAAGGAGATTGAAACTATTGCACATACTCTTGGAAGATACGTAAGTCTTTCCAGGGCGGACTCGTTAAAACAACGTAATGAAAACATGCTACAAAAGCAGACCTTAGTCAGAGAAAACTGAAAGGAGAACACCACAATGGCAAAAACAGTGTTGATGATAGACGACGATCCGGAATTTGTCGATGCGACCACAAATTTGCTCGAAGCCAAAGGATTTGACGTCGAAAGCGCCTCGAACGGTAAAGACGGTTTCGAGAAAGCCAAGGCCGTCCATCCGGATATCATTCTGCTCGACGTGATGATGACGACGGAATCGGAAGGATTTGACGTTGCCCGCGCCTTGCACAAAGAGGAAAGCCTGAAGAACACGCCGGTGATTATCATTTCCGGTATCAGGAGAGAGATGAACTTGCCGTTCGGTTTCGAGCCGGACGAAGACTGGCTGCCGGTCAAGGCCGTACTTGAGAAACCGATCAAGCCCGATCTGCTTTTGAGCACCATCGAGGAGAATATCGGTGGCTGATCGTTACGATAGACGTACCCGATTGTTACTATTTAAAATAAAGATTTTTTGGTATAGGTGAAATTATGGTTAAAACACCAAAATCCCTGAGACTGCATATCGGCCTGTTCGGGAGGCGAAACGTTGGTAAATCGTCCATACTCAATGCCCTGGTGAAGCAGCAGGTCGCCATTGTCTCGGCACAGGCCGGAACGACGACCGATCCGGTCGAAAAGGTGATGGAACTCAAACCCATCGGACCGGTTGTCTTTATTGATACGGCCGGCGTGGATGATGAAGGCGCCCTTGGTAAGGCTCGAATGGACCAGACGGCCAAAGTACTCAACAGGACCGAATTGGCGATACTCGTTAGTGATGAGTGGACGGTCTATGAGAGCCGACTTATCGCTTTATTCAAGAAGAAAAATATTCCGTTCGTACTTGCCGCGAACAAAGCCGACCTTCGAGACGATCAAAGTCTTGAAGACACGGCAAAGAAAAGGGGTGTCCCGTTTATCGCGACGACGAATGCCCCCGCGGGGATCGGAATGGACGAGCTGCGTCAGATTATTGTCGAGGCAACGCCGGAAGAATTTATTTCCGAAGTTCCTATTCTAAAGGACCTTGTGAAATCCGGTGAGCTTGTGATTTTGGTGACTCCCATCGACATCGA
>JAFGTG010000418.1 GCA_016934255.1 Sedimentisphaerales bacterium
GCGAGGCCTGTGGGATCGCCGATTTTAATAACGACGGAAAGCTCGATATCGTCGCCGGTCCCTACTGGTACGAAGCGCCCGACTGGAAGCCGCACCTGTTTCGAGCTCCCGAAGGAAAGGCGGACGAAAAGGGCAAAACCTACAAGGTCAATGAAAAAGGCGTCGGCTACTGGGACGACTTTATGAATGTGCCGCTGGACGTCGATGGGGACGGGCTGACGGATGTGGTGACGTGCAGTTGGTTCAGCCGGCAGATCGACTGGTATCGAAACACCGGTTCAGCCGGCGGATTGTGGCCGATGACCCTGGGCGAAAAGAACGGAAACTACGAGTGCGGGGAAATCTGGGATATCGACGGGGACGGTAAGGCGCTCGAAATTTTGCCGGATACGAAAGATACCAAGTGGCACGAGGCAGGCGTCAAAGCCGACGGCACGCGAGGTTTAATCAAGCATAGCGTTTCGACGGAAGAACGACCCTTCGGCGGAGGCGTCGGGGACGTGAACGGAGACGGCCGGCCAGACATTTTACGCCCGGACGCCTGGTACGAAGCCCCGGCCGATCCGCGCAAAGGCCAATGGATTAAACATCCTTTAGCGGTTGGAAGTCTCACGGAGGGCCAGGTGGAACATACACCGCAAATTTTGGTTTACGATGTGGATGCGGACGGGTTGAACGATATTATCACCAGCTCAGCTCATCAATACGGCATTTTCTGGTATAAACAGATTCGCGACGGCAAGAACATCTCCTGGAAGCAAAACATCATCGACAAATCCTGGTCCCAGGCCCACAGTCTCACGCTGGCCGACATGGACGAAGATGGCGATCTCGATCTGGTCACGGGAAAACGCTTCTTCGCCCATAACGGCAACGATCCCGGCGGCCACGACCCGCTCGGCGTGTACTGGTACGAGCTAAACCGCTCCCCGTCGATTTCCTGGAGTCGCCATATTGTTTCCTACGACAAGGGAATCGGCTCCGGCTTAAATATCCCGGTCGTCGATCTCGACGGCGACGGCGATCTCGACATCGTCGTCACCGGCAAATGGGGCGGCCCGGCCTATTTCGAGAATACGACCCAATCCAAAAAAATAACCAAAGCGGTAGAACGATAACGATGCCGATTTGCCCTTTGATTCATTCCTTTAAAAGCGTATAATAGCCTTATACTGTTTGCTTTGTCGTAGGAAAGGTGACGTATGGCTATTCGCAAAAGAAGAGGATTCACCCTGATTGAGCTACTCGTCGTTATCGCCGTTATTGCATTGCTTTTAGCCATATTGATGCCGGCCCTTCGTGCGGCACGAAAGCAGGCCCAGGCCGTTATCTGTAAAAATAATTTACGCCAGGTGGGTTTGGCGGCCAATCTCTACGCGGAAGAATATGACTTTTACGTCCCTCGCGGCCTTGCGGGCGGAACGGGCAAGGCCTGGTTCCAGCTTTTTATGCCGCTGCTGGCCCAGCGACCGATCGACAACGACTACCGCAACGTGGATATCTACCGCTGTCCCGGCTACCCGGACAAAGAGCAAACCATCTGTTACGTCGTTAACGGCTGGGACTTCGAGGACAAAAACGACATGACCGGTAGTGAGATCCTGCTGCCCTCCAAGCTCAGTGAATGCACCCAACGCGCTTACACGATTTTTCTGACCGACAATGAAGACGGCTCGTGGAGACACATCATCCGAAAAGCGAACGATTCGGGCCACAACCGTTGTGATATATGGACGCCGAGCCATTTGCCCGACTCGGACAGCGAAGATGTCACCCAGGGCCGGCGCGTCGCGCGGGCCCGGCACCGAAAAGGATCCAACTGTTTGTTTTTAGATTGGCACGTCGAATGGATGGCCGCCGAGGAGATTACCATCGACCTGTGGAGGTTCGAGAAATAACCAATTGACAGAGGTGAGGATTATCGCAAGGACGCAATATAAAATGTCTGTCGCGCGTAAAGCGGTTCTTCCGCTGTTTCTTGTTTCGGGAGCGGCGGGACTGATCTACGAGATCACCTGGACCCGGATATTCGGCGACGTATTCGGCAATACGGTCTTTGCCGTCAGCACGGTCCTCACCGCATTCATGCTTGGCCTGGCGCTGGGAGGCTGGTTTTTCGGACGGATTGCCGACCGAACCGCCCTGCCGTTGAAACTGTACGCCTTGCTCGAACTGGCCATCGGAATCTACGCCCTTATACTCCCAACTTTCCTGTCGGCAACCGATGTCTTTTATCGCTGGTTCTTGCAGCATTTTCATCCGGGCTTCTATCCGCTGAGTCTCGTTCGATTCGTTTTGTC
This sequence comes from Sedimentisphaerales bacterium, assembly GCA_016934255.1. GTDB lineage: Bacteria > Planctomycetota > Phycisphaerae > Sedimentisphaerales > Anaerobacaceae > JAFGTG01. Next base: position 2,301 of record JAFGTG010000418.1, read on the forward strand.
CGTCGTCATTCTCCTGTTTCCCACTATCCTTATGGGAGGAACGTTACCGATCCTGAGCTGTCTGTGGGAAAACCGTTCCTCCGGCGAATCCGGCAAACCTCGCACCGGACAAAGCGTCGGTTTGCTGTACGCGATCAATACCTTCGGCGCCGTTGCCGGCTGCTTCCTCTCGGGCTATGTCCTTATCAGGTTGTTTGGCGTAAGTCATACCGTCTATCTGGCGGCCGGCGCAAATATCGTCGTGGGCTTAACTGCAATGGGCTTGTCGCGTCTTTCGACAGAGCCGATCAGGCACGAACACAAACGACGGGCGCGTCGGTCAAGATCGAAACCGATGCAAGTGACGGATCCGCCCGATCAACGGCAGCGTCTCGTGCTGATGGCGGTCGGATTAGCGGGATTTTGCGCGCTGGCTTTGGAAGTCCTGTGGACGAGGACTTTACTATTCGTGCTCGAAACCAGTGTTTACGCTTTTACGTCCATGTTGACCTGCTTTATCCTTGGCATTGCTTTGGGTAGTTTCGTTTGCAGCCGTTTGCCTCTGGGAAAAATAAAAAAGCCCATTTTTTATCTCGGCGTTGTCGAATTCCTGATCGGTGTGTCGGTTCTGTTATCGATTGTGCTGTTGGGGCGGATCGGAATGATCGATTATTACATAATCAATAAATGGGGTATGAGGGGGTTATGGCAAGAGGCCGGGCTTCACTTTCTCGATGCATCAATTATCCTGCTGCCGCCCACGATCCTGATGGGCGCGGCATTTCCCCTCGCGGTGGAAATCGGCACGCGATCCTCTAAGGGAATCGGCACGCGAGTGGGCGATATCTATGCAAGTAATACCGTGGGTTGCACGATAGGCTCTTTCGTTGCGGGTTTTATCTTGATACCGCTGTTTGGCTTACGGGGAGGCTTCCTGACCATTCTTGCGATTCAGTTTTTCCTGGCCGCTGCGGTTATATTCTTTTCGGAGGTGCGCCGCACGACATGTGGTATATCAGCGATCGCAATCTCGGCCACGGTGCTCCTCATGGGTCTCTTATTGATCCCGCAAGACGTCTTTTTACAAACGATCAATACCTATCACCATCCCAGCAAGATCGTTTATATTAAAGACGATGCGACGGGCACGGTCACCGTACACGACCTGCCTGATGGAGACCGGCTTATCGCCGTCGATGGGGTCGATGTGGCGGGAATGGACTTAATGCTGCGAACGACGCAAATGCTTCAAGCCTACGCCCCCCTGATTGTCCACAGCAATCCCCAAAAGGTCCTTCAAATCGGCTTCGGCAGCGGCGAGACATGCGGGATCGGCCTTGCCTTCGGCGTGGAGCAGTATAGTATTGCTGAAATCTGCCCCGGCGTCTTCGAGGCCGGAAAGTTCTTCGAGGATATCAACCGCGGCTCGTATAAAAATCCCCGGCTGCGTAAAATCATCATGGACGGCAAGAATTTCGTGAAACTCACCGATGAGAAATTCGACATCATCATGAACGATTCAACGTATCCGGGCACCACCGGAAGCTCGGCGCTGTACACGTACGATCACTTCTCTCAGTGCCGCGAACGGCTTACAGATGAAGGCGTCTTGTCCTGCTGGGTTCCGCTGGACCTGCGTTTAGAGGACTTTGCCATTATCGTCAGGAGCTTCCAGGCGGCGATGCCGTATAGCTCCTTGTGGATGGTCAATAACTGTTTGAATAAGCACGCGGTTCTCATGGGAACGATGTTACCCACCCACATAGATTTTCAGAGAGTCAAGGAGCTTGTCGAAAGGCCGAACGTTGCCGCCGACCTTCTCCAGATCAATATCCACTCCGTATATGAGTTTCTGGATTGTTTCGTTGTCGGGCAAGAGGGACTGCGCACCATCGGCGCAAACGGACCGCTCAATACTGACGACAAGCCCTTTCTCGAATTTGGAGCGGCAATCAAACGGGACATCGAGGGATGCTGGCTGGATGTCCTCACCTCGATCAGGCGGAACCATTCTCCGGTTTCCCGATATGTCGTAAACATGGGGCGGACTGAACAGGATAAACAGCCAGTCCGAGAGAGGTTAGAGCAGTACTTCAAAGGAACGGGCTATGCCTTACATGGTATGCTGGCTATTCTCCAGGGGGATCCGGACATCATGAATCGCCAATTTGATCAGGCGCAGAAAGCGAATCCTCTGGATCGGGACGTCGGGAGCTGTCTTAACGAATTAATGAGAGAGACAACGGCGCTGACGAAAGCCATAGAAAGGACGCCGGAGAAAGCGATTCTACGATCGCGTCTGGCGAAAAGGTATCTTTTGCTGCAAGACTATGAGCGCGCCGTCGAACATTACAGCGCCTTCGTGAAACTTGAGCCTGGTAACGCCGCAGGATGGAACAATCTGGGGATTTGCCATTCCCGGCTGGAGCAATTCGAGAAGGCCATACGGGCTTTTCAAATTGCGATTGATCTGGATACGCCGTTGACGGTCGCTTATCTCAACCTGGCGGACGCCCATGAAAAACGTGGTGATTGGGACGCGGCTTCAAGCATCCTTGAGAAGGCGGTCTCGATCTGTCCGGACGCCGAACGAATTCGGATATGCGACACACTGGCCCGGTCGTATTTCATGCAAAAGAAATACGATCTTGCGCTGGAAATCCTTGAAAAAGCTCTTGAATTCGTGTCCAATGATACGCAACAACACGATTATTTGGAGAGTCGCAAAGAATTTGTCAAACGTGCCGCAAAAGAAGCTCGGGAAAATAATTAGGAGATGATCAAATGGCAAAGGTGCTTATCGGAGTCAACACGGAATTCGTTCGCCACGCGGACAAAGGATTCGAATGGGCCGTCGAAAAGGCGGCGGAACTGGGGTACGAATACATCGAACCGTGGGTCCATTGGGGCCGCGAGCTGATGAGCGAAGCCGGCTACTATATGACGGTTTCAATGCTGGACGATCCGTATCGGATCAAGCGGGCGTGCGAGAAGGCCGGGATCAAACTTTCCGGCTTGTCTTCACATACCCAGTTATGCCGGCCGGACTATAGTGTGAACTATCTCAAGCAGGCAATTCGCTTTGCCGCCGAGTGCGGCGCGCCGGTCGTCAATACCGACGAAGGCCCGAAACCGGCATGGACCACGGAAGAAGAGGATCACGTGCTGATGCGCTATTCCCTGGCCGAGGCCGCGGCTGTGGCCGAGCCGCGCGGAATCAAGATCGGCATCGAACCCCATCAACAATACAGCAAGACGCCCGAGGGCTTGGATAAAATCTACAATCTGGTGGACTCGCCCGCGATCGGCATTAACTTCGATACGGGCAACGCCTATCTCAGCGGCGGGGATCCCATCGAATGGCTAAAACGGATCAAAGACAGGCTCGTACACCTTCACGCCAAGGATATTTCGATCCAGCAATCATCGGACGAACGCGGCAAGGTCACGGGCACGCCCGCCGGTTGCGCCTGCGGGGACGGCGTTATCGACTGGAAAAAAGTGATTGAGGTATGCAAAACGGCGCCGCGTGATATTGCACTCAGCGTCGAGTGCGGAACCATAGAACAAGCCGAGCGAAGCATTAAACATCTCAAGGCGCTGGTTTGACACTTAACAGGAGTTTCGCAAAATTGAAGTTAGGCATACTTTTGGAAAGAAAAAATCTTGTTTCTTGATTTTTTCTTTTCAAAAACCGATGTGTAATGTCTCACGGGACAACAGGTTATGATCTGACCGCCGATTATTTTCAGAAAATCATGAAACCGATTTTCTGAAATAATATATGCCTAACTTCA
>JAFGTG010000419.1 GCA_016934255.1 Sedimentisphaerales bacterium
CCGGCCGATTGCGCTCAAAGTTATCTGAATATTCCGCGCATTATCAGCGCCGCCGAGATTACGGACGTCGAGGCGATTCATCCCGGCTACGGCTTCCTGGCGGAGAATATTCATTTCGCCCAGGTCTGCCGGGAGTGCGGGATTACGTTCATCGGCCCGCCGGTGGAGGCGATGGAACTCCTGGGCGACAAGGTTCAGGCACGCAAGTTGGCCCAGGAAGCCGGCGTGCCGGTCGTGCCCGGCTCTAGCGGCGCCATCGAAACCGATACCGATGCGCTGGAGCTGGCCAAGAAAATGGGCTATCCCGTCATTATCAAAGCGGCCGCCGGCGGGGGCGGACGCGGAATGAGAGTCGTGCATAACGATATCAATCTGCATTCAGCGTTGAACGCCGCGCAAGCCGAAGCCAGGGCCGCCTTCGGAAACAGTCGTGTCTATCTGGAGAAGCTGATCGTCGAACCCCGTCACGTGGAAGTCCAGGTGATGGCCGATCAGCACGGCAACGCCTTGCATTTTTACGAAAGAGACTGCTCCATCCAGCGAAGACATCAGAAGATGATCGAGGAATCGCCGTGCCCCGTCCTGGACAAACAAACGAGAGAACAACTGTGCGAAGCGGCATTGCGAATCGTCAAACACGCTAAATACGACAGTGCGGCCACGGTCGAGTTCCTACTCGACAAGGACAAGAACTTTTACTTTATCGAGGCCAATACACGAATCCAGGTCGAGCATCCCGTAACGGAAATGGTCACGGGTTTCGATTTAATCAAATATCAATTAAAAGTGGCGGCCGGGCTGCCCATCAAATTAAGCCAGAAAAGTATTAAACATACCGGCGTTTCCATCGAATGCCGAATCAACGCGGAGGACCCGGAGAACGATTTTGCACCGTGTCCGGGCACGATCACCCGCTTTATCCCGCCCGGCGGGCCCGGCGTTAGAGTGGATACCCATGTTTATCAGGGCTGGAAGGTCTCGCCGACCTACGATTCGATGATCGCCAAGCTTATTGTGCATCAGGGAACGCGGGCCGAAGCGATTGCCACGATGAAAAGAGCGTTGCAGGAATTTATTATCGAGCCGATCAAGACGACCATTCCGATTTGTTTGGATATTCTGTCGCACAGTCTTTTCGTTAAGAACAAGGTCGATACCGGCTTCATCGAACGCAGCTTTTAGAGGATCAGGGTGTACCTTCTCACCGTCATCTTGCGTGTCGTAAGCAAATCAATCACACGACGGGGATTATTATGAACGCAATACAAACAGAATTCACCAGACGACATTTCCTTCAGACTATCGGCATCAGCGCTGCTTCGTGGGCCTTAGCCCAAACGGCCTTAGCAAGACAAGCCGAAAGCAAAAGGCCCAACATTCTTTGGCTCTCCTGTGAGGATATCAGTCCGCACTTAGGCTGTTTCGGCGACGAGCACGCGATCACGCCGAATCTCGATCAACTGGCGATGGAAGGCGTACGGTACACGAACGCCTTTACGACCGCCGGCGTCTGCGCGCCGTGTCGCTCGGGAATCATTACCGGTATGTACCAAACGACCATCGGCACCCATCACATGCGATGCAGCGCCAAGCTGCCGGCTCATATCGAAGCTTTCACAACCTACCTCCGGCAGGCGGGCTATTATTGCACGAACAATTCCAAAACCGATTACCAAACCGGGGACTTGCGCAACGCCTGGGACCAATCGAGCGGTAAAGCTCATTGGCGAAATCGCAAAACGGACCAGCCCTTCTTCTCCGTCTTTAATTTCACCGGCTGCCATGAAAGCGGCATCGCCAGTCAATCCAAATACGAAAGCGTCACCCAAAACCTCAAGCCGTCCCAGCGTCAGGATCCCAATAAACTGGAGCTGCCGCCGTATTACCCCGACACACCCATCGTACGGGAGGACTGGAAACGCAATTACGAACTCATCACGGCGATGGACGCCTGGGCGGGCCATTTGCTCGATCAACTCAAAAAAGACGGACTCTACGAGGATACGATTGTCTTTTTCTGGTCCGATCATGGGATCGGTCTGCCGCGAGCCAAACGCTGGCTCTACGATTCGGGCACGCACATTCCGCTGATCGTCCGCGTCCCCGAGCCATTCCGCACGGATAGCCAATCCGAGCCGGGCCGGAAGGACGATCAACTTATTAATTCAATCGACTTCGGACCGACGGTGATGAATCTGGCGGGAGTAAAAGTTCCCGATTACATGCAAGGCCGACCGTTCCTGGGAACGAACCTGCCGAAACCCCGCGAGTACATATACGGCGCCAGGGACCGGATGGACGAGCGCTACGATATCATTCGCAGCGTTCGCGACAAACGGTATCGTTATATCCGCAATTACGAACCGCTCAAGACGTATTACCAATACATGAACACGCCGGAAAAGGGCGCGACGATGAAAGAGATTCGACGCGTCCACGCCGAAGGCAAGCTCCCACCCGCGGCGCAGCTTTTCATGGCGGATCGAAAGCCCGTCGAGGAACTGTACGACCTGCGGAGCGATCCTCACGAAATCAACAACCTCGCCGGCGATCCGAACTATTCGAGCATTCTCGAACGGATGCGCCGCGCCCATCGACAATGGGTTCAGGAAACGAAGGACCTCGGCCTGATCCCGGAGCCGGAGATTATAGAGCGCGAGAAGATGTATGGCAGCCGATATGCCATCCTCCGCCAGCCCGGCGACGACGCCCTCAACGCCCGGCTCGGCGAGATCGCCGCACTTGCTTCCGAAGGCCCCCAGGCGTTGCCGAAACTCATCGCCGCGATGGACGACGAGGACGCCGCGATCCGTTATTGGGGCGCCACCGGGATCGGCAATATCGGCAAACAAGCATCGAGGGCCGAAGGTAAAATGGTCGCCGCACTAAAGGATACATCAGTCAGCGTTCGTGTCGCCGCGGCCAGAGCATTGTGCCGAATGGGTCAGCCGGACAAGGCCCTCCCGGTTCTGATCGAGACGCTTCGAGGTCCGCACGAGTGGGGCCGGCTCCAGGCGGCGATCGTCCTCGACGGGATCGGTCCACAGGCCAGACCCGCCGAAGCCGCCCTCAAAGAAGCGCTCAAGGACCAGCCCAACAAGTACATCACCCGCGTCGCCAATCGTGCACTAAATGTCATGAACGGTACGCATAATGAAGTTCCGTAAGAGATGCAGCTTAAAGAAAGAAGGTGGATATTATGAAAATTAGATGTGTTCTTATCGCAGCGTGCTTTCTAACAATAGCAAGCGGATTACAGGCCAAGCAAAGTAGCAAAGAGCCCTGGCGCGGTGTTCATTTAGGGATTGGCAACCAAAGGGCGGTCGATCAATTGACCGGTGTGGTTGAGCAGCTTTCGGAGATGGGCATCAATGTCATCGTCGGTGAAATCAACTACGGGTACGAGTACCAATCGCACCCGGAGTTGCGCCAGCAGAATGCCGTCAGCGCCAAACAGATCAAGACGTTGCTCGCCGAATGTCGCAAGCACGACGTCCGGCTGATTCCGCAATTCCAATGTCTCGGACACCAGTCCTGGAAGAACAACACGGCGCCGCTACTGACGAAGTATCCGCAATTCGACGAGACGCCGGGCAAGTACCCGGACAACGAAGACATTTATTGCCGAAGCTGGTGCCCGTTGCATCCCGACGTGAATAAAGTCGTCTTTGCACTAATGGATGAGCTCATCGACGTCTTCGAGGCGGACGCCTTGCACGTCGGCCTGGACGAAGTCTTCCTCATAGGCGAAGACTCCTGTCCGCGATGTAAAGGCAAGAACAAGGCGGAGCTTTTCGCCAAGGCCGTCAACGACTACCACGCTCATCTTGTCGGCAAACACAAAATCGAAATGCTCATGTGGGGCGATCGCCTGATCGATGCCTCAAAATATAGCTATGGCAAATGGGAAGCCAGCGTCAACGATACCGCCGGAGCGGTGGACCTAATCCCGAAGGACATCATTATCTGCGACTGGCACTACGAACTGCGCGAAGCGTACGAATCGGTGCCGATGTTCCTCGAGAAAGGTTTCCGCGTCTGGCCGGCCAGTTGGCGAAAGCCCGACGCCGCCAAGGCATTCGTGGATTATTCCAAACGGTTCGACCATCCCCGCATGTTGGGCCATCTCAACACAACCTGGGGCGCCGTCCGTACCAACGAGCTTACGTCGTTCGTGCCGCTCCAATACGCCACGCAAGCCTTTGCCAAACCGTAGGGTGTACCCGCCTCTGACGAATTGCACACGTGGTTTGTAACACACGCCAGCGCGGTCTGTCATTCCCGCGAAAGCGGGAATCCATCGTATTCGTTACGTTTCTGGATCCCTGCTTTCGCAGGGATGACAACATAAGGATGATATCCCCATCCCGATAGTCGTTTATCGGGATGGGGATTTCCAATCGTCAATCGTCAATCGTCAATCGTCAATCGTCAATAGTCAATGCTAATACGCAAACCTCATCTTGCGCAGGTTTTGCAGGCAGCGATCGACCGCTTCGAGCGGCGGCGTGCCCGGCCGTTCGTACTCGACGATATACCATTCCGTCCCGCCGACCGC
>JAFGTG010000420.1 GCA_016934255.1 Sedimentisphaerales bacterium
CAGCATTTGATTTTCGGAATTGCGCGTCTCTCCCACACTGGTGACGTAGATACCGGACCGGTCTTTGATGGGGCATTTATTCTGGCAAATCCCGCAGCCCACACAGAGTTCGGGATCGACGTGGGGCTGCTGGACGAGAACTTTCTCTCCCGACTCGTTCGTGACCTCGATCTCCTCCACCCAAATCGCCTTCTTCGGTGTTGGACAGTGCTCCTCGCATACGATACAGGGTCGAGCGGAGGCATACGGCAGACAACGGTTCTTATCCACGAAGGATTGGCCGATCTTGATCTTTTGTTTTTCCTCTAAAGATAATTCTCGGATCGCGTTTGTCGGACAGACCTGGCCGCAGAGCGTGCAATCGAACTCACAGTAGCCGACATCCATATTCAGCACGGGCGTCCACAGCCCTTCAATCCCCGCTTCCAGTCCGGCCGGTTGGATCGCATTCGTGGGGCACACTTTCATGCACTCGCCGCAGCGAATACAGCGGCTCAGGAACTCTCGTTCAGCCACAGCCCCGGGCGGGCGGATCAGGGCCGGATTAAAAACACGCCCGGAAGCCTGGGGATGAATTCGTGACAAACAGGCCGCCCCTACGCCCAAGGTCCCGGCGGCGACCATATTCCGACGTCCGAGGTTTATCCCCGGACCTTTACCGGGTCTGAAAAAGTTTGATAACCATCGCCATATTGAGCTATCTGACCATTTTCTCATGAAGGTTTCCTTGACGGCACTGTCAATTCAAACGAGAGCGCCTGCTTCGGACAAACCGCCTCACAGTTCCAGCAAAAGAGGCATTCCGCCGGTTTCCACGCCTCGGATTTATCCAAAGGGCCATCCGGATTCGCCCCTGACGGGCAGACCGCCACGCAGGCCCGGCAATGAGTGCAGGCCGTCTCATCTTTCTTGAGTCGGATGATCGGATTTTTGCCTGCTAAACCGAGCAACGCCCCCAGAGGACAAATGTAACGGCACCAGAAGCGGTGTCTCCAAAGATTAAGGGCCAGGATGCCAACGAAAATGATGCCGATCAAAATGCCCCAAAAGTATTGGGGGCGTCCTTCGTCGAGCAGGTGGCTGCGCAGCACCTCGTACACCGGCTCCGAGACTTTCGTGACTTTCGCACTTCCGAGGCCGGGATCGTTCTCATAAAGCCAGGCAAACAAGGCGTGCGAGCCCGAATTAAAAGCCGGAAAAACAGCCGTCGTCAGGGACCGGTAAAGGAGCGAGAAAGGATCGAACCAACCGACCAGATTGAGTCCCATGAGCGTCCCGGCCAGAAGAGCGATCAGAATCAGGTATTTCCATCGTTGGCGAGGACTGTAATCTGCCCTTTTCAATCGTGATGCCGTCGGGCCGCCCCGCAGGTGGGTCATCATCTGATGTAGAGTGCCAAAAGGACAAATCCAACCGCAAAACCAGCGTCCCAAAAACACGGTAACGAGCAATGTCCCGACAGACAAAAACAAAGCCAAAGGAATCGCTGCGCCGGCCAGCCACGTCGCGACCAGTATGAGCGGATCCAAATCGAAAAAAAGTGTCACAGGTCCGCCCGGCCGATTGATCGGGTGATACGCTGTCTGCAAGAACAGATAACAGAATAACAGCAGACAAAGTATCTGGATGCATCGACGCAACCAGACGATTCCACTGACTTTCCGAGTGCCTCGCGCCACCGAAACCTCACACTATAGATTCTACAGGAGACAGTGACTTATAGTCGATCGTCCCCAGGCCGCGATTTGCCCCTTCCACGATATGGGCGATTTTTTTCGGTTCCATATCGAGTTGCATCGCGCCGAAGGCGTCGATAGCCACCTGGTCCACCCCAGCCGCCAGCGTGTCCTTGCGTTTGACATCGTCCAGATTGCCGCCGCGCGGGCCGTGGACCGGGAGAACCCGAATGGTATCCATAATGGTCAGCTTGGGCTTCATGAACACAGCCAAGTCGGGCAGGACGTTCGTGAGATCCTGATGAAATCGGCTCCGGGAGCCGCCGCAGATACCCATTAGATTCTTCATTCCCAATGTAGCTCCGGACATACTATGATGCTTGGCAATCGGAATGTTGATAAAGGTATCGACCTCCATCATGTCGGTGTAGATTTCCCACTCTTTGAGGGCTTTGCCGTTGAGAGCCGTCTTCTTGAATTTCCGCTGGTCGAGCAGAACAACGCGGGCTCCGGCTTTTTCCGCGGCCGGCTGAATGCGGGAATTGGGATAGGTCCGTTCCCCTTCATTGCATGGATTATCGCCCACGAACACATTTTTAGCCCCCGCTTCGAAGCACATCTTAACGACCGTCGCGACAACGTCCGGATTGGTGTTGCCCGCCTGCTCCGGCGTGCGATCCCAGGCGATGTTCGGTTTAACCCAGACCACGTCGCCTTTTGAGACGAATCGCGACATGCCCCCCAGATCATCGATCACCCTGCGTGTCAATTGAATGGCTTCTTCGGCGATGCCCTCAGATTCTGTTGGAGAGGAGCGGTATTTCGCAATACTCATTTTCGGGGGCGTTGAGGCTTTCGCGAGTCCCGTACTGAGCAGACCCGCCTGAAGACCGGCGCCGACCAGTGCGACTTGTTTTAGAAAAACTCTCCTATTCAGGTCAGTCATAGCGGTTACCTCCATTTATCTCAGGTTTCGTTATCAAAGTACAGTATCCCGAACAGTGGATATATTATAGCGACCACAACATAAATGATCTAATGTCTGTGATTCATCGCTTGTCAATATACAAGCAATCATTTTTTATTTTCAAGTTTGGATTATATAATCCAAACAATCAGAATGCAAAGATATTCGCGCCGGACAGAATATCTTTTCAACGTTTTCATAATCTAACTTCGCAACTTTAGGATGTTTTTATTACAATTGAGTTTCGATCTCGATGATCGCTTCGGTCCAGCGAGGCAGTTTCCAATGATCCCATTCCACGTCAGCCGTGATGACGCAGGTTCCGGGATTAGCAGAAACGCTCACATCCAGATCATAGTCAACTTGTTTTTCGACTCGTGGAGGAACCGTAATCGAAGCGAAGGTACGAGCAGCATTGATTCCGGCAGGCAAATGCAGCGCGGTGGTGAATGTGTGAGGCACGTCTGAATGGTTGAATATCTTCATGCTCAAGTGAATCGTTCGGCCGGACTTTATTTTTTGACCGTAGGGAGTGAAGCGAATCCAACGTTCGTCGATGCCGTAGTTCGGCTCGTCCCAGGGAAATAATTCTGCAAGAAGGGCTTTGCGTTTTGCGAACGTTGCCGTCATGTGGTCAAGCTGAGGTGCGGAGAATCTGAACGGTTGAACAACATGCTCATTGATGAGCAATGTTTCAGAAGGAATCCGGCGCAAAAGATCGAGACAGTAAAAGTAGCCTGTTGATTCGTGCATCAGGTTTCGATTGAGCAGGCAGTAATCGTCGATCCCCGAAGGCGTAAACGAATCGCCCATAAAGAAAATCTTTTCGGCATTATCTTTTTCGACCAGGAGCGCATCGTGATAGATCGTCTGGCCGGGATAATCGTGGAAGGTGAATGTGAATTCCTTCCAGCGCATTTTGTGGCCTTCGGGCATGACATGAATATTCTTAATTGGATTGGGCGTCATGGCCGGTAAGCGATAAGCCGCAGGGTGTTCGAGGATATCAACCGATGGACCGGTCGCATAGATCGGACAGTTGAATTCATCCAGGCAGGCGTTCACGTCGTTCGTATGATCATCGTGATAATGGGTAATGAACAAGCCTTCGAGCCGAGCCAGCTTGCCTGCATCTTTGAGCTTGATGAGTTCGTTGACGATTCGCCTGCTACCACAATCCACCAGGAATCCCGAACGGTCTTCGGAAACAATCAGGCGCGAGTTGGAAATGGGAATAATCCATTCGGGCGGTTGTTCTTCAATCACTTCAGCCCAGGGCATCCAGTTGACCTTTGGATCGGGGCCAAGGACGCGGGCAGCGAGGATATCATATCGCTCCTTGAAATACCATCGGCCTGCACTGATCGACAGATAATTCTCATAGACTCGACGGAGTCGCTGTATCAGAAGACCGATTGCTTCGTCCGGATTTCGGATAACCGGTCCCCGAATCGGGATAAGGATATCTGGTTTCTCCGCGGCGATTTTCCGCAGGCTTACAATCAAATCCCCCATGCGGCCCGCCCAGCCATGGTAGCCGCCGATTTTTGCCTCCTTGACGGCATCTTGCAACGAATAAAGATCGAGGAGTTTTCCATCGCCGTAGATGATATCCCCAACGAAGGCATATCTGATGTCATCAACCTCGATCACGTAGGAGACGGCTTGGCGGGTATAGCCGGGTGTTTCAATGACTTTAACGGGGATTCCCTTCCAGAAAAAGCTATCGCCATCTCGAACGGTTTTACCAATTTTCATGGGTTTGGTTAATATTTTCGTTCCCTGCTGAGCGTAGTCATGAAAGCGCCGAGTTGCGAAGTCCGTCCAGAATTGTTCGACATTAGAAAAATTCTCACTATCCGAATCGGGTACGACAGATATTGCTCCGTTTTCAACAAGCTTTCGTCCGGACCAAACCACGTCGCGCCGGCTATGAGTGAACAGTACCATTTCGGCGTTGCTCATCTTACCCGATGGATCACCATAAAGGACTAACCGCGCATCGTCTTTTTCGATGATTGCGCCGTTAACAGGTCCTCGAATCAGTGATACGTATTCGCTGAGTTGCGTGATTTCTTCGCCATAGGATAAACCAGACAAAGAGAGGATAAGGGAAAAAACAATGATTGATATAATGAGGTTTCTCATGGCATACCTTCCAGGAATGGATCTGTTCTTCCTTTCTGACATGCCAACAGAATAACATGGCGGCTTGATAATTCAAGCTTTCTTGTTAACTCAAACGATCAGATCCTGTGATCTTCGCGGACGATGACGCGATATCCGCCATCGAGACTCGGGTTCCAATTCTTGGGCGGAGTAATTTTCTTGAGCCTGTCGAGCTGCCCAATACGTTTGAGTCGTTGATAGATGAGCTGCCAGGCACATTGTCTGTCCGTCCTGACTTCACAGCGATCTTCTCTGGAGCCGCCGCAGGGGCTGTTGAGCAATCTCTTGGCGCAGCGCGTGAGGGGGCAGATGCCGCCATACTCGCTCAGCACGCACGCACCGCACGTCGCACACTTCTCCGTCCAGATGCCTCTTTCCTCTAAAATACCGATGAATGACGTATTCAGCCCGGCGTACACCGGCTTTTCGCTATAGCGTTCGGCGAGGACCTAGACGCCCGCACCGCAACCGAGCGATAAGACGGCATCGTTTCTTTCGATGGCCTCCGCGGCTTGCTCGAGAAAGACATTATCGCACTGACGCTCGATTGTGAGCTCTTCAACCTGGGGCGGTTTACCCGCAAGCCTCGAAGCCATTCGCAACGCGGAAGAAATAATACTGACTTCACGTTCCCCCCCGCCAGACACACGGTCACACACGTCCCACATCCCAGGACGAGGATTTTCTCGTGGCGACCCACGATTTCCATGAGTTCGGGTATCTTTTTTAATCTCGTTAAAAGAATTTATGGGCGATTTTGGGTTCAGGTAATACGCCTAAGTTGTGATACAGAGCCAATTCAGTTCCCGATGGTTGCGTAACATCTTGGCCACTTGCTTGATCGGTTCGATGCGAGAACGCATGGCCCGGCTACTCCAGCGATCCAGGAACCGGCCGGCCCAATACGCACTGCGGTACCCCCAAAAGAACTGAAAGTCTTCTCTCAAAAGGTAGCTGCGTACCGTCTTGAGATTGTACTGCAATAATCTCGCCAGGGAGGTGTCTTGCTTGGCCGTGAGCTTTTCGGGACGCTTCAAAAACAGCCAACGACTCTTCTTCAGGATGGGGTCAAAACCCTTTCGCTCCAACTCCCTGGCCTCGCCGGCGCGAACCTTGTCGATAGCCTTGTTAAAGTGCATCATAATATGGAAACGATCCAGGATATGGATGGCCTGCCCGGCTTTCTTGGCAACAACCTTCAAATAAGGACGCCACATATCACTACAAACGTAGTGGAGCCGACGCGTCCGATCCGTGCCGAACCAACGAAAGAACCGTAGCCGCGTCTTGGTCTGACGATGCTCGCCGACCCACAGCAGACGAACAGCGCTCTTGTTAATCTGGTAAACCACCGTCGCAAAACAATCTATAAACCAGAAAACAGATCAGGATGCATCTGTTCTTTTTCAATAGG
>JAFGTG010000421.1 GCA_016934255.1 Sedimentisphaerales bacterium
GGTTGTGCCGGCTTGGGTTTCGCCTTGCTTTTCGATCTGATCGAGTTTCTCCTCGATTTCCTTTTCCTTCTCATCGATTTCTCTGGATTTTTGCCGCTTCTGAATTTCCGCGGCACTAATCTCTTTGACTTTGTTCTTGAGCAATTCCAGCCAGGCCTCCGTCTCAACAACCAGCTCGCTCTTTGTCAAAGGTTTGAGAAGCAACTCCAAATCCCCGACAGGAATCTGGGGATCGGCAGTCGTGGTGGCCGTGTACGTTGGTTTAACTTCCTTGCCCGAAGAGCCTGACGCGAAAAAGGATAAAATCATAAACATGCAAATAGCTGAGAAATGACTTCCTTTCACGAACATTCTACACATCCTTTCCAGGAGAAGACCCCAAATAACTTTAAAAAAGAACCCCAATTTATGATTGATTTTCGTATTCACTCAGCCATACGGCCGAGCGTAGTGCGCCGGAAGAATAACAATTCGCTCCCGGAAATTCAATCATTTTTCTCGAGTTCTCGTTCAAAGCTAACATTGCCTCCATTACGCGATCATCCTCGCTTGCGGATGCCACCCATTTTCTTTCTATTTCTTTGGGTGGCAGTCTCGCTTCAAGAGCCGTCGTAGGGCTATTTCGCTTTCTTTTTGTATTGCTCGAACAATCCAGCGATGTCGGCCTCTTTGACATCATCGGCGTGGACGACCACCCGGTATTCGAGCGCGAGCGGCTCACTCATGGCTAAATACAGCTTGTCGCCTTCCAGCCAGTACATCGGCGTCGGGGAGAAGAAGCCGTAATCGCGTGTAAACCATGGGCTCGGGAACCAGCGATTCCTCGGATGTTGTAAAAGAGCGATGCCCTCGGTTACGCCGTCGCGCGTGCCGGAGTAGTCACACCAGGCAGATGCAATCCCCCAGGTGCCTTTTTCGGTCTTATTGCCTTCGGCGTTGATGAGTGTGCCGCCCGATTTAACGCTCAGTTCCGGCACGACCCGCGCCGAGAAAAGAGAGTGATTGGTTTTAAGTATTTCGATATCGACCAGGGGGATCATCATGATTTTGAAATCAATGATCCTGATCTGTTCGCTCGGCGCGGAGATCACGATCCATCGCTTATCTTCGATGATAGGCTCTTTGCCCGGTTGCTTCCACAGGCACCGGTCCGAGAGCGTGACGCTGGAATCGTTCGTATTGGTGATCGTCGGTCCCTGCGAGAGGATTTGCCCGCGTTCGTTGACGTCCTGCCAGTAGTTGCCGCCGTTGACGCGGTCGCAGCCGAAGAACAGCGAGTGATGATGCGGATACGGCTCAGACGTTTCCGTCGTAATCGACTGGCCCGATACCGGTCCGTTGACCGGCCAGAAATACGGATACTTTTGCGAAGTGCTGAACTTGTAGCACGTGAATAGTGTGCCGTCAATCGTAACGGCGACCTGATCCTTCTCAATTTTGGCGGTCACCTTCTGTTGTGCCGCCGATACCAGAGAGCAACTACACGTTACGATAAGTAAAAATACAACGGTTATCCACCGATTCATACGATTCTCCTGTCTTTTCAATAGTCAATCGTCAATGGTCAATCTCAGCATAGCTTCCACGGGCTGCGCATCGTTTTAGAGAGCAGGCGATTGGCCTGTTCGTCATTGACGAATTCTTCTTTGTCCGGATTCCATTTGAGCTTCCGGCCCAATCGCATGGCAATATCGCCCAGCAGACAGACGGTACACGACCGATGCGCGACTTCGGCCGGGGCGACGGTCTTGCGGCGCGACTTAATACATTCAAGCAGGTTCAACTTATGGTTGTTGCTCTTATAGAGGTGGATTTCATCGGTTCCAATCGTCGAGGACAGCAGCGACTTGGGCTGTGTGTCGATTTTACCGCGCATGACATAGACCCAGCCTTCGGTGCCCTCGAAGAGGACGCCCTGCTTGTTCTTCGTATTGTCGGCGCAAATGACTTTGACGCCGTTGGCGTACGTATAGGTAATACTGAAATCGCCGTGCACGTTCCAAAGGCCGTCTTTCGGATATTCCGTTTGTCCCTCGATCTCCACGGGGCCGGTGTATTCGGTTCCCAGCCCCCATTGAGCGATGTCGTTATGGTGGGCGCCCCAGCCGGTGATCATACCGGCGCCGTAATCGGTGATCCGCAACCAGCCGGGCCGGCTGTAATCCTTCTGCGGGTGGACGCGCTGTTCGGTATAGGGCGCCCAGGGGGCCGGACCCAGCCACATATCGTAATCAAGATTGTCGGGCACTGGCATGGTTGGTTGTGGCGTCGTGCCGGGATCTACACCGAAGCCGACTTTGACGGTATGTACCTTTCCGATGCGCCCGTTGCGAACCAGCTCGCACGCCTGACGCCAGCGTGCATCGGAGCGTTGCTGGCTTCCGACCAGGAAGATTCGGCCGTAACGCTTAACCGTGTCGCTCAAGACGCGTCCTTCTTGGATGGTTAGGCTGAGCGGCTTTTGCAGAAAGATATCCTTGCCCGCTTTCGCCGCGGCGACGGCGGGCAGAATGTGCCAATGATCGGGCGTGGCGATACTGACCGCGTCGATATCCGCCTGGGCGATCAGGTCTCGATAATCGCCGAAGCCATTGCATCCCCGGTACGTACCGTCGGAGGCTTGCTTGGCGTAGTGGGCATTGACGGTTTTCTTCGCGTTTTCGATACGTTTGGCATCGACGTCGCACACCGCGACGACCTGGGCCTGCTTAAAACCCAGGATCTCCCGCATGTCGCCCGATCCCATCCGCCCGACGCCGATAAAGCCGAACGTAATCCGGTTGCTCGGCGCGTCAGCTCCGAAGACGGACGACGGCACGAACAACGCCGTCCCGGCTACTGCCGCCGAACCTTTAAGAAACTGCCGACGTGAAATATCACTTATCTTTTTCGTCCGTATGCTTTTCATATCTCAATCCCATTAAAAACTTCAACATGATTTATTTCTTTGCCTGTTTTTCTATAACTTTCAAATTGAATTTTTGAAGCAACCAATCCAATAGGGCGCGTTGATCTTGAATCGTAGCTCGCCGAACCTGAGCTAAAAGGTGGATTCTTTTCGGTTTTGGTAATGATGTATTCTGCAATCCTTCGTTGCAATTCGTACAAACGGCTCGTAGGTTCTGGGGAGAATCATCGCCGCCTTTGGACTTGTCGATAATATGCCCCATAGTTAACCGAACGGTTCGAGTGCCGCCGAGTGGGTCGGGATCGCCGGCTGCGGCCCCGCACATTTGACAGGTATATCCGTTTCTTTCAAGCACCCAGGCACGAGTTTCTTTA
>JAFGTG010000422.1 GCA_016934255.1 Sedimentisphaerales bacterium
AACCAACCGCCGTGACAAATCGCCGCGATGATCTTGCCGGCATTGACCATATCGTTGGCAAACTGAATAACCTCGGCGCTCCTTCGCATAAAATCCGGCGCGAATCCGCCCGGCACGAGCATACAATCATAATCTTCCGCCTTCGCCTCGACCGCGGCTATCTCTGAAACGCACGGGTAGCCTTCCTTGGAAGGATACGACTTTTTCGCCTCGGCGGCAACGAAATTTACCTCCAGGCCCGCCTCCCGAAACCGGTAGTACGGATACCAAACCTCAAGCACCTGATATAATTCATCCACCATAATGGCGATTTTCTTTACGGACATAGTACGCAACTCCTTTACATACTGAATAGATTACTACAAATCCCGGAAATTCTCAATCCTGTGGAAGGTTAGATAATTGGCGTCGTGCGCTCGGTGGGCGCCGCCCCGGCCGTCATCAAAGGCTGTTCGGGAAACGGCAATGATGTCGTCACCTTCGAAAAGCCAGTCAATATACTGAAAGCCGTGTTTCACGCTATCCGGGTGGCGCAAGATGACGGACTCAACTTTCCAGGTCTTTATATCCGAGGAAGAGACCAGTACCAAATTATTACGGTAAGCCTGGGGTTCCTTTTCCTTGTTGACCAGCGACCAATAGCGATTCGTCACGGGATCAAAGCGAATGGTGAATTTATTCGTGCCGCCATAAAAGTGGATAAAGTCCTTTTCGGGATCGAAGGAAACAGATTTACCATCCTTGGAAACATGGACGATGGCGGCTATTTCCTTTTCTTTGTTTTCGACGCGCAAAATATTCACAAGCGTATTCTGGGGCGTCACGACGATATTGCCCTCGAGCCACGCCCTGCCGGACCATGCCTGGTTGAAACGCAGGCGGTTGCTTACCGTCCAGCTATCGGCTTTCAATAGGTCTGCGTTCACATCGGCACTCATCGCAAAGGAGCGGAAGTTTTCGCCCCATCCTTCGGGGGGATTTCTGTCTTCCATCGCCCGCCAGATTCGTCCATTGTGTACGACGACCGGGACCGGTGCACAGTGATATTCGCCCTCGGACATCAGCAATCCGGATCGCTCGTCGTTCGGAGTCGTCCAGGTCTGGCCTTCATCCGTCGAGCGTCTGATGACAGTCTGGCCATATTGGCGGCTCGTGCCGATGATGTAAAGCGCCCTTTTGTGGACGAAAAGCGACGACCAAAATTGGCCGTCCAATTCGGTGAGCTTGCGCCATGTTTTTCCGGCGTCCTCGGAGCGAAAGATAGCCGTGCGGTTCATTTTCGTGCCCGGCCCGAAAAAGTCGTGCGAGGCGACGTAATGCCCGTTCGGCAAAGCCGCGATACTTGGCGAGCCGATGTACCTTTTTGTTTTAGCGGGACTATAATCGATAATGACGCCCGGCACGGGCCAGTTGACTCTATTACGAGAAGGTTTTACTTCAGCCCCCTGCTGGAGCCAGGCAAGGTTAAAGGTATAGTATTGTTTGCTGCTGATTAAATGGATCAGTCCGTCGGGCGTCTGAGTGGCCGCCAGATAACCTCTTGGTTCGGCGTGGGTTTGATCCATGATGAATTTACCGGTATTTCCCCCGCCGTCCACTTCTCTGGCCGGGCCGCCGTCGGTGATGAGTCTCTTGACGGGCCAGGTCTTACCCTCGTCGAAACTTAACGCGGCGAACATACCGAATACTCGCTGATCGCGAATGATCATACCCTTTTTACGATCCGTGAAACTGATAAACAAAATCGGGCCTTGTTGTAACCGTTTCAAGATCAGTCGTTGCCCCCCGCCGAGCGGCGGGAACTCGCTGGCCGAATACGTCCAACTCTTGCCCATATCCTCTGAAATACTCATGGGCATCCGACCGTCGATATTGTCGCCTCGTCCGAATGCCATAAGTCGTCCATCTTTAAGCTGAGTCACACCGGCGTGAATTCCAGCAATCCACGCGCCAGTCGTACCGGCTGCGAATGTCGGATTGGGCCGCCCCGCGCCGGGATCTACCCATGTCTTTCCCTGGTCACGACTTATGTGCACGGAGCTCCCCCCCCTGCCTCCGGTTACCGCATCGCAGGGCAAGAGAATGAATCCTTCCCGCGTTCGGAAGGCCGATTCAACGGGCATGTGGCGAATGTTGTGTTCAGTATTGATAAGTCGTGCCCTGGACCACGTCGCGCCGCTATCTGTTGACGTTCGCATGATGGTAGCGAGATTGCCCCACGTGGCCGCTGCGGAAAGGCCGTTAAAATGGTAAATCGCTCCCCATCCATCATAAAACAGAGCAGGCGCGTGATCGTTGCGATCCGGCGCGTTCCAGAAGACCGAGGCGGGTTCCCATTGTTCTTCGCCATATCGCAATCGACTCGCCAAAATGGTGAGTTCCCGGCCGGGTTCATTCCGGCATGAATACCAAATAGCTAAAAGATCACCATTCGGACAATCAACCAATGCGGGATCGTGGTTATGCTTTGAGTACATCGGGCCGTCGGAGCCGGGGATAATCTTGACATATTCAATAGGCCCTTTGAAGTATGGTTGGTTATAATCGGGACCTTTGCTCCAATCCGGCCGGAATTGTTGATTAACGTTTTGACGATTCAGTGTAGGTGTGAGAACCGGGAGCGGCTCAGTCTTCGGCGTGACACCAAGGACCACGCGGAAGCCAATGAGCCAGCTTTTATCATCAGGAAGAGTACCCGACCGATTCGCCGAACGTAAAAATGAAAACTCCGTACTATGGCTACTTCCACGCGTAACCTTGAAATCCTCATCGATACGCCCTACCGGATCCGTCTGAGCTGTTGGTTCATAAGGACCATACCAATCGGCGCACCATTCCTCGACGTTACCGTGCATGTCGAACAAACCCCATGGATTCGGCGGAGTTTGCTCGACGATGAGCGGGACCGGCTCAGCCTCTTTCCGACTCCGAGCGGGATCGGGAAACCAACTCATCCCGACATTTTTATGGAATTCATCCGGCAAACTATCGCCTGTATGGTAGGCGGTCGTCGTACCGGCCCGGCAGGCATATTCCCATTCGGCCTCCGTTGGGAGGCGATAAGGTTTGCCTTCTTTTTTTGAAAGCCATTGACAAAAATTGTTCGCTTCATGCCAGCTCACAAAAACAACCGCTTCATCGTCTTGTTTCGAATAACCGAGTTGGCCCCTGAATTCACGGTGCTTCGGATCAAATTGCTCGTATTGGGCGTTCGTAACCTCAGTGACGGCCATGAAAAAGGACTCTGAAATCGTCACCCGATGAACCGGCCGCTCGTCCCAATCGCCGCCCTCTTGTTGGCCCATCTGAAAGGAACCCGGTTCGATGCGAACAAACTTCATTCCGAGGGAATTGACAAACGTATTAATCGGCTGCGCATAGGTGGCGGTCTGTAAATAACATACACCACTTACAAGGTATGTTACCAGCGTCACCCGTCGTTTTTTGTCCATACTCATTGCCTTTCACGCCGTTTGACTGCCGTGGGCTTCGATAAATTGCCGAACCTGCGGCCTGATGTATATTTGCTCAACGTTCACGACGTTTAACACCGCTTCGGCACACACAGCGGCCAGGGCTATCGAGGAAGCTTGCGTATCCAAAAAAAGGATGCGTTCGCCCTTGATCGTGCATAGCCCCCCGCCGGTCCCCCCAAGAGGCTCGTTGCGAATCGTGACACCATTCGCCTCCAGCAGCGCCAGAAGCTCCTGTAAAATCATCTGCTCGTTCATGATCGGTTTGCGTATTTTATCTTAAGCCAACGTTCAAGAAAAACGTCCCAAAACGTCGATGTATATCAATAGAAACCGAATTTTATCTCAGGAGCCAAGAATTGGCAAGCATTACAGAAAAACGCCTTTCATTACATCGGCGTGTCGAAGTCCAGCGACACCAAAACGAGTCTCTGAAATGCCAGCTTGCCGGCTTACAGCATCTGGCCAACATCGGCACGGTCAGTCACATGATCGCCCACGAGATGAATAACCTTCTGACGCCGATGAAAAGTTATGCCAGCTTTGCCCTGAGCCAACCGGAGGATAATGCGTTAGCCCAAAAGGCGTTACAAAAAGCCGTC
>JAFGTG010000423.1 GCA_016934255.1 Sedimentisphaerales bacterium
GGAGCGGGTGCGGAAAAGGCCAATAAGTACATTACGTGCTCATACCGCGAGCCGTTTGTTATGCCGAAAAACGTTTAAGCTATTTCGTAGGGTGGGCCTTGGCCCACCGCTTGGAGATATGGTTATCTCCTGGTGGGGCAAGCCCCACCCTACTTTTTTATTCCTTACGAGAGCGGGATGCCGTTGCCTCTTTCACTGCCTCACGGATAACCTGACAACCTTCTTCAACCGCTTCGGTGGTGATACATAACGGCGGTGCGATCTTAACGCAGCCTCCGCCCACGCCGACCGGCGCAAACATTAACAAACCCTTGTGGAAACAGAGATTGATCACATCCCAAGCCAGTTCATAATCCGGCTCTTTACTCCCCTTTTTAACTATTAGCAATCCGCCCACGAGACCGACGGACGGTGCAAAACCGATAACGTCAGAGAATTCATCTTTGATGCTTTGTAGATTCTTATGGAGAACCGGCCCGACTTTGGCCGCGTTCTCGACCAGCTTCTCGCACTCGATGATATCGATACTCGCCAATGCCGCAGAACAGCAAATGGGATTGCCGGAATGCGTGCTGGTCATCTCGTTCGGACCATACAGGTCCATCACCTCTTGTCGGCCGATGACGCCGCTGATCGGCAGCGAACTGCTGAATCCCTTACCGACGCAGAACAGGTCCGGCACCACATCGTAAAGCTCGAAGCCCCACCACGTTCCGCATCGCCCGAATCCCGCCTGGACCTCGTCGAAACAAAGCAACGCATCGTGCTTATCACACCACGCTCTTAGGTCCTTCGCATAGTGCTTGGGCATAAAGTTCGGCCCGACGCCCTGGTACGTCTCGCTGATCACACCGGCTACGTTTCCCGGCTCGACGCCAAGACTTGAAAGTGTCCGCTCGAACAACTCGAAGCTCGTATCTTCACAACGGAATCCATCGGGAAACGGCACATGAACGATCTCGGGATCGAGATTCTTGATCCACGCTTTACCGCCCGCCATGCCGCCCATCTGCTGGGCGCCGACGGTCCTTCCGTGAAAAGAATTCTCGAACGACACAATCACGCTTTTATCATCCCCGCCCTTCCTGCGCCCATAGGTCCGCATGAGCTTCAAGGCGCATTCTGTGGATTCGGCGCCGGTGCTGAGCACGAAAACCTTATTCAAAGATTCCGGCGTGAGCGAAACCACCTTCTTCACAAGATCGATCCTTTGTTGATTGGGAAAACAATAGCTCGTCAACAGCGGTTTCGACGCCTGCTTAATAATAGCCTCGGCAATTTCTTTTCGCCCGTGGCCGGCGTTGGTCACGAGTACGCCGGACGAAAAATCGAGCCACATATTTCCGTATGCGTCATAAACATTGACACCCTCGGCCCGTTCCCAGATCACCGGCGGCTGGCCCCGCATACTGACCGATTCGGCCGCGCGAAGCTGCTCGATCTGCTCGATCGTCTCTGAATTTGGTAACTGCCCCGATAGCTTGCGAAATTTCGTCAAGACAGGTTCAACTTCCGTTGCGATAAGTGGAAACTCTTTTGCCATTGTAACCTTCTTTTCTCCGATACTGTTTTAACTGCGAAAATCAACGCCTGCGTTGTCGCCGTAGGTTATATTAACTTCCCGACCACCATTGAGAATGGAAAGGCGCGCCGCCTCCGTCACCAACTCGTTGTACGAGCTGTTTGCCGGTGTCGCCATAATCCCCTCATCATCAAATTGTTTAATTAACCTCTGTCGTCGAGCTAACGCCTCTTTCTCATCAACGCCCTCAGAGGCATCGATACATTTACAGATATTTTTTAGAATATATTCAATCGAACGATACCCGTATCCGACCGGCGTCAATCCTTCGCCGCCAAGGTTGATATATTTGAAATAGTCCGGGCTCGGCTCGGAATAAATGGTGTCGCCGGGATCGGTGCCCTTCTCGATATAACAGTGCTCGATACCGCGGTACTGATCGTTGTGTACGAGCATGCCGCTCTTGCCCGGACCTTGACAGTACATCCGAATGCCCTGGAAATTGCCGCCGGGCCCTTCATCCGGATAGCCCATGATATTCGTGACATGCAGGCAGGCGTCGTTTTCCCAGATCACGCGGGCGTCGGTCCACAAGTAACCTTCTTTGCCGTTGGGGTAGGTATCTTTGATGCCGTAAATACTGACTGATTTCGGTAGCAAACCCGTGATAAAATGCAACTGATCCACGTAATGACATCCGACGTAAGTGAACATATCGGAATTTTCAGTCGTGAACCAGTTCTGGAAATTGGAATACCGATAGTAATAAGGTTCGTTCATTTCGGCGTGGCCCATGCGGAATTCGCCGAATTTACCCTCCCGATACAGCCGGCGCGCCATTAAGGCCCGGTCATCCAAACGCTTATGATACTCCACACCAACGACGAGACCTTTTCCATAAGCGATTCTTTCGATCTCTACGGCCTGAGAATACTTTAGCACAAGCGGCTTGACACAACAGACGTGCTGATCGGCGGCCAGGGCCGCCTGGATCACCGAATAATGAACCTGATCCGGCACGGCGGCCACGACAATACTCCCCTTTGGCATCTTTCCGATGACGTCTTTGAACAGATAGGGAAAGTTCTCTTTCGGGTTCGTATCCACCGACGGATATGCCGTGAAGCTATGACCGGGGAAGGCCTTCTTGAGCATTTCGTCCTGCGCCAACACCTTCAACGGAGCGCTATTCAAAGCGCACACACTGACCTCGCCGACCATCCCGAGACGCTGGGCTTGATAAATAGACGGCAGAATTTGCACCTGTGTTATCATGCCCCCGCCGACAATACAAATTTGAGGTTTCTGACTCATCAAACGGCCTCTTCACATATTCAACATAGATTCTGTCCCCCTCTGGGATTATTATTTACCAGCCTTGCGTCAATTTGTCAAAACCAATTCTACCCCTGGCCGAACCGTATACAAATGTGATATAATACCGCCGCCTTATGGAGTACGATGATGTTATCAAAACAACTGATGGAGACAAATGATGTCGAATAAGCTCGTAGCGTTAGCAATCCTTTTGGCCCTTTTTCGGACCATTTCATCCCCAGCCCAAGATCTCAAGATCAATCCTTCCGAAGTTCTTGTGACGCTCGATAAAAGTCATCCACGCTTAATGATGAAGGACAAGACCCTCGAGAAACTCAAACAACAATACCCCAAAGACCAAATCCTGCAAAAGTGCATCGAGGACTCTCTCAGAGACGCCGATTCCTGCGCCGACAAAACGATGCTCACGTACAGAAAAGTCGGCCCCCGGCTGCTAAGCGTCAGTCGAGAATGCCTGCATCGTATCTACGCCCTCGGTCTCGCTTACCGATGGACCGGCGAGGAGAAATACGCTCAAAAAGCCGTTGAAAACATGCTCACCGTCTGTGCTTTCAAAGACTGGAATCCATCGCACTTTCTCGACGTGGCGGAGATGTCCCACGCCGTGGGGCTCGGTTATGACTGGTTATATTCCTACATGGACGCCGGCACGCGCGAAACGATCAAGGCCGGTCTGATCAAAAACGGCCTGGAGCCGGGATTGGTCGTGTATAACAGGAAAAACGGATGGCACCATAGCGAGCACAACTGGAACCAGGTATGCAACGGGGGATTGATTGTCGGCGCACTGGCCATCGCCGAGTCGGACCCGCAATACGCCAAGCAGATTATCCCCTTCGCCGTAGAGTCGCTCCCGCGCGCCATCAAAAGTTACGGACCCGATGGAGCGTGGGGTGAAGGTCCCGGCTACTGGGGCTATGCCACACGATACACGGCTTACGGATTATGCGCCCTACAAACCGCACTGGGTAAAGATTTCGGACTGCTGAACATCGACGGTCTGGCGGAAGCGGGAAATTTCCCCATCTATACGGCCGGGCCGACCGGCTATTATCTCAATTTAGCCGACGTTGGAGAAAAAAGCTCCAGGCGTCCGATGGCGTGCATGTTTTGGCTGGCCCGCACGTTTGATAATCCCCTGTTTGCCGAATCCGAACACGAAGTGATTTCCAAGCATCACGCCAGCCCACAGCACGTGGTCTGGTATGTGCCCAAACCAAGCGAGAAACTTCCGACAAAAGACCTCTGCCGCTATTTCCGCGGCACCGTGGAAGTGGCTCTTTTTAGGAGCGACTGGAACGATCCCGAAGCGCTCTGGGTGGGCGTCAAAGCCGGGTATAACCAAGTCAATCATGGTCACCTCGATTTAGGCAATTTCGAGCTGGACGCGTTGGGCGTTCGATGGGTGCGCGATCTCGGCTCGGATAACTACAACTTACCCGGTTATTGGGATAAGAAACGAGGAGGCACAAGGTGGTACTATTACCGTCTCAACTCGAAGAGCCACAGCGTTCCCCTCATGGACGGCGAGGATCAGGACCCGCTGGCCACATCCAGGATCACCCGGTTTCAATCCACGAAATACTCCAGATTCGCCATAATCGATCTAACGACTGCTTATGAAAAGTTTGCCACGAAAGTTACGCGCGGCATTTCCATGCTCGATCGAGAGGCGGTCTTTGTGCAGGATGAATTCGAGATCGAAAAGCCCTGCGAACTCGTCTGGGCCATGACGACCGATGCGACAATCGCCATTGAAAAAGAAACCGTCGCAAAGCTCACTCTCAAAGGCCAAGAACTCAAGGCACGAATCTTATCGCCGGACCGTGCATCCTTTTCGGTCGAGTCCGCTGAGCAAAAACCACCCCAAAAGACCAACAAAGGTGTCCAAAGACTCCTTGTGCAAATACCAAATGCCAGGGGCAATGTTCGGGTTGCGGTTCTGCTCTCGCCCGTCTGGAAAAGTGGAGATGTCCACTCCGTTCAGTTAAAACCATTAGAAGATTGGTAGCGAATAAAATCTAAATATCTATTCAGGAGGTCACAAAATGGCTAATACCAACAAAGCGATTATCGTCTGTGTATCTCTGTTCGTATGCAATTTATGCATAGTTCCAATCCAAGGCGACGAAGAGAAAAAATCTCTACTATGCCAGGGCAATTATCAAACCGAAGAACAGGCCAAGGCGCAGCTTGAACAATTTCTCCAAAGCTATCCTTCTCTGGGGCAATGGCAGGCGAAGGCCGAACGGATTCGCGAGGGCATTCTTCGCGGCGCCGAGCTACTTCCTCTGCCCCAAAAGTGCGATCTGAAACCGATTATCCATAGCAAACGCGAATACGACGGTTACACGGTTGAAAACGCCGCGTTCGAGAGCCTGCCCGGCGTCTTCGTCACGGGAAATCTCTACCGGCCTCGA
>JAFGTG010000424.1 GCA_016934255.1 Sedimentisphaerales bacterium
CTGCGACGAATGAAGGCGCTTTCTCGCCGATTAACGGTAAACGATTGGTTTGTTCTTGTGTTTGTTCTGACATCGTAATATCTCCTTATTATTTCCACTGAATTAAATTGTTTAAGGGCCTTTGAATATGTTATCTTTTCCTATGATGCTTTCGCTCATAGCGATCCCCATTTCATGATCTTTCATTTTATGAACTTTTAGCTTGCCTGTCATCAACAACCTTCTTCTGACGCCGCCACTTCAACGGTATATTGAACGGGGCACGTCAGCGAGCCGGACACGAGACAATACTTTTCGGCTAATTGAGTTATTTGTTCTATCTTTTCTGAGGAACCGGCAGAACCCAAACGGACTTTTGCCTTCACCTCAATATTCGTAAAACGCAGACCGTTTTTGGTTTTCTCGACTTTCCCCTCGGCATCGGAATGGTAGGAGGCGACGTCCACCTTGTATTTATCCGCAAAATGATAAAAAACCAGCATGATGCAACTGTTCACGGAGGCCACCAGCATTTCCTCCGGATTCAAGGCGTCCGGGGCGCCGCCGTATTCAAGTGGGGGACCTACCTTGGTTTCACGTATCCCGCTCATTACAGTTGTTGCAACTTGATCTGAGTCTTTGTGCACTGTGTTTTTGAATATTTCCATGGATCGACCTCCCTTATTTTCAGGATTCACAAAGCCTTGGGTATGCCCCCCCGATCTGTCAGGATAATTATTTTAACAAACCTCGCAGCATTTCTTCTTCATCGTGTGCGACTTTTTCGCCCATGACTTCAGCGATGTTGCCGCCGAACATTTTGGCCATCAAACCCATGTTCATTTTGGAAAGATACACCTTTCCATCATCGCCTTCCCAGACGCTAAACGTGCATGGCATCATGGTCGAGACGTGCCGGTCCGTTGTCAAGACGCTTTTGGCGTATTCCGCTTTACATAGTTTGATCAGCTTGACGCGTGGCTCGAACGTCACGCCGTGTTTGGCCATCGACTTATTCATATCGATGGGTTTCTCTCCAGCTATCACCCACCCGTGTTCCGAAATTCGTTTTTCCAGAGCTTCCACCGTCTCGTCGAATCCCAAATTGCTTTCAGCGGTCACGATCATCAATGACGGCATGGCCGTAAAGCCGAGGACGCCGCACAGGAGAAAACCAACCGCGAGCCCCCCCAAACCCGATATCCAGAAGTTTCGATGACTCTTTGCACCCTTAATCCCATTTTGTTCTTCAGACATGTTTAATCCCCTTATTTCAATTTGTTAATTGCTTCAATAAGTGTTTCGTTATTCTGTACGCCGATAAAACGCTGCACCTCATTTCCATTCTTAAACAATATCAGTGTGGGTATGCTCCGTACGCCAAATCGTCCGGCGAGAGCTCCGACCTCATCCACGTTCACCTTGGCAATTTGTGCCTGACCCTTAAGGCTCTGGGCGACTTTTTCTAAAATAGGCCCCTGGATCCGGCACGGCCCACACCAGGGCGCCCAAAAATCAACCAGCGTTACTCCATCGGCGATGGTTTCGTCAAAGGTATTAACGTTCAGGTTCATGATTAATTTCTCCTCGTCAACGTTCTCGTCGTTGACGAGGGCAGACGTTGTGTCGCTTGGTTGATCGCGGAAGATATAGGTTTTCGAGAAAACGATAAGTACCGTTACTCCCACCAGGATGAGTGCGACAATGACTGATTTAGATGCCTTAACCATAATAATCCCCGTTGTTTTATGTTTGGTCCTTTTTAACTGCTAATTCTATTTCGCTATTTGGTCAACGCTATTCCATACATGCAGAATGCGATGTAGTAAGCGAGCAACATGAGAAGGAACAAGACGATCAGCCCAATAGCTATCATTGAACCTTGTGGATGACCACAGTTACGACAAAATGGACTATAACGGCTAATGTCTTTGCCACAGGCTTTACAACTTTGAAGCATTGATTTTTTCATCGGATTGCTCTCCCGGCTATGACGTTCATAAAGGTTCGCCTTGATCTCCCACGAAAAGTTCGGATTGATTAGCCGAACGGATCGCCTCGAGCAAAATGTCCTTGGGCTGCACACCCACAAAACGCCGAATCTCATTTCCATCCTTGAACAGGATCAGCGTGGGTATGCTCTGCACGTCAAATCGTTCGGCAACCGATACGGCGTTATCTACATTCAACTTTGCGATTTGTGCCGAGCCGTTGACGCTTTGGGCAACTTCTTTCAAAATGGGCCCTTGCATTCTGCACGGTCCGCACCACGGAGCCCAGAAATCAACCAGCACTACACCCTCTGCGATAGCCGCATTAAATTGACTGTCGTTTAATTCCGATAGTGTGTTCAGTTGCATTGTTTGATCCTTTCAAGCCTTGTTGCAAATTGCCATCTCGTTTTTATCTATAGATTCTTTTCAGCGTTTTTTCCTATCGCAATGGTCATAGATACAGTGTAAGAGTTTTATCACGTTCTTGTTGTGGATGTGATAGTACACCTTCGCACCATCCCGGCGGCATTCCAAAACGCCTTTATCCCTCATCATGTTAAGCTGCTGACTGGTTATCGCCTGTTTGCCGCCCAGGGCCTTGACGATATCGCCCACACACATTTCTTTCTTCTCGAGCAGCTCGACGATCTGGAGCCGGACCGGATGGGCGACTGCTTTTAAGACCTCTGCAACGTGTTCGGCTACCTTTTTATCCATTTACATACCTAACTATATATTAGTTTTTTAATATATATTGATATTCCGATTATTATGAGAAAATGTTCGCAATAAAAAAAGAAAAAAAGCGTGTTTTTTTTGAATTTCACTCGGTACGATGGAATGTCACCCCAACAATAAAGCCGGTTCCGATTGTTTGCAAAGGCGTGTCGGTTAAGGATTAAACATCTTGCCTGTATTCGCTTTTTATTGTAATCGGCCGTCTGTTCATAACAAGGACTGATAAAATTTGCATCCATGAAAGAATTTTTAAGTTTTTGTATTTTTTTATGCTTGACAGGATTCAAATAGAATCGTTAAATTAGGCCAAAAAGGTAAGTTGGTGGGGGTCGAAATCAAAAGGATTTGGTTAAAGAAAAGGATTGGAGAAGATGAAGGATTTGTTCACCACCGGCGAAGCTGCGGAGATTTGCAGAGTTAGTCAACAGACCATTATCCGTTGTTTCGACGCCGGTCGCCTGGAGGGATTTCGTGTTCCCGGTTCAAGATTCCGGAGGATTCCGCGCCAGAGTCTTGTCAAGTTCATGAAGGAAAACAACATCCCTTTGGATGCCATCGAGTCCGGTAAAAGGAAAGTGCTGATTGTCGATGACGACGCCGAAATCGTCGAGCTGATCGTAGAGGTTCTCGTACGGGACGGCCGATTCGAGACGGAAACCGCCTCCAGCGGATACGAGGCGGGCATGGCCACCGAACGGTTCCGCCCGGAATTGATCCTGCTCGATTACATGCTGCCCGACGTCAACGGGAACGTCGTTTGTCAGACGATAAGGAGGAATCCTGAATTCGAGAATATCAGGATCATTATCGTCAGCGGCGTCGTCAAACAGGATGAAATCGCCCAATTACTTAAGTCCGGTGCTCAGGATTTCATACGAAAGCCGTTCGACGTCACCGAACTGACGGGTAAAATCACCTCCGCCCTGCAGATGAAATAGAACGGTGAATTCGCCACAGAGGGTGCTTGAGGAAAGTTGTAAGACAGGAACGACGGCATGCCGGACAGACCATCCGATATACGAATCGCCGCCCAGCAGATTAAACTCGCAGTCGGCCGGCTCGACTCGCTCTC
>JAFGTG010000425.1 GCA_016934255.1 Sedimentisphaerales bacterium
CCATTGCCGGCCACACCATATCCGTCGATCCAGCTTTGCCAGATGGCCTCCCCGGCCACGTCGTTATCGGTATAATCCTCGAAATCATCCACGACAACAAAATCGGCCGTGGTAAACGTCCATACGGGTCCTTTCACCGTCCCGGTACTTTCGACTGCATCAACCCGCCAATAGTAGGTTGCGTCCGCCTGGAGCATCCCGGGATCATAGCTTTCTGAACCGAGGTTCTTACTGCCTTTGTGCTCAGCCGATCCGACACCGGCGTTCCGTACGGCATCCTCGTCCGTACCGAAATAAACTTGATGCGAAGTCGCATTATCGGCGGGCAGCCACTTCAAAACCTGGTTCTTTCTGACATCGACGGCGCCATGAGCCGGTCTCGGACTCTCAACGGCCCCCGGCGTCGTGAAACACCAGATATCCCCTTTAACGGTTTCGACACCGAGGAATTCATCGACGCGCCAGTAGAAAACTTTACCTAACGCGAGCGGTCCGGGTTTATAGGTTGTCGCCCCTTGGGGGATCCCCCCGGCGGCATTATTCACCGTGTTATAGTCGTCGCCGAAGTGCACAGTGTGCAACAGCGCGCCGTACCCTGCCGTCCAGCTCAAGACCACATTCGGATCGACAGACCCGGCTCCATCCGCAGGACTCGGATTGTAAGCAGACTTCGGGGCCACTGTAAAGCTCCAGACGGGGCCGCTATGCGTCGTAACGCCGTCGGCCTCCACGTCCTCGATGCGCCAGTAATATGTCGTGCCTTTCGTCAGGCCGTCCGGATAGGGAAATCCTGGAAAACCGAGGGCATAAGAGGTTTCGGTCTGATTCCCCCAAAATGTATCGCCCGTCCCGGCTTCCACGTCGTCATAATTGTCACCGACATAGACGGAATGCGACGCCGCAAAGTCGCCCGGCGCCCACGTCAGGGTCACCCACGTGCTTCGGATGACGGCTCCATCTTCCGGCGTTGGAGCATAAGGAGAAACCCTCTCTGATCCAACCCATAAATAGTGGGTTGGGATGGGCGATCGGACGATCCCCGGCCCCTCCCACGATAGCTGACAGACCGCATCACCTCCGTTTTCGTAGTACTCCAGCTTGACGGGGTATCTTCGCCCGCCGATCAGCTCAATCGTACCGCTATCATGCGTACTACTGTGATCGGTCCAGTTGTCGATTAACGGTTCGTCATTCACCCACAGACGAACGCCATCATCTGTTTGCGTGTGGAAAGTATAGCTCCCTGAGTTTGGAATGATGACCTCGCCGGTCCATCGGACAGCGAAAGCGTCCGCGGCCATAGACGGATCGGGTGAGCCCGTCCCCCAATTGAAGTTGACCGTAGGATCCAAACGCTCTAATACGGGAGGGTCCCAAGGTTCCGTCGGAGGGCCCCCTTCAAAATACTGGCCAAAGATGCCTTCGACGCCGTTGGCGATACCGACCAGACCGAAAGCTAAAACGAGAGGAATGATATAAATCAAATTTTTGCTCATAATAATCCTCCTTCAATGAACATTAAAATAACGGTTCTATTAACATACAAACGACGATGTCTTAATACCGATAAAAGGGCTTATGCCGAATCCCTCGGCATAAGCCCGAAAAAACAACAAGATCGGATGCGATAGCTCGCACCGCTTTCAACAATCGTTAACGAACAGTGATATCATCGACGTACAGCGTACCCGTTCCTGCAGAGGCCGCGGTGCCATCGCCGACGCCAATGGCCAACTCATTAACACTGGCCGGATTGGCGCCTAAGAGTACAAAGCCCTGCAAATCAACGTCCAGCTCGATCCATGCGCCAACCTGGGTTGCTGCGGGATCAGGATGATAGAACCTCGCGCCATCGAGTGCAACATACATCGGAACCGCAGCATTCGTATCAACACCCCTGTACCAAATACTCAGCGTCGTGCCGTCGCCCTGGGTTAAGTCTAATCCACCTAACGCCAGCGTCGCTTCCGAATTCAACACACCGAGCGTATTGTCATAAGCAAATGGCATGGACTGGATACCACCATGGACGATGGTCTGCTCGCAATACGGCGGAATCAAATAGCCGACCGTCGCGCCGTTGTCCGCCACGCCATAGCCGTCGACCCAGGTTTGCCAGATCGCTTCGCCGGCGGCGTCATTGTCGGTGAAGTTCTCGAAGTCCTCGACGACGAGGTAATTTGCCGTTGTAAACATCCAGACTTCGCCTTTCAATACTGTGCCGGCACCGTCAACTTCATCGACGCGCCAGTAGTAGGTGGTGTTTGAATCGAGTTGACTGGTATCATATTTCTCGTCACCCAGGTCTTTCTCACCCTTGTATTCAGGTGCGCTGGTGTCAGCGCTGAATACGGCATTCTCGTCGGTGCCGAGATAGATCTGGTGCTTTGCGGCATCCATTCCAGCGGTCCACCTGAGAATCGGTGTCTGACGGACGTTCTCAGCACGATTAGCCGGATTCGGACGCGCCGCCCAAACGGGCAGTAGCAAGGCGGTCTGAGGAATGATCTCTTTCCCTAAAGTAGGATTGGACCAGGAGAGCTGCGCTTGCATGTTATCGCCGCCTCCGTATCCCCCACCGGCCACATTACCAATCTCCATTACGACCGGACAAGGTCCGGCCACCAGGTCGATCTTGGCCTGGTACTCGATGGCCATATGATGTGCCATCCAGTTATCGATGATGAGCTGATCGTTTACCCACAAACGCACGGCCTCATACACATTCGCGTAGAAGGTGTACGTCTCGGCGTATGGCACATTCAACATACCGGTCCATCGAACTGAGAATAGAGGCGCATCGACACCCGGTCCCGGCGAGGCACCACCCCAATTAAAGTCA
>JAFGTG010000426.1 GCA_016934255.1 Sedimentisphaerales bacterium
AATCCGGGAAAACCGGCCACGTAATAAGCCGTTGTCTGATTACCGCGGAACGTATCACTTTCCGTGGTGGCCTCGTTCACCGCATCGAAATGATCGCCGAGATAGACATTGTGCGAGACGGCAAGATCCCCCGCTCGCCAGCGAAGGGTGACCCACGTGCTTTCATGAAGGGCGCCGTCTTTCGGATCCGGGGCCCGGGCGTTCGGATTATCGACCGCGACGAATTGGATAAACCAGTTGTTAATCCATTCACTGATCACTTCGCCGCGCGGATCATTGTCCTGGCTGGCGGTCTGGAAGAAAACGCCGATGCGACCGTCGGTCACGGCGTTGCGAAGGATAACGGGTTCCGCCCTGTTTCCGTCGTCGGCGAGTGCGAGAATCAGTTCCGCATACCAGTCGTTTTCGAGCAGATCGAGATGGATGGCGCGGTCCGTCGAGAAATCTTTCAACGATGGCGTGTATTGTTTACCCTCGGCGGTTACTGTCACAGGCGTATCGTCGTCCCACATCTCCATGCTGGAAATGTCCATGATGTTGGGTAACGCCGCCGTGCCGTTGGTGCCGGCGCCGTTAACGATGTAGAAGATCCAGTCGCCGGTGTTGATAATACAGTTCCCGTCGTCGAGGAACAATTCGACGAGGGAGCCATCCGGCAGAGTATTGCCGGCTGGATAAATTGTGTCCGGGCACTGTCCGCAAAGGATCAAAAGGTCCGGGGCGCCGTCGCCGGTGTGGGCGATGACCCACTCGGCCAGGTCATCCTGTTCATCCGAGCTGAACAGCTCGACAGAGATATCTTTTACCTTGTCCGCAATTTCCTGCATTTCGCGGTCCGCCGCCGCCTGGGTCCACCAGTTGGCCTGGGTCGAAATGGCGACTTCGGAAGCCATCGCCATCGGGCAAAAGAGTAAGGTGATTCCCAATACCCACATGAATTGTTTCATTGTTTGTGCCTCCTTCTTACTAACTGAAAATTGCCAGGACGTTTCGCTTCGGCCACGCACCGAAGCAACCGGGAATGATTTCGGCTTCATTTCCGATGCGCTTGATCCGTATTGATCCGGATCAGTTCATTACGGCATGCCATCACCTCCTTCCCGTCTTTTTCAGCCCGATAATGGCTTGGCCATGCCTTACGGCAGGGCAATATACCTGGAGCGTGAAAAAACAATTTTTAGGTACGTATCCTCTTCGCAGGTCCTATAATTCAAAGGACATTTAAGGGTGTTTATATCAAACTCACCTCGAAGATGTCAATGAAAATCTGCGGGTTCGATGCCGTAAGGCATGGCCAAGCCATTGCGTGGGGGTCAACGGGAGCAGAGCCTTTCTCCGCCTAA
This sequence comes from Sedimentisphaerales bacterium, assembly GCA_016934255.1. Lineage (GTDB taxonomy): Bacteria > Planctomycetota > Phycisphaerae > Sedimentisphaerales > Anaerobacaceae > JAFGTG01. The sequence goes on from JAFGTG010000426.1 coordinate 1,344, forward strand.
ATTAGTTCGTGTTGCGGAAACACGACTTGTCATTCCCGCGAAGGCTTGGCCATGCCTTACGGCAAGGCGGGAATCCATTTTTTACGCACTGGATCCCTGCCTTAGCAGGGATGACATGTGGAATTTCTACTTTCCGCAACAGGAACTCATTAAGCGTTAATGGCCTGAAGGGACCGGCCCCGTTCGAAGACTTTAAGATTCAGGTCCACGGTGTTGCTTTTGACCAGGGAACGAATGCTGTCTTCCCAGAGAACCCTCTCGAAATCCATATAACGAGAGAGAACGCCCAGCATCATGATATTCAAAGCCTTTTTGAATCCGATCGTCCGGAGTTCGTCCTGAGTGTTGACGATGCTATAACGGGTTATGTGATGTCGAATCCAGTCCTCCAGATCCGGGGGATAGGTTGCCTGGCCGCATCGGACCGAGGCTGGATCAATACAACCCCGGTTAATAATGAGCAAGCCGTCCGGGGAAAGATAGTCCAGTTTACGCACGCCCTCGAGCAATTCGAAAGCAACAATATAGTCGGCGGTTCCTCGTTTGATCAGGGGAGAATGGACCTTCCGGCCGAAACGTACGTGGCAATCCACGCTGCCTCCGCGCTGGGCCATCCCGTGAATTTCGGATTCCTTGACGTCATAATCACTTCGCAAAGCCACGTCCATGAGTATCTTCGCGGCCAGAAGAATGCCCTGACCTCCGACGCCCGTAAAAATAACATTGGTCATGTGTTTCCCTATTTTTTCAGAATACATTTTCGTCTGGCGATGATAACCGAGGGTTCCGGCACGGTGATTTCCCGCTCGATCACCTGACGCAACGCCGTGGTGTCTTTGGGATCCAGCGTCACGGTGCGTGTTACGCCGATCGCGCGGGCGAGCTGCTCGAGATCCAGTTCCGGCGCCGGTTCCCCCTTCAGTGTTTTGCCCGATGAGGGGTTCTCCTGGTGGCCCGTCATGGCGGTGGTGCGGTTGTCCAGCACAATGACGGTTCCAGTGCCCTGGTTATAGACCATGTCGATCAAAGGAGTCACGCCCGAATGAATAAAGGTCGAATCCCCGATCACAGCGACGGACCGCTTGGCTTGTTCCTTCCCGCGGGCTTTTTCAACGCCCAGAAGCATGCCGATGCTCGCGCCCATACAGGTCTGCGTGTGCATGGCGTGCAACGGTTCCAGGGCGGCCAGAGTATAACACCCGATGTCTCCCACGACGGTCAGATCCAAATCCCGGAGAATCTCGAAAACGTAACAATGCGGACAATGCTTACACAATTGGGGTGGACGCGCCGGCAGAGGATGGGGATACGTGGGAACCTGGGTTTGTTGCCCGTTGTTGAGTGCCTGGTCCACGATATCCGGTGTTAACTCTCCAATCATCGGCAGGCGGTCTTTCCCGGTCACTGTCAGCCCCATCGCCTTGACGTGGTTTTCGATGAAGGGATCGAGTTCCTCCACGACCCAGAGTTCTTCCACGGCCTCGGCGAACTCGCGAATCAAGGTTTCGGGCAGGGGCCAAACCATCCCGATTTTCAGAATCGAGTCTTCCGGACAAACCTCCCGGACGTAATGATAGGCGACGCCATCGCAAATGATACCGCGGGTTCGGTTGGCCCATTCGATACGATTAAGATCCGACGTGTTGGAGAAACGCCTCAATGCGTCGAGTTGAGACTCTACCCGCGGATGGCGTAATCGAGCGTGCGTGGGGATCATGACGTATTTTTGCGGGTCGCGTACAAACGGCTTTAAGGGAATTTCCTGCGGCGGGTGCGGGCAGACAACGCCTCGGCTATGCGCGATGCGTGTCGTAATCCGTACAATCACCGGGCGGTCGTATTGCTCCGAGAGGTCGAAGGCCATGCGGGTCATCGCCCGGGCCTCTTCGGGATCGGACGGTTCCAGCATGGGGACCTTGGCCGCACGGGCGTAGTGACGGTTGTCCTGCTCGTTTTGCGAGCTCCAGGGGCCGGGATCGTCGGCGTTGATAATGACGAGTCCGCCGTTGACGCCCGTATAGGAGAACGTAAATAGGGGATCGGCGGCGACGTTCAATCCCACGTGTTTCATCACCGCCATCGATCGCGCACCGGCCAGCGCGCCTCCCATCGCCACCTCCAGGGCCACTTTCTCGTTCGGGGACCACTGGGCTTGAATCTTCGGAGCCGTTGCGGCCACGGTCTCCAGTATTTCCGTACTCGGAGTTCCCGGATAACCGGCGGCCACACGACAATCGGCTTCAAACGCACCGCGTGCAACGGCTTCGTTGCCCATTAAAATCTCTTTGTTCACCACTCAACCTTTCAATATCTCTTGGCGTGTTAACGTGCGATATCCTTCCGCAGCCAGGGCGGCTCGCGCCTGGACCGGGTCCTCGAAACGGAAGATCATCATCGCCAGATCGTCACGTTTTTCATTAAACGCGTACATGTATTCAATGTTGAGTCCACGCCGAGTAAAGCTGCTTAAGGCCCGGTACAGGGCGCCGGGCCGGTCCTCCAGGCCGATGACCAGAACCTCGGTCTGCGAACAGGTGAAATGGTGGTCGTGCAGGGCCTTCACGGCTCGGTCCGTGTCGTTGACCAGCATACGCAACACGCCAAAATCGGAGGTTTCGGCAATGGTCAGCGTCAGAATGTTGATGTTTTCATCGGTCAAAATTTCCAGGATTCGTTCGAGGTGTCCCGGCTTGTTTTCCAGGAACACCGAAAGCTGTGTGACTTCCATAAGTGATGTCCTCTATCGATTCCTTCGTTTATCAATGACCCGCTCGGCCTTGCCCACGCTGCGCGCGATCGTCTGCGGTTCGACCAACGTGATTTTAGCTGAGATCGATAAAATGCTTTTGATGCGGTTGTGTATCTTTTGGCTCAGGGCCTGAAGCACCTTGAGCTCGTCCGAGAAGACCTTATCATTAACCTCCACCAAAATTTCGATGCTATCCAGGGCTTCCTGACGATCCAGAATGATTTGATAATGGGGTTCCGTTCCCTCGATTTCCATGAGAATCGCTTCGATCTGGGAGGGATAAACATTCGATCCGCGGACGATCATCATATCATCGCTGCGTCCGAAGACCTTGTCCATCTTGATCAGCGTCCGCCCGCAGGGACAGGATTCGTGATATAGGCGGGTAATGTCGCGGGAACGATAGCGAATCACCGGACACGCTTCCTTGGTGAGAGAGGTATAGACGATCTCGCCCGGCTCTCCTTCCGGTAACACAACTCCCGTTTCCGGGTCCACGATCTCCACGTAAAAGTGATCTTCCTGCACGTGTAACCCGGATTTTGCCGAGCATTCGGCCGCGACGCCCGGGCCAATCACCTCACTGAGGCCGTAAATGTCGTAGGCGGAAATACCCAGGCGTTTTTCAATCTCCACGCGCATTTGTCCGGACCACGGTTCTGCGCCGAGAACGCCGATACGCAGTTTGGTCTGGGACAGATCGAATGTCGGTTGTTGCCGGGCTATGTGATCGGCGATATTCAGGGCGTAAGACGGCGTACAGGCCAAAACGGAGGTTCCCAGATCTTGGATCAGGACGAACTGTCGGTCCGTATTTCCCCCGGAGATCGGAACGGCTAAAGCGCCGAGTTTCTCGACGCCGTAGTGCAGCCCGAGCCCGCCCGTAAAGAGGCCATATCCATAAGCGATCTGAACGATATCCGACTCCGTTACACCATAGCTTGCCAGGGAACGGGCGACGACCTCTGAAAAGATTTCAATGTCTTTTCGCGTATAACCCGCCAACGTGGCATTGCCCGTGGTGCCGGAAGAACAGTGGATACGGACGACCTGATCGAGACCGACCGCGAAAAGCTGATAGGGATAAGCATCACGCATATTTTGTTTGGTTAAAAACGGTACATTTTGCAGATCGGCCAAGTCCCGGAAGTGGCGCGGATGAAAACCCGCCTGATCGAAGCTTCTCTGATAAAAGGGTACATTGTCGTATGCATGGCGTAACGACCAGCGCAATCTTTCCGCCTGCATTGCCCGCCGCTCTTGTGGGGCCATGGCTTCATATCGGGGATTAAACATGGTTACGGATCCTGCAAAGTTGCCTATTAATGGTAATGTATGGGTTGTATTCTCACTATTGCTCAAGCGTTTTAAGGTCGCGCCGGATTCCGTTCCGTCAGGAAGTGTAAATTGAAATGAGGGTTTGTTGTGTGTAATCCATTCATTGAGAGTCTGTTTCGAAACACCATAAGCCTACGTTCATATCGTTCTACAGGTGACTCACCGAGAACAAAGACCAATCTTTTCATCAACAAAACAGAAGTATAACATGTGAAGGGAGATCGTTTCAAGGAAGAATATATACGGTTGTACATTTTGCGTCGTTGCGAATAAAAAGGGGCCTGTACCTTTCATAATGCAAAGGCATAGGCCCTAAAAAAATACCCGTTCAGTTGTTTGGCGGATAAACGCGGCGCTTGCAATCCGCTTGTCAAGGTTGATACAGCCGGATGTCGTCGATATATAACGTTCCTGAACCGCCGGGTGCCGCGGCGTTGCCCGTGGTGCCCAGACCGATTGCGAGCTTATCCACGGCACTCAGGTTGATGCCCTGATCGGCAAAAGCTTGAAGCGGGATCACCCACCGGCTCCATGTGTTGACTGTGGCGATACTCGGATCATCATGGGCTACGATCACCGGCGCCCGGGCGCTATTAGAGATTGATACATACAACGGTTCGACAGCATTGCTCAAACTGCCTCGGAACCAAAGTGACAATTCCGCAACATCCGTTTGTGTCCAATCCCGCAGCGTCGTCAGCATCATAGATGCTTCCGAATTCGTTACTCCGTTTTCATTGGCATAGAGAAGCGGCATCGACTGTGAACCGCCGTGAACAATCGTTCGCTCGGCATACGGGGGGAGTAGATAACCGACCTGCGCGCCGTTGTCTGCAATGCCGAAGCCGTCAATCCAGCTTTGCCAGATGGCCTGGCCAGCCACGTCATCGTCGGTATAACTCTCGAAATCTTCGACGAGCAGGAAGTTTCCTGTGGTAAAGCTCCAGAGTGGACCTTTCGACGCATTGCCCTGGCTATCTATTTCATCTACGCGCCAGTAATACGTTGTCTGCGGTTCAAGCAGTCCGGGATCGTACGTTTCTTCACCGAGTGTCATAGAGCCTTTGTCCTCAGGCGAGCCAGTATCGGCGTTGCGGACGATCTCCTTGTCCGTGCCGAAGTAAAGTTGATGTGAAGCGGCGGAATCGGCTGGCGTCCAGCTTAACGTCGCATTCATCGGTACATCCGTTGTTCCGTATGCAGGCTGGGGATGACCCACCGACCCGGGCGTCGTGAAGCTCCAGACGTTGCCTTTGTAGGTCGCGACGGCGTCAAATTCATCGACGCGCCAGTAATAGGCTTTTTCTCGTTCGAGAGGTCCAGGATGATAAATCGTCAAGCCCATTGGAGCGCCTCCGGCGGCATCATTCACATCGTCGAAGTTATCGCCAAAATACACGGTGTGGAGCTTGGAACCAAAACCCGCCGTCCAGCTTAACGTCACATCGTCCGGGCCAACGAATTCGGCGCCGTCCGCCGGGTCGGGATAATAAGCTGTTTTGGGCGGAATCGAGAAACTCCAGACGGGACCCTTCCAGGGGCTGTTGGGATCGGTGTCATTGACTTCATCAATTCGCCAATAGTATGTCGTACCCGGCACGAGTCCATCCGGATAAGCAAATCCAGGAAAGCCGGCCACGTAAAATGTGGCGGCCTGGTTGCCTCGAAATACATCGGAATCCGGGGTAGCGGTGCTCACCTCATCAAAGTTGTCACCTAAATAGACATCGTGCGAGACGGCGTAATCACCCGCCGACCAACCCAGAGTGACCCACGTGGCTTCGTGAAGGGCGCCGTCTTTGGGATCGGGGCCGAGGGCATAGGGATAGCCCTGGCCTTTGATGATGACCTTGATCTCGTCTTCCGTTAACACAAGGTCGTGGATCTGCACGTCGTCGAGGATTCCCATGAACGAGTCATCCCCCCAGGAAGCAGGCCATCCGACCCAGAGGCCGATGCCCATGTTGTTTTGCACGTTGGGTACGGCCGCATCGCCTCTCTGGCCAACGGTTTCGCCGTTTAAAAAGATCATTCGTTCGGAGCCTGCAACGTCCCATGTCATCGCCACGTGTGACCATTCCTGCTCGGGTATCGTTACGTCACTCAAGACCCAGTCAGCCCCCCAAACAACGGATTTCAGTTGGAGACCGGTCATGAGCGCCATGCCGTATCCTTCATATTGGCCGACGATACAGGATCGGCTCGTGTCGGTCGGGAAGACCCAGGCCGCCATCGTCGTCCCCTGTGTCGGCGTCATCTCCGACGAATAGGGGATATCGATCATCGAATCCGTGCCGTTAAAATCCAAAGCCCCGCCGATTCTCCCGACAACCCATTGCGGATCGCCCAGGAGAGTGCCATCGTGACTGTTGCCGCTTGCATCGGAGGCCATGCTTCCAGCCCCCTCGTCGAACCGCCACCAACCGATGAGGCCTGCTGTTGTTGTGCATGTCAGAATCAGGCTCAAGCAAAATACAGAAACAAACGGTTCTTCCACAGAATTTGTGGGTAGCTAACAGAAGAAAGGTGTGTGTCAATTGTGCCGCGGCTTGTTCGATGCGGCAAGCCTTTG
>JAFGTG010000427.1 GCA_016934255.1 Sedimentisphaerales bacterium
AATCCCAAGCATTCCTTCCGCTTATTTTTTCGCAGTGAATACGGGGCCGGGAAGCTTCGATACCCGTTGTTCGGTGACGAGGGAGTGGACGAGTTCGACAAGATCGACCTGCGCACCAGCCAGAACTATTCCTGGGCGTACGAGGGCGGTTCTCAAAACACGCTCATTCGGGACGTGTTCTCCCGCGACGTTCAGCGTGACATGGGCCAGCCGTACACCCGCAGCCGATATTACCATCTCTACCTGAACGGGCAGTACTGGGGCCTCTACCAGACGCAGGAACGGGCCGATGCCGATTTCGCCGAGTCCTACCTGGGCGGGGATAAGGAAGAATACGATGTAATTAAAAATGATTCGTCCGGCTCACGCGCCTTGCATGCGACAGACGGCACGATGGATGCCTATCGCCGGCTCTACAATGTGGCGGTCGCCGGCTTTGCCTTCGACGGGGCCTACTTTGCCGTCCAGGGCTATCGTCGCGAGGGGACGCCGGACCCGACCGGTGAGAGGCTGCTCGATCCCGAAAACCTGATGGACTATATGATTTGCACGTACTACACGGGCGATCCCGATGCGCCGGTGAGTTGTTGGGGGCATTTCTCAAACAACGTATTTGCCATTTACAATCGCGTCCAGCCCCAGGGTTTTACATGGTACCGGCACGATGCCGAGCACTCCCTGGGCGCCAACGGCGGGATCAGCGAAGGGCGACTTTTGACCGATCCGACGGATCGGACAATCGGTCGGCAATGGAGCCATTTCAATCCGGCCTGGCTCCATCTGCGTCTGACCGCCCATCCGGAGTATCTCATGCAGTTCGCGGACCGGGTGAATAGGTATTTCTGGAACGGAGGCATACTCACAGCCGGACCGAATATCGAGCGGTGGATGAGCCGTGCTGACGAAATCGATCTGGCGATCATTGCCGAATCCGCTCGATGGGGTGATGCGAAAAGAAATCCGCCGCGCACGAAGGACGATTGGGAAGATCAGAACAATTACATGGTCAACACATATTTTCCCGGCCGTACCCAGATCGTCCTCAATCAGATGCGCTCGGTAAATATGTTTCCGGAACTGGCGCTGGTCTCGTTCAACCAGCACGGCGGAGATGTCGAACCGGGATTCCAATTGCTGATGTCCCAGAGCAATGGCACACCGGGGACAATCTATTTCACATTAGACGGAACAGATCCGCGACAGTGGGGCGGCGAGATCAATCCGGATGCCTCGATCTTCGAGGATGCTACGACCAACGTAACCCTCGTCAGTCAAGGGTCGATCTGGCGGTATAAAGACGACGGCTCGAATCAGGGGACGGCATGGCGCTACTTGAACTTCAACGACAGAAGTTGGAGAGAGGGAGCGGCTCAACTGGGGTATGGAGATGGCGACGAGGCGACCGTCGTTCGATATGGAAGCAGTTCCAGTAACAAATATCCCACAACGTATTTCCGGCACGTTTTTTACTTGGAAGAGGCCTCGAACTTTACCGAACTGTCACTCGGAATCGTGCGGGACGACGGTGCGGTCGTGTACATCAACGGTGTGGAAGCCTTACGCAACAATATGCCCGGCGGCGATATAACCTATCGGACCTGGGCTTCGGGGTCAGACGTCCCGGTAGGCGGGACCGATGAGTCCACCTTCAATATGTACGAGATCAATCCGGACCTGTTGGTCGATGGTTCCAACGTCATCGCCGTTGAAATTCATCAGGCCAGTGCGACCAGTACGGACATTAGCTTCGATCTGGAACTGGTCGGGCTCATCGCCGGTTCGACCTCATCGCCGATCATTCTGGACGATACGACGATCGTCAAAGCCCGTACTTACAATGCCGGCCAGTGGGGCGCCCTGACGGAAGCCCGGTTTATGGTTGGATTGGAGGGATTGGTGATCAATGAATTGATGGCCTCCAATCAAACGACGCTCGAAGATCCCGACGAACCCGGCGAATTTCCCGATTGGATCGAAATATACAACGGCGCGCCCGACACGATCGATCTCAGAGGCATGTATTTAACCGACACCGTCTATGACCTGACGAAATGGCAGATTGGCGAGGGCGTCCGTATCGAACCCGGCCAATACCTTATCTTCTATGCCGATGACGATGGTACGCAAGGCGTTTACCATACGAATTTCCAACTGGGCAGCAGTGGCGAGAGCATCGTTCTTGTCGATAGTGACGGGAAAACCATCATCGACTCGGTCACGTTCGATAATCAGATCGAGGATATCTCTTATGGCCGATTCCCGGATGGAGATGGCTCATGGGATTATCATCTTACCCCGACGCCCGGTGCTTCCAATCGTATGATCCTCGGTCGGTGACTGGTTACACGATCCTCGGTTAGCCGCTTATCCACCGACCTCTGATCGGTGGTATTGACGGGCAACAATCGTCGTGTATTTGCGACTGGATAGTTCGAGAGCTTTGAATTCGAGATGGTAAAGAACCGCACCTTTTTCCTTATTCGACTGTTCTGTGATACATAGGGGAACGAGGATAACATCTGGCGTCATGGTTAAGGGCATGCCTGTGCCGATTTCGTTCGCCAGGAGCCAGTACTCCTTTTGCCCCGGGCCTTGTTCTTCCATGAGACGATTGAAGCGAATTTCATCGATGAGCCTGACATCCATCCGGCCGGTGATGAGCTCCTTTAACGTCGAATGGATGGACGTGCTCATGTCACTCAAACCGGCTAACGTCTGATCCTCAACAGGCATTATGACAACCTTTGAGCCTTTGGGAATGTCCACCGATTCGTCGAACTGACTTACCAACTCTGCCGCGAGGTCTTCCCATATCTTTGAGGGTGGGTTTGTCGTGAAGGGCACTTCTTTTTTTCCGACTTTTTGAGCCAGTTTGAATCGATCGTCCGGCATTGGAATCAAGAGGGATTCATTGTCTCTGAACCACGAACGGAACTGATAAAGATCGCGACTTTTTTTAAGAACCGTCTCAGCCAATTTCGGGGAATCGCAAAGCTCTCGCGCACACATTTCCCGAAGTCGGTCAGTTTCTGGTAATCCTGAGGTTCTTCGTAGACATTCGTTGCGGCCTGCTGAAGCGAGTACCCGGATCATCTTCAATCGATTTTCGAGGCTGGCTTTATCCCAATGAAGGAGTGCGCATTCTAAAAGATCCGCTTCCGGCAGACTTCCCGCACCGTTCAGGAACCAGTCGAATGCTGTTTTGATCTGCGCTTCCGGATAATACTCAAACCAGCGAGTGCGGTGATCTGTCCGAACGTCCGGATTATCCCCATCGACGCGGATGTGGGCCCGGTAATCCCACCCGAGAGAATCCTCTTCGCCTCCCGCCTGGCGGCACCAGGCCAGGGCATCGACGTACACGCGTCCGAAATGGCTCCTCTTTCCACGGATCGGATTGGCGTCTCGCGAGCAGTCTGCGGGAAACCAGCCGTACCCGTTGAGAAAGACCTCGGTCCATCGATGATAAACTGTATCCGTCGTGGGCAAAGGGCGAAATCCGTTGCTCGTTCCGCCCACACACCGCGTCGGCAATCCCGCAAGGCGGCATAATCCCGACAGCACATAGTTATATTCGCTACATGAGCCGGTTCCTCGTTCGAGAACCACGGCGGCTGGATCCCACGTGTTGTCTCGGACGTATCGGATTTTGCTGATGATATGATCGTGTATTCTGACCAGCTTGTCGAAATCGCTGTTTGCATCCCGTGTTAGATCCGCGGCGGTTTGGCGCATCAAGTCGGTTTCCATCGAGTAGTTCGTTTCGGAGGTTAAATATCGTTCCTTTTGCTCGGCGGTAAGAACGGGGGCATTCGGAGTTGTCGTTTGGCCCGGATCATTCCATCGCATGTTTCTCAACGTCAGACCGACGATAAAACTAATATCAATCCACTGACCGGCTTCGAGACGGTCGAAGCAATAGTGGACCAGCTTCTGGCCGTGCACGTCGGTGAAAATGCGTTTTTTACCATTCTCCGACAGGTGGAGGTAGTGAATTTCCTGGCGGGGGGTTTCAAGGGGAAGAGGCAGATAAACGTCGATTTTACCTGTGGTTTTCGTGGTTGGATTCATGACACGGTATTCATACTTGATCGTTCGTTGAACCGAGTTCCAGGTAGTGAACTGTTTCTCTTCCGGATCGCCGATTGCGCTCGTGACAATCTGGAGGACGAAAACAAGGATTAAGCATCGAATTGATTTTGGCATAAAAACACCTCCTATTGATCGGTTATACAAGGGCTCTAATCGCATCAACTAATCGATCGATTTGCTCCCTGGAATGGGTGGCAAAAATGGCGATTCGGATCGCTCCGTTTGCGGGTACGCTGGAATAGGCCTGACTATTCGCATACCATCTGGATATGGCGATACCTTTGGAAAGCAATTCTTGAGGGAGCCTTTCCAGAGAGGTTGTTTCGGAGGAAAGGCAAATGATCGGCACCGGCGTCTCGTCGATCTGGAAGCCGAGCGTTCGCAGGCCCTTTTTGGCATAAGCGACGTTGTCCCAGAGCGTATGTCTCAATTCCGGATGATGGATGAGAATCTCCAGCGCCTTGGCCGAAGCCGCGGCAATGGGGGGCGGTGGGGGACTGGAAGAAAAAATCATGTGTGATTTTGTAATGAGCTTACCTCTCAGTGCGTTATCTCCGGCGATCATCCCTCCATATCCTCCCAGTGCCTTGCTTAATGTGCCGCAAGAAAACAGCCTGGCATCCGAAATACCATAATGCTCGAAAGTGCCGTGTCCTTTCTTTCCAATGACTCCCGTAGCGTGTGCGTCATCGACGCAAATGATGAACGGATCATACGACTGAAGGGCTTCGAGGTAGTCCGGAATAGGCGCGATCTGCCCGGAAACCGGGAATACTCCGTCGCTGATCACTAACGGTCGCTGGGTCGGACCAAGATGCCTGCGTAGTTGCACTTTAAGATCGTCGGCGTCTCGGTGAGCAAAACATACGACCGGCTTACGGGCAATCGAGACACCGTCACGAACGGAGTAGTGGGAATCCTTGTCCATGAAGATCACATCGTAGTCATCCGAAAGGCCCTGGAGGAGGATGGAATTTCCCATATACCCGGAACTGTAGTACAAAGCGCTCTCGGTTTCGAAGAATTCCGCCGCATTGCTTTCCACCGCAAGAAGGGCCGGATTATTACCATATCCCAGGCGCGACGTGGCGCTACCCAGCCCGTAGTCCCGGATAGCTTGACAGGCCGCTTCGAGGAGTTCGGGATGTCCCTGCAGACCGAAGTAGCCGCACCCACAAAAGTAATCCATTTCCTTATTGTTGATGATAACTCTTGGTCCGGGCGGGCTTTCCAACATTTGCATACTTGTCACCTTCCAGCTTGTACACGATCCACAAAATAGCATTCCATGCCATAAGAATAAGAGAAAAACCGCAACACGACAAATATATTTAGAGGTGGAATGCAGGGTCAATGAAAATACGTAGTTGCCCCAATAGATTTTTGTTTTGAGAACCGGTAAAATGATAAGACGAAGGCTTTGTGGACGAGGTTTTTACGTAAATTTTTTGCGAATTTTTGTGAATTTTTCGAAAGCTTTTGAGCCGTTTTTGTGAATTTTTGTGAAAAAATGTAAACTTTTGTGAGGTTTTTAGCCACGAAGACACTGAGCCACTAAGATTTGACGGCTCGATACTAAATACGAACGAGCAACGACGAATCATTGCCACAGACGCCGTCCTGAGCCTGTCGAAGGAGCACACGGAGGACACCGAGAAGAAGTCAATAGCCCACCGACTTACAAATCCCTACTCGTGAAGTCGGAAATATAGCTCTCAATAACCTACTTATGTAATCGGGATATTAGCTGTGGAATCCTACTTCCGGCCTCGGAGGACAGACGACGGACGAGATGCCAGACGACAGACTTCAGACTACAGACGAGATGTCAATAGTTAATAATAGAAGCTCTGACAAAATTCCTGAAAATTGACTTATCAGACCCGCCGGATTGGACGTTAACTGAAGTAGTGAATAGTCCTTGGTTGTTGGTCGTTAGTTTATCGTCGATGGTTGTTAGTTGTTGGTCAATAGGAGATGCTGGATGCTCGTTACTTATTGCTCGATGCTTAAGCAGGGACAATCGTCAATCGCAAATGCAAAGGAATCCGGTTGATTTTCGTTCGCTCGGGTGATAAAGTAAAATTTTGCGGTAGGCGCGGCCTGTAAAGTGACATTTTGAAAGTGGTGATATGGCGGAGAAACATTCAAAACAAGTTGTGATTGAAAATCCGGTGTTGAATTCGCCGTTCGAGGAGCCGACGCGGCATTGGAGGTTCACCGACGAGGGGATTACCGATGAGATTGAAGAAAAACGGAGAATCAGTTCCTATTTCGTCCCCATCGCCAAACCGAGAAAGACCAGTAAAGACAAACAACTCGTCTTCGAGACCGAATGGACCAAAGACCGCATCAAAGAGAACGCCTTCATCAATAAAGTTCGTTCCCGTATCCGCGCGTGGCGCGAGGGCGGCTACGTCAGTATCACAAAAACAACGCGCCGGCTACTGGACTACTGGACAAATCCCGAACGCGAAAACAAGCTCTTCTTCTGTCAGATCGAAGCCCTGGAAACGGCCATTTATATTACCGAAGCCGCACGCAACTGCGGTGACACTTGGATCGAAAACGACATCCGCCAGGCCAACGACAGCGCCAATCCGTCCCTCTATCGCATCGCCTTCAAAATGGCGACCGGCAGCGGTAAAACGGTCGTCATGGGAATGCTCATTGCCTGGCAGGCCCTCAACAAACTGGCCAACACGCAGGACGGACGATTCTCCGATACCTTCCTGATTGTCACGCCCGGCATCACCATCCGCGACCGGCTCCGCGTCCTCCTGCCGAACGATCCCAACAATTACTATCGCCAGCGGGATTTGCTCCCGCCCGATATGATGGACCAGCTCGGTCGAGCTAAAATCCTGATCACGAATTTTCACGCCTTCCTGCTCCGCGAAACAATCGCCGCCGGGAAGTTAACCAAGAGCCTCCTGGACAAAGACAATAAAGGCGCCTTCCAGGAAACACCCGACCAAATGGTCCGCCGCGTCTGTCGGGAACTCGGCAATAAAAAGAACATCATCGTCATTAACGACGAGGCCCACCATTGCTATCGCCACAAGCCCGACGGTGAAGAAGTTAAGCTCAAAGGTGACGACCGTACGGAAGCCAAGATGAGAGAAGAAAACGCCCGCGTCTGGCTGTCCGGCCTCGAAGCTGTCAAAGCTAAGATCGGCGTCAAGGCTATTTACGACCTGTCGGCCACGCCGTTCTTCCTGCGCGGTTCCGGCTATGGCGAAGGCACCCTGTTCCCCTGGGTCGTCTCGGATTTCTCGCTCGTCGATGCGATTGAATGCGGGATCGTCAAAGTGCCCCGCGTGCCCGTCGCAGACGATTCCATGACGGGCGAGCAGCCGACCTACCGCGACCTGTGGATTCGCATTCGCGACGAGTTGCCCAAAAAACGAAGCAAAAGAGAAACACTCACCGGCGAGCTGAAACTACCCGTCGAACTCGAAGGAGCACTACGAAGCTTATACGGTAATTACGAAAAGTATTACCGCGACTGGGAAAACGATGCCGACGCCCGGGCGCGCGGAGCAACGCCGCCTGTCTTCATCGTGGTTTGCAACAATACAAGCGTCTCCAAACTCGTATTCGATTGGATTGCCGGTTGGGAAAAGACACTTACCGATGATTCTACGGTCATCGTGCCGGGCCAGCTATCAGTATTCAGTAACGAGGAGAACGGAGGCTGGACGTCCCGGCCGAATACCATCTTGATCGACAGCCGGCAGTTGGAATCGGGCGAAGCCATGAGCGCCGAGTTCAAGAAAATCGCGCATACCGAGATCGAAGAATTTAAGAGCGAATACAGAACAAGGTTCCCGGGCCGGGATCCGGAAAAGCTCACCGACGAAGACCTGCTCCGCGAAGTTATGAACACCGTCGGCAAACCCGGCAAGCTCGGCGAGAACGTCAAGTGCGTCGTCTCCGTCTCGATGCTGACCGAAGGTTGGGATGCCAACACCGTCACCCACATCCTGGGCGTTCGGGCTTTCAGCACACAATTGCTCTGCGAGCAGGTCGTCGGTCGAGGCTTGCGTCGAAGAAGCTACACACCCAACGCAGAGGGCAAGTTCGATCCACAATACGCCGAGGTCTATGGCGTCCCATTCTCATTCATTCCATGCTCCGGTTCAGGGACAAGCCCCGGCCCCGGCCCCGTCGCCACGCGCGTCCGCGCATTGGAAGAGCGCATCGTTTGCGAAATTACCTTTCCCCGCATCCAGGGCTACCGCTACGACCTGCCGAACGAGACATTGACAGCACAATTTTCCGAGGAGTCGAAATTATCTCTTTCCACAGCCGACCTGCCCTCCAAAACCGAGAACGCACCGATCATCGGCGAAATCAGCATCCACACACTCGACGATCTAAAGGCACGCCGCGAACAGGAAGTCGTGTTCCTCTTATCGAAACTCATTCTCGAAAAATATTTCAAGGACGATGACGGCAATGTTAAGCCCTGGCTGTTCCCGCAATTATTACCTATCACACGGCGCTGGCTCACCGAATGTGTCATGCTCAAAGACAACACCTTCATTCAGTTATTGCTCATCAGAGCATACGCCCACGACGCGGCCGACAAAATCTACAACGCCATCGTCGCATCCGAAGAAGGTGAAAAGGCCCTCAAGCCGATCCTCCAGCCCTACAACACCGTCGGCTCGACAAAGTACGTCGATTTCGACACCACGCGCGAGGTCTATCCCACAAATGAAAAATACTGTCATATCTCCCACGTTGTCGCCGACACGCAATCCTGGGAGCAAAAGATGGCCCAGGCCCTTGAGGAATTAGGCGAAGAAGGCATAGTGTTTTCTTACGTCAAAAACCAGGGACTCGGTTTCCTGATCCCCTATACCGTCGCCGGTCGGTATCACAATTATATGCCCGATTTCATCGTCCGCCTCGACGACGGGCGCGGCCGGGACGACCCGCTCAATCTGATCGTCGAGGTCACGGGCCAAAAGGGCAAGGACAAAGCCGCAAAGACATCAACGGCCCGCAACTTATGGGTTCCCGCGATGAACAACCACGGCGCGTTCGGTCGCTGGGCGTTCATTGAAATCACCGATCCCTGGGACGCCATGAACACGATTAAGGAAAATCTCTGATCTCAAATTCCGAAGGACTAAAATGGCTGCAAAGAAGCAAAAACGCATTGCCGTCGAATCGGTCAAGCATAAGGACAAACGCACCAACATCCCCACCGAGGAGCTGCGCGGCTTCGTCAAAGAAGATGAAGCCAAGCCCCAGCAGGTGAACTACCCCGGCCTGCTCTACGCCCGCGATCCCTCCCTGGACCCGCAACTCGTCTGGAAAGGCAAGGACGAGCAGGACCGGGAGGAACTGACCGTCCCGGCCGTGCCGATCTATATCCAGGAGAAAATCCACCCGCACGCCATTATCGAAGACGTCCGTGCCCAGGCCAAAAAGGGCAAAGGCGAGCAACTGGATTTCTTCGCCGACTTCAACGGCATCGAATTCGAAGAGCTGATCGAGTTCTACCGGCACGAGGCCAACTGGTCCAACCGCATGATCCTCGGCGATTCCCTCCTGGTCATGACCAGCCTGGCCGAAAAAGAGGGCCTCAAGGGCAAGGTCCAGATGATCTACATCGA
>JAFGTG010000428.1 GCA_016934255.1 Sedimentisphaerales bacterium
AGGAGCCTTTTTCGTTCTTGTTTGCCAATGCGGTTAATGTGTATTGGAAGGAAATAAGATATGCATTATCAAACGTTATATCCCATTCGGTATTGGCTCACGACGGGCCTCGTGATGCTATTGCTGATCAACGCAGTCGTTTTTGCGGGAATCGCGAAAGATGCCCCGAAAGCATTAAAATCATCGACGTCCGAGTTGGCGGTCAAGGTCGGGAAAGACGAACAGGGGCATTGGTGGGCCGAACTGGAAAACAGCGTGATTTATTGTCGTTACGGTTGGAAGCCTATCAATGAAGATCAAGGCGGCGAATCCTTTATCACGGACTTTACCATTAAAAAAATTCAACAAAACCAGGTCGGTCCGCGAAATGACACGGGCCGGATCGATGCGTGTGCGGCCCGCTATCAACTCATCGACGCCCGGGTGGTTCGTGACTCTCAGGAATACAAAACCGTCCGCTTGAAATGGCATCACAAGCAAAAAGGATTCACACCGGTCCAGGACGTCACCATCTTTCCCGATAAGCCCTACCTTCGAATCGATTATACGACGTACGGCGTTAATATCGTGGATATCGCCCGCCAGGGAGGTGATGAAAACGCCAACTATTGGTTTTATGGCGGAGATCAATGGAAACGCGATTACGTCCTCTATCCAAAGGGATATTTCTATCCTCCCGATGATACGTATGTGGTCGAGCAAACCGGAA
This sequence comes from Sedimentisphaerales bacterium, assembly GCA_016934255.1. GTDB lineage: Bacteria > Planctomycetota > Phycisphaerae > Sedimentisphaerales > Anaerobacaceae > JAFGTG01. The sequence continues at coordinate 710 of JAFGTG010000428.1, forward strand.
TGCCCGGCGATGAAACGCCGGGATCGCTGAGTTATAAAGGTCATTTTATCATGGCGGTTTTTAATGAAAAAACAGGCGTGGGATATGGGCGCGTATCCCCCGTTCACGCCACGTCTATTATTAAGCTGCTCTTTAATCGAGGATTTGAATTATTTCCATACTGGCGCAAGCCAAAACAACCCTATAATGGGTACCTGTTTGCCATTACCGGAGGCGCCGCGGAGGCCGAAAGAATCGGCAAGCAAATTGTCGATGAAATAAAGAAAAAAGAAAAAGGATCATAAGCCTTTGGTTACTGAGCCATATTGCCTGATGGTGCTTAAGGACAAAATACGATGAGAACTCTGAAGGAAACATCCGTGAATTTAAAAATCGTTTTGATATCGATAATTTCGGCGTTGTCGGTGACGGCCACGTTCGCTCGGGAGCGGCGGAAGGTGCCGCCGCTGGTGGGATTTGAGGTCGAGTCTCAGATGGATGAGATTGTGTCGAAGCGGTTTATCGTCGATCCTCCGACGATCGAGAATCTGGGCTTTCGGTGGTATATCGAGGGCGATAGTAATCGTAATGCCTCTGTCGATGTTGCGTTTCGCAAGAAGGGGCAAACGCAATGGAAAAATGCGTTGCCGATGCTGCGCGTCCATCATGAGATCTCGAACCAGGCATACGGGCCTTATCGAACGGGCAATCTGTTTGCGGGTAGCGTGCTGTTTCTGGAGCCGGCGACGGCTTATGAGGTTCGATTCACCATGCACGATCCGGACGGCGGCGCTCCGGCCGAGCCGAAGATCGTCGAGGCGACAACGCGAGCCATACCCAAGGCGTACGACAGTGGGCGAACTATTGTAGCTACGGCCGAAAAGGGACTTTTGGCCGCCTTCGAGTTGGCCCAACCCGGAGACATCATTCAACTTCACCCTGGCATCTACAAGGGACCGTTCGAGTTTAATAAATCGGGCACCGCCGAAAAACCCATTGTCTTTCGCGGTCCCGCCGACGGCGAAGCGATTCTCGAAGCCGACGGCGTCGGCGGCCGATCACGAATCGTCACGCTCAACGGCACGCACCATCTTTACTTCGAGAATCTGACATTTCGCCATGCCCATACCGCGGTCTATGCCGCGAAGCCCGGCGGTTCGGACGGGTTGGTTATCCGTCTATGTAAGATTCACGACGTGGTCTATGGCATCAATACCGGCTGCGAGAATTCCAGGAACTGGATCATCACCGACAACGATATCGTCGGGATCAATCCGACGTGGTATCCGCGCCCACGGGAGACGTACATGAGCCCCGGCCATACCGGCGTCAACGTGTATGGCCAGGGTCACGTGATCTGCTACAATCGAATCACTCGATTCAGCGATTCGGCGGCGATTTATAACTTCGGCCCGCCGGTGGACGACGTGCTCAAGCACTGTGTCAATATCGACTTCTATAACAACGATCTATCCTGGGCGCAGGACGACACGTTCGAGGCCGACTACGGCTGCCACAACGTGCGGTTCTACCGCAATCGCTGCTACAACGCCCACACGGGGATGTCCACGCAGCCGTTCTACGGCGGACCGGTCTATCTGATCCGCAACGAGGTTTATGGGATCACCAGTCTCAGCTACAAACTGAATAACTATCCCGCCGGCATCCTGGCTTATAACAACACCACATGCTGCGCCGGCTCGGGCTTCCGTCCACCGCCCATCTGGCAGAACGGACATTTCCGCAACAACCTGATCATGGGTGGCTCGGGACATGCCTTGATCTCCGGCTCGCCCACGTCCTACAGCACGATGGATTACAACGCCTATCGCAGGAATGAACCCGACCGGCTGATCCAATGGACGGATCATCGAGAAAAGAGGAGTCAGTATCGGACTCTCGATGCATTCTTTAAAGCTACGGGCCTCGAAGAACACGGCATGTTAGCGAATTACGACGTATTCGTGAATGCCGGACCGCCGGAGCAAGGCAAAACCTGCGAACCGACTGACTATGACTTGCGTTTGCAGAAAGGAGCCAAAGTCGTTGACGCGGGCGTCGATCTGGCTCAGATTACCGATGGCTTCACAGGAACAACCCCGGATCTTGGTTGCTATGAACTCGGGCAAGAACCGCCCCACTATGGCCCGCGCTAAAAAAGTAAAAAAGGGGTCAGGAGCCTTTTCAATTCGGGCTGATGCGTAATGCGGTTATAAGCTTGCTCACTGATATCTGAAACATTTTAATACCTGAAATAAGGAGATTTACTATGAAAATGTCGTACTTACTTGCCATTATTGCGTGTTTGTGTTTCACTACGTGCCTCTTGGCGGCGAACGAGCGGCCCACGGTGTACGTCACGTTCTGGTTCGACACGGAAGATTTCATCCTGCCTCAAGCCGATGACGCGGCCAAACGGTTGGCCGAGATGTTCATCAAACGGAACGTCAAAGCCACCTTCAAAATCGTGGGCGAAAAGGCCAAGGTGCTGGAAGAACGCGGACGAGACGACGTGATTATGGCGCTGGCGAATAACGACGTCGCTTATCACTCCACGTTCCACAGCGTTCATCCCACACCGTCGGAATACTCGAGAGATTTGAGCTGGCATGAGGGCGTGTCGGAATTCATACGCCGGGAAGGAGTCGGGCTTGAGATATTGCGAGCCGTATTCGGCGTCAACGCCTCGTGTTACGGCCAGCCGGGCGGGTCCTGGACCCCGCAGAGTTACGCCGCTCTGCATGCATTTGATATCCCTCTCTATCTGGACGATACGTCGCACGTCAATGTGAATGATCGCCCGTTTTGGTATTGCGGGATATTGACGATTCTGGAACTCGGGGACGGTGTTATGAGGACGCGATGGACGGACGAAGAGGTGAAACAAGCCTGTGCCAAATTCGACCGCGTTCATGAGAAGCTCATTGGAGAAGGCGGGGGAATCATCAGCATCTATTATCATCCTTGTGAGTTTGTGCACCGTCAGTTCTGGGACGGCGTCAATTTCTCCCATGGCGCCAATCCGCCGCGATCGGAATGGAAGATGACTCCCATGAAACCAAAGGAGCAACAGGAACAGGCTTTCCACGCCTTCGAGACCTATCTCGATCATATTGTGAACCATCCCGATGTCCGGCTGGTGACGGCAAGAGAAATCCCTTCCTTATATCCGGACCGCGTCTATTCCCGGCCCTTGACGCAAAGCGATGTCAGGACGATTGCCAAGGCTTTTCAAAAGCGACTTTCCTACGTTGTTCTGGACGGAAAGATCGTTTCAGCGGCGGAAGGTTTGCTGGCCTTGTCAACGTTCGTCGCCGGGATCGACACGAATCCCAAACCGAAAGAAATCAAGCTGGAATTCGCCTATGGTCCGGCTTCGGCGCCGCAGCGGTTCGTGACCGATGGCACATTCCGCTGGGAGGCAATCCAGCAAGCCGCCCGAGAAACGCTTGATATAGTTCACGCTACAAAACAATTGCCGTCCCTGATATGGGTAGCGGGTGAACCGATGCGCCTGGAGGATTTTGCCGTCACGTTGGCGTCCCTGATTACAGAAGAACGCTATTCGGGAGATATTCCATTACGAAAGGGAGAATTGGAGGCGAAAAAATATGTGGCTGACGATTCGCCGCGCCTGTGGGGATGGGTTATCTTTCCGAAAGGATTCAACGCGCCTCGTATGATGGAGGTCGCCAAGCTGCAAAGCTGGACGATGAAGCCGGCACTGTTGCGAAAACAATAAAAACGAAAAAGGGGTCAGGAGCCTTTTTTGATCGATGATGAATGAGATTTCATCAAAAGCATACACGATCTACATCATAGTCGTTATTTCGTGTGCTTTTAGTCATGTTCAGGATGTATATGCTTCAAGCGCCACTCATCATGGATCGTTGGAGAATCGCTACGATCTGATCGTTGTTGGGATAGGGAGTGGCGGATTCGGGGCGGCGTTGGCGGGGGCGCGTCAGGGGCTTGACGTGCTCTGTTTGGAGAAGACGGATCGGATTGGCGGCAATGCGGTTCGGTCCGGCGTGTCCATGTGGGAGCCGGGAGTGGGAGGCATCGGTTTTCCGTTTGAAATTTATCTGCGATTAAAAGTCATACCCAACGCGGTGGGGATTTATTCTTACGGCCGGCATATCTCATGGGATGGATGGGACGCCTTCCCCGGCGGGGAGCACGTTATCGATCCTCAACGGCGATACGTCGATACGCTTAGGCGGCATCAAGCGCCCGGTCAGCCGGTAGATGAGGCTTTTCGTAAAGCCCGATGTCATGGCGTGATCTTCGAGCCGGACCGTTATGAGCAAGTGCTTCGCGACATGCTTCGTGAGACGGGACGTGTTACCCTCCGAACGGGATCGACCTTCAAGGACGTCGAATACCGTAACGGACGGATCGTAGCCCTGAATCTTATCACCGGAGAGCGTGTGACGGCCCGTTTCTATATTGACGGCACGGGCGATGGCGTTTTGTGCAAGGCGTGCGGGTGCGAGATGATGTACGGGCAGGAAAGCCGGGATCGATTCGGGGAGCCGGAGGCGCCGCTCAAGGCAAACCGGAAGATCAACGGCGTGACACTGATTTACCGGATTTCCCCAGTAACCGAGGCCGGGATTGAGGACCTCCCCGACGGTGTTCCCGCTGAATGTTGGTGGGGGAAGTTTCCCGCGATGAGCGCCGTGAAGTATCCGAACGGGGATTATAACTGCAACATGCTACCGACGATGACGGGCGAAGAATTCGTTCGGCGGGGATATGAAAATGCCGCCGAGGAATGTCGCCGGCGCGTTTATGCCTTCTGGCATCATGTGCAAACTCGTTGGCCCGAATTCCAGCGCTATCGAATTTCATGGATCGCCCTCGCACTTGGCATTCGCGAGACCACGCGTGTGGTCGGTCGGTACGTTCTGACCGAACACGATCTTCGTGCGGGTCTGTCGGGCCAGAATCATCCCGATATTATCGCGATTGCGGACCATGCCCTGGATCGTCACGGAACCGGTGGGGGCAGTCGGGAACTAACCGAGCCATACGGTATTCCTTATCGTTGTCTGGTGCCGAAGGGGATGGCGAATGTGCTTATCGCCTGTCGAGGAGCCGGTTTCAGTTCGATCGCGGCTTCGAGTTGCCGTCTGTCCCGGACGATGATGCAGTTGGGTCAGGCCGCGGGCACGGCGGCGGCTCTGGCCGCGGAGCTTTCCGTCGAGCTGCCGGACGTGCCGCCGGAGAAGCTCCGCGCCGCTTTGCGAGCGCAGCACGTCGAACTGAAATGGCCGAGAGAAAGCGACGTTCAGGCATACATTATGCAAGAATGAACTTAATTTACTTCCTGAATGACTTTCGTTTTTTGACGATCATCTCGGCGACTTTTTTGCCGGACTTGAGCATGCCGCCGAAAATAGGGCCCATTCGCGGTAAATTGTACACGGCGCAAACGGACATACCCGCGACGTAGAGACCGGGGAAGATTTCGCCGGCGTTGTTTACGACGCCCGCTTCGCCGGCATTGACGTCCATGAAACTCTCCTGAATGCCCTTCGGCAACAGATCGGGTTTCCGCCTGGTCAACATACCCACGACTTCGGACGGATGGCCCGTCGTGTCCAGGACGACTTTCGAGGCGATGCAGAACGGGTCCACGTGCAGGCCGCCCATGGCGATAGCCGTGCTGTTGACCACGACGCCTTCGATCCGGTCGGTTTTCAGGATAATGTCCTCAACCTCCATAAGGTTGAAAACAGCCGTGCCCGCCTTTTTGGCCTTGAAAGCCAGGGCCGTGGCGAACTCGACGGCATCGTAGATGTACAGGTCCTTTTGCTTCTTCGAGGTCATCTCGAACTCGTCGGGAATCTCGCTGTCCTGTGTGACGACGATATTGTAGCCGGCCGCCCCGCCCCAGATGCCGCCGCCGGTGGAGAGCTTTCTTTCGATGATCGCGGTCTTGAGGCCGGCCTTGGAGAGGTAATACCCGGCCGTTAAACCCGCCGGGCCGGCGCCGACGATGACGACGTCATTTTCAAGGTGATCCAGCAGTTTTCGCTGATACTCTTCGAGAATGGCTCTGGATATGTCGATTTCGATCATTTTGGGACCCCTTTCATGGACACGGATTTACACGGTATTTTTAGACACTGATTAACACGGATTTCACTGTATTTATGTTCCTTCCGAGTAATAAAAAAAGCACTCCAGCGAACGGAGTGCTTCAAATCTGTTTATTTTAGCCTCCCTTCGCGGGCATTACCCCGATCAGGTTCGTAGGGTCAACTCTCAGCTTCGGGCCGGATGGTCAAATCCGCCCTAAGCTCCCCTGGCAAATTCAAATTTTGCACTTATTCTTATAACACGCCCCGGCGGTTTTCGCAAATATTATTTTAAATCCATGAATAAAAAAACAGATTCCGAAGACGATACATACCGACTTCGGAATCTGCTATCAATTAACGACTAAAGTCAAACCGACTGGTTCGTCACTGAACACCGGAATATCTCGTTATACGGATCACGCCCTCGGCGGAATACGATCGGCCCGACGTGAGCATACCGACCATTTTTAACGGGACCACGCCGTATCCCTTCACAGCACCCAACAGCTCGCTCTTATCGAACAGGGCAACGACTTTCGCTTTGGTGTCCGTACCGAAAATCAGCAGTTCATTCGCTTTAATCTCACCCTCGCCATCGCCCACATAAAGCGTCGGGAGCACATCGGCGATATGCTGCGTTCCAATCCCCGCCCCCTCCTGGAAGATAATGCTGGCCTGGATATTATACGTTTGGTCATCGCGTCGGATGACTTCGGGCAGGACTTTCAATTCCGGGGCGCTGGAGGCCGTATCGCTGACGATCGCATCGGCCCAGGCCGTCGTTAACGGCGTTTCGTCGCTCTCTACGGTCACCGTATTGGTGAAGGTCTTCCCCTTGGCAAGGTCTGCATCGACTTGGGCCTCCACTTCCAGGTGCACGGTCTGTCCGGACTTCAAAGACGCCAGCGTCCATGTACACGTGCGCGTCTCCGGATCATATTTGCCCGCTACGGTCCCGCTCTGAGCCGACACGAAACTCACCTCCTTCGGCAGGACATCCTGAACGACAACGTTTTTCACAACGAAGTCGTTGGAATTGTCGAACTCGATCACATAGGTGATCGTACTATCCGCCTTGACCGAGGTGACCTGTCCCTGGGCGCCGCCCTGGATGATCTTACTCAGATTCAGCGGGTTGTGTCCCACGCCAACGTCAAGACGTTTTGTCGTCAACGGCGTCTGTTCGCTTACGATCGAGGCGGTATTCGAGATAATCGTCCCCGTCTCGACGTCCTTATCAACCTGCACCGTCAATTCCAGCGTCGCGGACACTTCCGGCGGCCAGGACGCATACGTCCACGTGTAGGAATGTGTCTTGGCATCGTACGATCCGCTGACGCCGTCATCATCCGCCGAGATAAAAATCACTTCGCTCGGGAGCGTATCGACGACGATCACATCGGTGACCTTATCGCCGGTATAGTTATTGAAGGTAATACCATAGGTCACGACATCGCCGACGTCCACGGTCGGCGCCTCATCGGAGGTACCGCTGTTAGAAGCCCCGCGGACGATCGTTTTTTGAAGACCGAGCGGATTGAAACTGATATCCTTGAGGGGAACGACGACCGCCGTCGGATCGCCATCGAGGTGGATCAGGTCGATCAGGTTAAGCTGCGTGTCGTAGGCCTGAAGATTATCGCCGCCCTCTTTGTTGTCCAAACCGGTGCTTAAATAGACGACACCGGTTTCCGAATTCACACTGAGCCCCATGACGCCGGCCTCGGATTCCACTTGAACCTCTTCGATAACACCCGTCGAAAGATTGTACTGGGCGAGTGTGTTATCCCCGGCATATCCGGCACCGGTATAAAGCAATCCCCTCTGGGTATCCACGGCGACGCTGATCGCGGCTCGATCTAACTTAATCCGGTCCACGCGCTGCCAATTGGACGTCTCATAGACCGTGATGTATTTGTTATTGTTCGCCACGTAAAGCAAATCGTCAAGCTCGTCCAAAGCAATTCCATAGGCTGAAGAGGTCGAAAGTATGAAGGGAGAATGCGATGCATCAGTCAACGTTGCCGTCACCGGGTCCCATTCATAAACATACAACAGTTCCTGGCCGCGATCGACACAGTACACCCGCATCTTATCGTGATCGTAAACGATGCCGGCCAAATTCTCGGCACCCGAGACAGTGACTTTCCCCACGCTCGTCATACTGCTTGCATCCAGCACCAAAATCTCTTCGGAACCATGGTAGGTAACAAACAAGTAACCATTATCCGAATCGATCGCCATCCCCACAGCGCCAAGCACCCTGTGAGGGATGTCATGCTGAGCCTGCAACGATAACGTGCCATCCGAACCGATATCGTAGATGTGCAACGGTTGCGTCGAGTCGGATAAGGACCCTTTGTCAGCAATGACAAACAGCGATTTCGCCATCGTCATATTTGGAATGACCGTCACGAACGCAACGACGATCAGGAACAACAGAATCGTATGAGCTTTAAACACGTTCTTTGTCATTTTACTTTTCATCGTTCATCTCTCGCAAATAATGGATACGCCTTTCTATTTCATTGTGTTAACACGGGGGCGATCCTTCGCCGGCATCCCCCATCACGTTATAATAGGATGCGGCTGTTGTGGTGGGGAAAACGTGCCCGATCCGCTCAAACAGGTTTTCACCACACCTCCGAATACAGCTATCTATATATAAGTATATATAAATTCCGCTTTTAAGTCAAGAATATTCGCCTTCGGACGCCCTTGAGACTCTCTATCATCCGGCAAATCTTTTGACAACCGAGACCGGAAGCGATATGATATACGCGTTAATATCAGCATGGAAGGAAAACCTAAATTATGGCAAAAAAAGGATTTACGCATCTTCATCTGCATAGCCAATATTCATTATTGGACGGCGCGATCTCGTTCGGCAAGCTCCTCGACAGATGCAAGAAACTCAATATGGAATCGGTGGCGGTGACCGATCACGGCAATCTTTTTGGGGCCGTCGAATTCTATACGAAGGCCCATGCCGCGGATATCAAACCTATCCTCGGCATCGAGGCCTACGTCGCCCCCGGCAGCCGGTTCGATAGAACCAAGACCAGTATCTCCGACGCCGCCTATCATTTGGTCCTGCTGGCGGAGAACAACACCGGTTATCAAAACCTGCTCAAGCTGTCCAGCACCGGATTTATCGACGGGTTCTACTACCGACCAAGAATTGACAAAGAAATCTTAGCCGAGCTTCATGAGGGATTGATCTGCACGACGGCCTGCATCAAAGGCGAAGTGACCGCGGCGATGGCCTGCGGCGACGAAAAAGCGGCGCGTGTGGCGGCGGAAAGTTACGTGAAGATCTTCGGGCCGGAACGGTTCTTCATCGAAATACAAAGCCACGAAGGCGATGGGCCGAACGTTTGTCAGGGATTGGCCGATCTGGCAAAAAAAATGGGCCTGGGTTTAGTCGCAACGAACGACGTGCATTTTCTCGAAGAAAGCGATCATGAAGCACACAATTGCCTCTGCGCCATCAGCACGGGCAAACGCTGGGACGACCCGGACCGAATGATTTATCCGTCGGACGTGTATTTGAAAAGCCCGCGCGAGATGCGCCAGCTTTTTTCGGATTATCCTGAGGCGTGTGACAATACGCTCGCGATCGCCGAGCGGTGTAACGTCGAACTCGATCTGAAAACGCAGCACGCGCCGCGCTTCGAGCCGCCGGATGGTTCGACGCCGGAGAACTACCTGACGAACCTTTGTTACGAGGGCGCGAAAGAGCGCTACGGCGAAATCACTGAACCCATCAAGGCCCGCCTCGACCGCGAATTGGATGTCATCGAGTCGAAAGGTTTCGCCAGCTACTTTTTAATCGTCTGGGATTTCTGCAAATACGCTCATCAAAAGAAAATCCCCCTCGGCGCCAGGGGCAGCGGCGTCGGAACGCTCGTGGGATATTGCCTCGGATTGTGCAACGTGGACCCCATTCGGTACGACCTGCTGTTCGAGCGGTTCATGGACCCGGCGCGCAACGAAATGCCCGATATCGACATCGATATCTGCCAGGTCCACCGCGCCGAGATTATCGACTACGTTCGCCAAAAGTACGGCCACGTCGCGCAGATCATCACCTTCGGAACCATGAAGGCCCGCGGGGTCATCCGTGACATCTGCCGGGTGCTCGGCGTACCGCTCAGCGAGGCGGACAAATTAGCCAAGCTGGTGCCCTTCTCGCTCGATATGACGCTGGATAAGGCGCTGAAGACCGAACCCGATTTAAAAAAAGAGTACGACGAAAACGCCACCACGCGGAGAGTCATCGACATCGGCCACAAGCTCGAAGGCCTGGCCCGGCACGCCTCGGTCCACGCCGCCGGCGTCGTGATCGCCGACGAGCCGCTCACAAATTTTGTGCCTCTTTACAAGGCGTCCGGCTCCGACGACCTGGTGACACAGTTCGAAGGGCCGATGGTCGAGAAGGTCGGCCTGCTCAAGATGGACTTTCTGGGCCTCAAAACGCTCAGCGTCCTGGAGCGCGCGCGTCAGTTGGTCGCGAAGGTCCACGGCGTTGACATCGACCTGGAAGAGATCGACCTGACCGATGCAAAAGTCTTCGAGCTGTTTTCAGATGGAAAAACAAAAGGCATCTTCCAATTCGAGTCCGGCGGTATGCAAAACCTGCTCATGAAGATGAAGCCCGACCGGATCGAGGACTTAATCGCCGCCAACGCCCTCTATCGCCCCGGCCCGATGATCCTGATCCCCGATTACATCGAACGCAAGCACGGCGCCGCCTGGAGCCTGCCCCACCCGATCATGACCGAAGTCCTCGAAGAGACCTACGGCATCATGTGTATCCATGAGGAAGCCCGAATTGCCTTGGCTGACGGCACCGAGAAACCGATTCGCGAAATGCGAATCGGCGACGAAGTTCAGTCGCTGAACAGGTCCACGTCGCGATTTGAAGTCAAGCCGTGCCACGGTTGCGGTCCAACACGCCAGGGTGACGGCGTGAAAATCACGCTGGAAAACGGTTACTCTGTCACGCTCACCGACGATCACAAGGTTTACACGTTTGACGGCATGAAAGAAGCCGCTAAACTCGATCCTGCACGCGATCTGGTCGCCGTTGGGCGTCATCTGCCCCAAAAGCAAGTCACAGCCAGACACCTGGCGCCATGGCTCGGCGCGGATGACGCAGTGGCCTACCTGCTTGGCTCGCTCATTGGGGATGGCGCAATGACGGGCAAGGGCATCTCCTTAGCGACAGGCCGTGAAGAAGATCATCGCAGACTGCTCGCCTGGTTACACGAGCAACTGCCCTCGTTGCATACCCATGAGTACTTTCACGGCCGATCCTGGTATTTGAGCCTGTCGCATCCTCAGTTGCTGGACGACCCGGCACACGGTAACCGCAAAACACGATTGCATCATTGGATAGAATCGCTGGGGATGAAAGTGACGGCCCGGCACAAACACGTGCCCGAGGTGATTTTCCGCTGTAGCGGCAACGTGCGAGCGGCATTTCTTGCCGGGCTATTGGATGCAGACGGATGTACAGCGGTCGGCACCAAAAATACGGCGACCTGTTTCCTCTCGTCCTGTTCGCCGACGCTCCTCGAAGATGTTCGTCGCCTTTGTCAGTCGGAGGGTATTCCAACAACGATTCGAACGAACCGCATTCAGTTCTGGGACTTACTAACCCTGGCACGGATCACCGAGCCCTATCTCCTTGTGCGCCGATTCACAGGAAGGTTGTCTCGCGGTCTATCTGTCGGCTGGATTCCGCGAACTCGCCTTTTGGAGGCCGTTCCCGCCGCTGAATCGCTTCGGGCTTTTTCGAGACGCACGGGCATCATGCGCGCCGGCATAAAACATGATTTTCCATTTGTCAAATCAGCCACCGCGTTCAAAGCCGGGATCGATCTTGGCGGCGTCCGGTACTATCGCGTCGCGAAGGTCGAACGTGTCCACGATCAACAATTTTACGGAATGTCCGTGGCGGATCATCATAATCTTGTCGCCAATGGCCTTGTTGTTAAGAACTGCTACCAGGAACAGGTCATGCAGGTGTGTAACCGGCTCGGGGACATTCCGCTGCGCGAAGCCTATACCCTGATTAAGGCGATCAGCAAAAAGAAACTCAAAATCATTGCCAAGGAGAAGGAGCGCTTCATCGCCGGCTGCGTCGATAAAGGTCTCAAGAAAAAGCAGGCCGAGCAGATTTTCGAACTGATCGAGCGGTTTGCCGGCTACGGCTTCAACAAGAGCCACTCGACGCGATATTCCTTTATCGCTTATCAGACGGCCTACATGAAAGCCCACTACCCGGTTGAGTTCATGGCCGCCCTTCTCACGTATGAAATGGACAATACCGACAAAATCGTTGATTACATCGCCGAGAGCAACCAGATGGGAATCGAGGTCCTTCCGCCTGATATCAACGAAAGCGGTGTGGACTTTACGCCGCTGTACGAAAAGGACGAACAAGGGAACAGGAAAAAGGGCGTCATTCGCTTTGGTTTGGCGGCGGTTAAAGGCGTCGGCGAGAAAGCGGTCGAGCAGATCATCGCGGCCCACGATCAGGTCGGCCGATTCCAGAGCCTGTTCCACTTCTGTGAGAGTGTGGACCTGAGGGCCGCCAATAAACAAGTCCTTGAGGCGCTGATTAAAGCCGGTGCCTTCGACGATCTGGGCGGCAGCCGGTCGCAAATGATGGCCGGGCTGGAAGCGGCGATGGCCAACGGTTCAAGCATGCAGGCCGACAAACAAAAGGGCCAGATGAGTTTCTTCGGACAAATGGCGGCGGAGAACGATTATTCACAGGACCACAAGCGCCTGCCCGACGTGCCTCCGTGGCCGGAGACGCAGATGCTATCCTACGAGAAACAGGTGCTCGGTTTCTACGTAACCAGCAATCCGCTGAGCCATCACGCCGAGACGATCAATATCTATTCGACGCACAACAGTTCCGAATTAGCCGAGAGCAACGGCGAAAAACAGGTCGTGATCGGGGGCATGATTACGAAGATGAGGTTCAACATTACCAAAACGGGTCGAAATCCCGGCCAGAAAATGGCTGTCTTCACACTTCAGGATTTACAGGGCCAGATCGAAGTCGTGATGTTCCCCGAAGTGCTGAACCAGTACGGCGAGTTGCTCGTTGCCGATACGGTCGTTTTTGTCAAAGGCAAAGCCGATTACAGGAGAGAGCAGCCCAACGTGATCGCGGAAGAATTAATCGCCCTGGACAACGTGAGAGAGAAGTTAGCCGCCCAGGTCCGGTTAGGATTGGACGCCCGCGAGGTCACGAAAGAGAAAGTGGCGATGATCAGGAGCATCTGCCAGCACCACCGGGGCCGCAGTCCGGTTTACGTCGCCGTGCGAACAGACAAAGGCCGGGTCTATGCCGCCGCCGACAAAGAATTGAGCGTCAATCCCGACGAAGACTTCTGCCGTAAAATGCGCCAGCTCGTCGGCGAAGAAAACTTCCAGTTAGCGAGATAGATACTCGATACTCGCATTGGGCCGGTGAAAACTGACTCGCAGTCATTCCTGTGAAAACAGGAATCCAGATGTTCATAATGATAGTGAATAGCGCTTGATCGTCGTAGATAAGAAAACGATAATGTCTGATTGAGTTATGTTAACAGAACAGCAAAAACAAGTACTGAAGCAGCGGTTGGTGAGTTCGCTCAAGGCCGAAGAGGAAGTGTGTCGAATAATCATCTTTGGTTCTTTTGTCACTTCGGATGATCCACATGATTTGGACGTTGCCGTATTTCAGGATAGCAACGAAAAATACCTTCCATTGGCGATGAAATACCGTCGAAGGACCCGGGATATTGCTCGCTTGATTCCTATGGACATTTTACCTTTGAAAGCAGGTGCTCAAGGAGAGATGTTCCTGGAGGAGATTGAACGCGGCGAGGTGATCTATGAAAGAACAGACGAAAACAAATAAGGTTCATTTTTTCTTAACAGCGAGAGTATAGATTGGTCTTTGCTCTTTGATGTACTTTCGCTCGAAATTAGTACCGGCCCATTCGCCCGTCTCGGCGCCGGCGGGACGGATAAACTCCATTTCCTCCAGCCTGTCACTCTTCGCGGCGAACACCTTTTGGATCTGCTCGAAATAATCGGCGTGGTCGGTCGCGACGCGAATCTGTCCCCCTGTCTTCAAGCAGCGGATAAGGTGCGCCAGATTCGCCGGGCCAAGGAAGCGCCTTTTGTGGTGACGTTTCTTCGGCCACGGATCGGGAAAATAGATGTGGAAACAATCTATGGAGCTATCCGTGATAGACTCGGCGATGAAAGCAGCAGCGTCGGTGCGGAGAATCCGTACGTTCGTTAGGCCCCACCGACCGATCCGATCGACGGCGTAGCGGTAATAGCGGTTGGCCCACTCGATCCCGAGGAAATTGTCACTCGGTTGGGCCTTAGCCTGGTGGAGCAGAAAGGTTCCCTTGCCGGAGCCGATTTCGATATGGACCGGCCCGTGACGTCCGAATATCCGGCAAAAATCTACGTTGCCGACAAAATCTTCGGGCTTCAGCGAAATTTCAGGATAATCCTTTAATATCCGGGCCATTTTGCGTAATTCCGTCTAAAAACTCACCTTGACTCAATATCACGTATCCAATTTACCTCATTATACGAAATTTTGGGCGGTTCAGCGAAGGTCGAAACCCTTTATCACGTCCGGCCATCACTAAAGTCAAATCCTCAAACGTTCGATAATAGACGCTGAACTTCATTGTCGGCGGGAGCGTATCCACTATGGGACTGGGACGCAGACGCCAGGATTAGGGAGTCTAAAGATGATTTCAACATTGATTAGAACACGTCGGAAGCGAATTCTCATCGATATTGATACGCAAAAAGACTACCTGTTGGCTGAGGGCAAAGCGTGCATACGTAACCACAGGCGAGTGCTGGCGCATATTCGTCGGCTGATGGCGTGGGCCCGAAGCGAACATATCCCAATCATCTCGACGGCTGAAGTTTATCCGAACAACAATGGCGAAAGCACCATCGGCTACTGCCTCGATGGCACCGAAGGGCAGAAGAAAGTCCGTTATACCCTGCTGAATGACCGGGTGAGTTTGGCCGCAGACGGCAACACCGACCTGCCGAGGGACATGCTGCGCCGATACCGGCAAATCATTCTGCATAAACGCTGCGTCGATCCTTTTGACGAACCGCTCATCGACCGGCTGCTCAGTGAGCTGCGCGCCAGCGAGTTCATCCTGGTCGGAAACAGCCTGGAAGGCGCCGTGAAGATGACGGCGCTGGGATTGCTGCAACGAGGC
>JAFGTG010000429.1 GCA_016934255.1 Sedimentisphaerales bacterium
AAGCTGTAAATGCTGGCGCATCGCGCCGAAAAAATTGCCTATATGAAGTTTGCCCGATGGCTGTATGCCTGAAAGGACTCTCAAGTTGACCTCCAGAATATCTTAACTATTGAAAACTCAATCCCAAAAAAACAGTATTATAAGAATACCATTACCGGAACCGAATGTCAAGAATTTAGATCGCCCGATAAAAGGGCCGTCCCGCCGAATACGAGCGCGCTTACGTCCGGCGGAGACAACCAGGTCGTCCGAAGATGGTCGATATTACTGGATGCCACCTAAACGTGCAACAAATCGCTTGAATACAAAATCATTTTGTTAGGTATTCTTAGAACGTCCTTGCACGCTTCGTGAAATCCGGAAAGCAACAGAAGTAAACGGTCGGAAAACGATATTTTCTGGAAATCAGCGCACTCCGATCCCCGAGGTGTTACGCCTCCACAAAAATACAACACCGCTATTGTTGCAAGGACGGAGTATTTATGCCACCACGTTGACGTTGACCGAATAGGCAGATCCGCTTACGATCTGCCGAGGGACTTCATGTACTTCTTCGATTTGCGAAGTCCCATTCTGGAGGCCTTCTTCTTAACGGCATCGGTCGGCCTTCCAAGCGTTGAAGCGATTTCCGCTGTAGGATGATTCGGAAAGAGTTTTTTCAGCAGACTCACCTCACTCTTTGCCCACAAACCCTTGATGTTTTTTCTTGCTTTCTTTTTCGCCATAATGCGCCCCCTTTCAAGATTTTACCGGATTTCTCCTTTGTGGGACATTTTCGCCATTTTAGGGAGTGACGCCGCGATAATCAAACTTTTTTCGTCCCTGAAACGAAAAAATTTTGCTTTCTTTAAACTTTGTAGATTTAAGGAATTATCCTTGACCTTCATGGAACGGCAAATTAGGATTGTAACGAGCGCAAGGACCTGTGAAGTAAATGTGAAGTGCATTGGACACAACATAACAACTAATAACCTGGCTTTGTAATTAGGAGTATGATAATGACACCCATCAAGATACCGCTCAACGAAAGCGACATTCCCCGTCAATGGTATAACCTGGCGGCGGACCTTCCCACGCCGTTGCTCCCCCCGCTGGGACCCGACGGCAATCCCGTCTCACCCGACATGCTCGCTCCCGTTTTTCCGATGAATCTGATCGAGCAGGAAGTCGCCACGGATCGGTGGATCGACATTCCTGAGGAAATTCTGGATATCCTTTATCGCTGGCGACCGTCGCCGTTACGTCGGGCCGTGTACCTGGAAAAGTATCTCGATACGCCGGCGCGCATCTACTTCAAAGACGAAAGCGTCAGTCCGCCGGGAAGTCACAAGCCGAATACGGCCGTCGCTCAGGCCTGGTATAACAAGCAGTTCGGCATCGAACGACTCACCACAGAGACCGGGGCCGGCCAATGGGGCAGCGCTTTGGCGTTTGCTTGTAAACTGGTCGGACTCGAATGTAAAGTCTTTATGGTGAGAATTAGCTTCGACCAGAAACCCTTTAGAAAAATGATGATGGCGACATGGGGCGCCAACTGCGTGGCCAGTCCCAGTTCCGAGACCAACGCCGGAAGGAAAGTGCTGGGAGAAATGCCCGACACGCCGGGCAGCCTGGGCATTGCCATTAGCGAAGCCATCGAGCAAGCCGTCACGGATACATCAGGGAAAACCCGCTATGCTCTCGGCAGTGTGTTGAACCATGTTCTCCTACATCAGACGATTATCGGTCTTGAAGCAAAGAAACAGCTTGAAATCGTCGGGGAAAAGTTACCGGACGTCGTGATCGGTTGCGCCGGGGGCGGTAGTAACTTTGCAGGTTTGTCGTTCCCCTTTGTCGCCGACAAGATCAACGGGGCCGATATTGACATCGTTCCGGTTGAGCCGACGGCGTGTCCCACGATGACCCGTGCGCCGTTTGCTTACGACTTCGGCGACACCGCCTGCACGACACCGCTGTTGGCGATGCATACCCTCGGACACGCGTTTATTCCGCCGCCCATTCACGCCGGAGGCTTGCGATATCACGGTATGGCGCCGTTGGTTTGCCAGGCGATTGTAGAGGGCCTGATGAAACCAAGGGCCTACCACCAGTTGCAATCGTATGAGGCCGCCCTCACGTGGGCCAGAACGGAAGGCTTTATCGCTGCTCCGGAAACCAGCCAGGCGCTTGCGGCCGTAATTGAAGATGCAAATAAAGCGAAGGAAGAAGGCAAAGAAAAGGTCATTCTGTTCAATTATAGCGGTCACGGCCTGATGGACCTCTTAGGCTATGACGCCTATCTGTCCGGTAAACTCGTCGATTATGAGTTGCCGGAAGAAGAATTGCAGAAATATACCAAAGTCCTTGAAAATCTACCCAAGGCCGAGATAAGAAAAAGTGGAAGGTGGTAAATAATTATTCGTTTTACTCTTGACCCGGCCGGAGGTAATCGTTATAAGGAAAGATCATAAGACCAAGGCAATGTTTTTAAGGAGAAGACTATGAGAGCCAAGATTTTATTCCCTACCCTTATTTTGTTAGTCATAGGAAATATGGCTTATGCACAGGCCCCTCCGGCGGAGTTGCACGGATGGTTGGACCTGACCTATTCGAGCAAGTATGTCTGGCGCGGCTTTGATATTTACGATGATAAAAGCGGCATTCATCCCGGCGTGGATCTGAGTTACGGCCCGTTCGGAATCAATGTCACGGGACACCGGGCGAATTCAGGCGAATTCGAGAACGGCGAACGATGGGACTATACCCTATATTACTTCGGCGGTTTGAATATGGATCAGCCCTATGCTCTCCAATACAGGTTTGGATGGGTGTATTACAATTATCCGGATCAACCCACGGAAGGAAATCAGACCCCAGGGGAGCAAAATGCTGCTTTGTATGAATTGCATGGGATTTTCTCTTTACCTAAGATATGTCCGGGAGGCGTTGTTCCAAGTTACGTTCTGGTGAAATTGTGGCCGGCCGACAGCGGTTCATACTCCGGTTCGAGAACCACAACTCCCTATGTCCGCGCCTTGGATGGAACGGCTTCAGGATGGGCCCATATTTTCATGCTTGATTACGCGCTGACGACCGGAGGACTTTTGCCTGAGACACCGGAGCAGGTTTGGAACTTTCATGCAGAAGCCATTTACAATGACGGCGTCGGCCCGGCAGGTCAGAGAGTTGACCACGATTGGACGAACGCGGTCTTCGGCGTTTCGACAAACTTCGATCTGGCCGAGAATATCACCCTTACGCCCGGTGTGTATCATCAGATCACGATGGATGATTCCGTCAATGACGATAAGGATGAAACCTGGGTTAGTGTGGGTATCCGATACAAGTTCTAAAAACGGCCTGAAACCTTTTATGCTGTATTTCGTACAAAGGCTGGTTTCTCTGAAAACCAGCCTTTTCTATTCAAGACGGATACGCCTAAACGAAATGCAATGAAATCCAAAACATCGGATCGCCCATCATGCTGACACTCATCAACACAAACACGATGGATCCCGCCATTGGCCCGATCGGCCTGGATTACGTCGCCGCATCCACCCAACAAGCCGGCATCGAAACAGAAGCTCTCGACCTCGGCCTCGTCGATGAACCGACACAGGCCATTAGAGAATACTTCTCCGACCGAAATCCCGAACTCGTCGGGCTGTCTTTTCGGAATGCCGATGATTGCTTCTGGCCGAGTGCGGACTGGTTTGTCCCCGGGTTGAAAGATTGTATTGAGACGATCCGGAGTGTGACCGACGCGCCCATCGTTCTTGGCGGCGTGGGATACTCTATTTTTGCCGAACCGATCTACAAATATACGAACGTCGAGTTCGGTATATGCGGCGACGGGGAGGTCGCGCTACCGTCTCTTATCCATCAATTGCGAGGATCAAAAAGATTCGCAGATGTCCCCGGACTGATATGGCGGGATAACGGTACCCTCCACATGAATCCGCCTTCCTGGCCGGATCCGATTTCATTAGGTACCGATCGCAGTTTCATTGATAACGGGACTTACTTCAAACGAGGGGGACAATGTGGGCTGGAAACCAAACGAGGCTGCAACCGGAATTGTATTTACTGTGCGGATCCATTAGCCAAAGGCAATCGACTCCGGCTGCGAAAACCGGCCGAAGTGGCCGACGAAGTCGAGGCTCTTTTATCACAAGGCATAGACGTTTTGCATATTTGTGACTCCGAATTCAATGTATCGAAAGATCACGCCCTTGCCGTCAGTGAGGAATTTAACCGGCGCTCCCTCGGAGATAAAATTCGCTGGTACACGTATATGCTCCCCTCACCGTTCGATGCCGGCCTGGCCGAAGCGATGGCCCGGGCCGGATGTGTCGGAATCGACTTCACGGGAGATTCGGCCTGTGAACCGATGCTCCGCATGTATCGTCAACAACACCATCGAGACGACCTTGCTACAGCCGTGACGTTGTGCCGGCAAAACGGTATGGCCGTCATGATCGATCTCCTTTTGGGCGGACCGGGAGAGATACCCCAAACCGTTCGGGAGACCATCGATTTCATTAAGAAAATAAATCCCGATTGTGCCGGTGCGACACTCGGTATGAGAGTCTATCCCCGGACGACGATGGAAACCCTTGTATCTGAGGAAGTTCGATCAGGTAAAGAAAGCAATATTCGCCGAAAATACAAGGGGCCTATCGATTTGCTTCAACCGACCTTCTACATCTCCGAGGCATTGGGCGAGCGCCCCGCGGAATTTGTCAGGGACTTGATCGCCGGCGACCAGAGATTCTTCGAGCCCGCCGTCGAGGTTGATTCGCAAAACGATGAGGGTGACGCCGCCAATTATAACTACAACGAAAATCTTCCTCTTACACAAGCGATTCAACACGGTGCACGAGGGGCCTATTGGGACATCCTGCGTAAACTCCGCAACACGTAATCTAAGACATGCTTCTCTCAATCACTGTATCGTCGCTTCTTTCGTTTGTTCAGACGATTCGTAATTAATGTGTTTCCGGAGTGGTTTTAAGCAATAAATGCAACTGGCCGATGAGTTGGGGGAGGTAATCATACCGGTTCAAACGCAATCCCAGAGCGCCGCCGCCGGGATGAAGCTCCACGAAATCGGTTGCCGGCGTCAGATCGAAGCGGCGGTAGAAGGCCATGCGGATAAACTGCTTCACATCGCTCACTTTTACCTTATGTGCATCGACGTGCAATTGAAAATAGTCTCCCTGTCCCGCGGCGTTCACGCGCACGGCCACCGCGTCATCACCGAACGCCCGCTTGAGCATCGCCTCGGCCAGATCGATCAGGGCCAGACCGCGGAAGAAATTCGAACCTTCCACGAGACAGAATTTCGGGGGATCATCCGACGAGAGCGATTCGTCGTCCAAACCGCGGTTGTAGTCAAATGGCGTCGCGCCGAATCGTTCGAGCCAGCGATTCAACCGCTCCGGCCCGGCGACCCCTCCCTCCCAATCGAGTTCGCTTTCCATTTCCTCACGGGTGGGCAATGACTCGTAGGCGATGTCCACGCATCGGTCCCCGCGCTGGGATCGGGTGACCTGCTCGATCCATCGCTCGGGCCCGTGAATCAGCCGGAAGTTCTTGGCCACCTCGCCGAAGAGATACGCCACGACGGCTCGCAGGGGGATACCTTTTTCCTCTACGATGTCACCCGAGGCGGTTGTGCGCCGTAAGAACGGATCACGCCATCCGGTCAGCAATGATGAAAACGTCAAATCGGTTTTTTCGATTGCGGCGTGCTGGTCGAGCCGATACACGTCAGCGAGTTGGTCGATGTACCAATCGCGATTCGCGTACATTTGTTTCTTTAAATCATCCTGTGCGACTAATACCGGCAGCCGGCGTAAAACTGAGCAGATCCACGAGCGATTCGCCAAGCTCAACTGCCCATTGGAGAGCAGGTCCGCTTCGATCTGCTTAAAAAAGTCGGTATCGAGTGGCAAGCGTGTAAGAATGGCCGCGATCTCAGCGGCTTTGCCGGTCATCTTTCGCATCTCACCGGTGGTCAGAGGCGCATTGGGAGTGACCGCTTCGGCGAACATCCCCCAGGACCACCGCCACGCCTCCCGGTCGCGCCCGACACTGTATGGGAAGATCACCTGGAACCGGTCGGTCGGAACCGGATAGGTCCCGAGGACCTGGTAGTTGTCCTTCGGATTGGAAGAGATCAATGTTCCCTGCCCGGCTTGTCCTTTTTGTTCGGTCGCCTGATCGAGCGAGCCGGCTCGCACGCCTGTGCCATATTCGGCTTGACACGCCAGGTGAACGAGCAGGTCCGGCGGAATGCCGATGTCGAACAGCGCGTTGATTGCGTTCTTCACGGCCACTGTGACAGCGGATGAGCTTGAGAAACCGCCCTGGGGAATATTCCCCGTGGAAGCCAAACGCAAACCCAAAAAACGATCGCGACCGAGGTGCTCCTGGATGCGTGCGCCCAGGTTCCCGCTGTGCAGGGTGCGCATAGACGCGATAGCGTTGCTGACGAGGGCAAAGGGGCGCCGCATGTTATTAATCACCCAGAGTGACGGCGGCGGCAACGGCAGGTCTTTCCGGGTTCGCTCTTGCAATTCCTCGTCGCTGAAATAGCCCAACGA
This sequence comes from Sedimentisphaerales bacterium, assembly GCA_016934255.1. Taxonomy (GTDB): domain Bacteria; phylum Planctomycetota; class Phycisphaerae; order Sedimentisphaerales; family Anaerobacaceae; genus JAFGTG01. The sequence continues at coordinate 6,588 of JAFGTG010000429.1, forward strand.
TAAAAGCACGTTTTCGCTCATGTGCGTGCCGAATTCCTCGTAGGCGTGCACGTCCAGAACATCTTCGCCGGGATACATGACCTCGTCATCCGACGATATGAAATCCATCGTCTCTTGATACTGCGGATTCGTTGGAAACAAATGAATCCGACGGTCGTTGGCTGGCTGCACGAGCACGACGATCTGTTCTTCGCCGCCCGCGTGGCCGGCCCCGATCGGCATCTGCCAGGCGGGCCCGAAGAACCGGCTCATGTCCGGATGCATGAAAGCGATCCGCAAACGCCCGCCGGATAGGCCGATCCCCACGGGACGGTCCGGCTTGAACGATAATTTCTTCTGTTCGATCACCGAAGTGAGTTCGCCCAGTTGGCGCGCGATGGATGCAACCTGTCCGGGTGGACGGTTGGCGGAGATCATCTTGGCGGCCTCCAGAACCTCCGTTTCCTCCGGGAACAGCGCCCCGCCGGTGGAATCTAAAAGCCCCTCCATCAACGCCAGGTCCATCGCCCGGGTGACATCGGCGCACAGCAGATCGTATTCGGGATCGGTGACGGTCGTGGTCATCGTGCGGACATCCCCGCCCTCACGGCTGATCGACTCGATAATATCCGTCAGATAGTATTGCCCTTGTGCGTTGTCGTTGGTCAAGTCCCGCAAATGCCGCATCAGCGTCGCGGCGCGAATGACATAAAGTGGACAGTTGCCCTCGGTTGAACCTTGTAATAATTTTTTTGTCACACTCTCAGTCTCGGCGGAGATATCCCGTTCCTCGATGATCCGAACGACTCGATCGCTGCCGTCCCTTAGCACACGGCCTTTACCGCGATCTTTCGGCGGCTCGTACATCGCAGTTAAAAACGTCAGGTCGGCTTCTTTCGCCCCGGCCCGGTGCACTTCCCATATCCGGCGGAAGATCGACGACGGCACGATCCTATCGCCCATGCTGATAATGAGGGTGGGATTTTTCTCCATCAACGCCGGAACGCAAAACGCCTCAAACGCGGCGAAGGCGGTTCCTCCCGCCGGATTGTCTGACCGGATATAGATGTTGTCGCTTCCCAACTGACCTGAAACCTCTTCGTAGCGATAGCCGACGAGACAGATCACCGGCGATGGGCTAAAGCGTCGAAACGCATCGATCGAATGGCGGGCCAACGGCGTTCCGTGTACAGGCTGAATACATTTCGGATCGCGTCCGAACCGCGTTCCCTTACCCGCGGCTAAGATCACCAGGACCGGCGTCTCTGGGCCGATTCCGCTATAAAAGGTTTGGCTTTCAGGATTAAGTATCTTCTCGTAGTCGATCGCTCCGGCCGCTTTGAGCGGCCGAACTATCCCGGATTCTGAATTATTAGCAGGTTCCATACCTAAAAGCATACGTTCCACACGCCAATCCGTCCAGTCATTTTGAATTCCCAAAAAGTATCGGATACCCTAATTTCTTAAAATTTTCGCCAGTATTGTGTTTGTGTTTTCTTAACCAAGAGGCGAGTGTGATTGAAAAAAATAGATAGTCCGATAATTTTTTATTGACAGGGGACCAAGTCATCCGTCAAAATACGTCAAGATGGCGATATTTTTGTAGATATTGAATATTCGTACAGAAAAAACAAAGCGGTTTAGCCAGATCAAGCAAAGCTGTATTTTGGAAGGCTTTGTCTTCTGGTGACCGGAAGGATTAAAGGATTGAATTGCAAGGAAGGATATTCAGGGACGAAATGAAAAGACCAAGGATGAGGGCACACATTTCACGCATCCATGTATTATCTTCAGAGTTTATTAGGCCCTCGAACATTGCTGAGAAATCTCTTATGCGCTGATCGTTGATTGAGAACGTACCCAAAGGCGCGTACAGAATAGATTGTCTTTCGGCAAAGATAACAAGGTGGTGTAAGTCCGTCTCGTAATGCGATTTAGCAAAGCGATCGATTGGCTTGGTGTGTGCCTTTCGAAAAAATTTAAAGTATTTTTAAATCATTGGGGAGTCCAAAATGAAAAACTCAACACAACATCTCATTTTTGTTCAAGTCGTGATCGTGGCACTCATGTTGGCAGGTTGTTCAAACGTTCATACCGCCAAAGAGCCAACGGTGAGGAGCGCTGTTGCGGGAGTGATTTCCGCCTCGGAAATGTCTGGTGACGACGACATCGACAAAGAGCCGTCATTGGTCCTGACAGGTAATCCCAACATCAATTCGTCCGTCGTCCGATCACCCTCAAGCAGAGCACTTCACAGGCCGGTCGAAGAGCCGGCCGTCCAAAGGATTCAGGGACACGCTTTGCAGGCCACGGATACGCTCGACATCAAAACCGCGCATGAACCGTCGTCGAACGAACGAGTGATTAAGAAGTATGAAAAATCGAATAGAGCCACACAAAGTTACCATACCGTCTTGGTCGGTGACGCTCTCAAAGATGTCCTGGGAAGTCGTTATGTAACGGGAGAACCAACCGTGAGGGATGCCGTGGTGGAAATTATTCCTGCTGTGGAAATATCCAGCGATGACCATATAACTGATGAGTTGCAAGAAAAATAATGTCACCCATTTTCTTTCTTCTTAGAATCTTGCATAAGTTATGTACATGAGTATTCCGTGGCAGCTCCAGTCGGCCGGATTAGATGAAGTATAAGGGTGTGCCTTTTGTCGCACTCTAAGTCATGGATGAATTGGAGAATATTGAGGTTTGGATTATGAAATCGAAGCATTGGTTATGGATCGTAGTCGTGTGTCTGGGAATTATCGCTGTGCATCAAATCATAAGACTCACAAGTGAAAAAGCGGCAGATTCACCGTCTCCAGAAATTGAACCGGCTTTCCAGCCGGATCCGCGGGCCGTTCAGACCGCCTCGTTCGCTGAACTTCCGGGAATGCTGGGAGAAAAGAAGCAACCAGTGATTGAACCGGCAAAAGTAGGAAAACCACAAGAGCAGGATACGACGACCATAGTCAACCCGGCGCCGAACCCGGGGGAGCGTGACACTGTAGGGCCGGTTGAGTCAACAGAAGATACGAGCACAGTAGAAACGGTTGCAATGCAGGATCCATTATCGCCAATCAATGAACAGTCTATAGGAGAACCGATTCAAATTACTATATCGACTGATCCCGTGATCAAATCCTTTGATAGGGGCCTTGTACGCGGCATCGTCTACAGCGAAGATCGCGGCGCTACCCTGATCGACGAGACGGTTGTCCAGACGGGAGCTGTTATTGACGGCGTCAAGGTCGTTAGTATCCATGCCGACGGAGTCGAGTTTGAGAAAGAGGGCCGGCGGTGGACACAGCAGGTTGGCGAAACGCCAGACCTTCAATGGCAATAGAGTGAATCGGTGCGGTGGGCAAAACTGCCACAAATAGAAGATTATGAAGAGTGACGGAACACACGGAAAATCACCTTCTTCACGCCGGACTCAGAATCACTTGTCTTGCAGTTCTACGTCATGTATTCGGAACACATACGCGTATGGGGTCTTCATACCGTTCATATTGAACTCGGGGGGTGTGATGACCAGATCGGTGCCGTCCATTTCCGAAACCAGTTCTTCCCCTGTTTCTAAAAAGGTAACTTTCGTATGACGACCCGGCGAAACGTTCTTCAACGTTAACTTTCTGCCCGGCCACTTGGGTGTAATCGCATACAAGTTTTCGTTCTTGAATGTAAAAAATACTTCTTTAAAGGCCTGTCCCTCTGGTGGGGCGATCGTTTGCGCCAGGATGTCGAAATGAGACATGTATTCTTTTCTTACCATTTTCGGAACGGTGCCTGCACTCCATTGGCAAGGCGCCTTCCACATACGTGTCCCGTAGATCGCTTCACCGTTCGTTTTGAGCCATGCTCCGATCTGTAGTAGGCGCTCCTGCATGATCACGGGAATCTTGCCGTCTGCCCGCGGCCCAATGTCCAGACAAAGATTCCCGCCACGGCTCACGACGTCGATCAGCATGAGGATCAGTTCCTGAGCGGACCGATAGTCTTGCAGATCCTCAGCACGGTTATAGCCGTAAGAGAAACCCATACCCCGGTTCTCTTCCCAGGGATGGGAGTCATCATCCATCCCGGAACCATATTCGGTTGTATAGAATCCGCCGTGTTTGTGCCGACCCCCTTTGCCCCAGCGATCGTTGATGACAAGATCCTTCTCATTCGGTGCGTTGTTGAATAGCCAGGCCAGCAGTTCGGGGCTTCTCCAATCCTCCCACCCCATTTCCCATTCACCATCCGACCAGACGATATCCGGGCGATAACGAGTGATAAGATCCTTAAATTGAGGGAACATGTGCTCGTCAACAAAGCGTTTCTTGTCGCGTTGCCACAGGGGATGGTACCATTCATAAAGAGAGTAATAAAGCCCGACCTTGATGTTTTTCTTACGCACGGCAGCAGACAGTTCACCTACAATGTCCCGCTTGGGTCCAATTTTCATGGGATTGTAGTTCTCGCCATAGGTTCGTTCCGCCTCCCGGCTGGGCCATAGCGTATAGCCCGAGTGATGTTTGGTCGTAAACACAATGTATTTCGCACCCGCCTTTTCAAACAGGTCCGCCCATTCATCGGGATTCCACAACTCGGCTTTGAACATGAGGGCAAAGTCTTTGAACTCGATATCCTTGCCGTATGCCCTGATATGGAAGTCGGATACTTTCCCCTCGAATGATTTTTGTTGAAGCCAGTATTGATACCATTCCGCGTACTTGCCCTTCGGGGCCCACGCTGGAACCGAATATAAGCCCCAACAAATGAAAACACCGAATTTGGCGTCTGTGAACCACGGTGGGGTCGGGCGCGAGTCGATAGACTCCCAATTGGGTTGGTACTGTTTCTCTGCAGTTGCCGTCCCAATTTTCAGTAAGAGACCAAAGAAACACAAAACGCGTACGATTTTTCTCATATCATCTGTCCTTACGAAAATCGCAACCAACAACGGAGGAATGGAGGCGGGGGGATTCGAACCCCCGTCCCGAGATGCTTCAAGACAAGCGTCTACATGCTTAGTCGCTTATTTGATTTTCGCCTCGCCCATCGCCAAACGACAGGCTTTAAGCTCGGCTATTTCGGTGCGTTCTCGCCGCAGCCGGCCCGAACGACCGACCTCGGCCAGCCTGCTGTTTGACGCCCTGTCCTGAC
>JAFGTG010000430.1 GCA_016934255.1 Sedimentisphaerales bacterium
GCAGCGGCGGAGGATACGAATTTCGACGACAAAGGCGACATGGTTTCCTACTCGATAGCAGTCGGCAACTTTCAAAATCCATACCACGTAGAAGTCATGCTTCGATACCAACCCATCGCGTACCGCTGGGCGCAAAACCTGTCGGCTTATAAGGCGATGGAACCCGAGCGATTTGTACGCTACTACAACGAAATGGCCCGCGAATCTACTGTGGTTTTAGCTCAGGATCAGAAGATCATCGAGTAAATTAGGCATCCAACGTCAAGAATCGATCTAAGCATGATAGGAAAAAGCGACAGGGACAGTGATGAAAAGAGTATCCTGATTTGCGCAGGCTGAATGGACATTCCTAAAAAAGTTATGATTTTTTGACCCGTCGTGCGTTATTATCTAATGAAGCCGTAATAACTCAGCAACGTCGGTCAGTTTAAAAAGGCGGAACCATGCTCCACTCAAGAAATCTAAAGAACATGCTCGTCGTAGCTATCGCGGTGATATTGTCAGTCGGTTGTCGGCGTACGCCGAAAAATGAGGAAAATGCCGTGACAATTAACTTTGTCCGGATTCCAGCGGGAGAATTCATGATGGGATCCCCCGTTGGGGAATCCGGTCGACGTGACAATGAGGGGCCGCAACATCATATAAAAATCACTGAGCCGTTTTATATGTCGGTCACGGAAGTAACTCAACAGCAGTACGTACAGATAATGAGGAACAATCCGAGCGCATTCAAGAGTGCGGACTATCCAGTAGAAAGGATCTCATGGAATGATGCAACTAAGTTTTGTCGCAAGTTATCCAAGAAAACGGGAAGAAAAATAACATTACCTACGGAGGCCCAATGGGAATATGCCTGTCGGGCGGGTACTGAAACAAGGTTTAACTTTAAAGAGGATGAACGGTTCCTTAATTTACACTGTTGGTATGGGGAAAACAGTAGTAGCACGAATCCCGTAGCAAAAAAGAAACCGAATGAATGGGGCCTCTATGATATGCACGGGAATGTGGAGGAATGGTGTAGTGATCACTTCGATTATCATTATTACTCGAAAAGTCCAAGCGTCGATCCCCAAGGCCCATCGAATGGAGAACCTGTTCTTCGTGTTTATCGAGGGGGTTGCTGGGCTTACGTTCCAGACTTTTGTCGTTCTGCGACTCGTGAGGGAACTACGCCGGACGATAGGGGAGGAATCCTCGGTTTTCGCGTTGTGTTTTCTGCAAGAGCCGACGATAGTGAAAAGATGATAAACATCACTTTGCCAGAAAAGGCTACTAAGGTTTTCACTGGTCGGGAGAAGAAGAGCGAAACTCAGTCTGATAGTCCTTTGACGATCACTGGCGTTGTAAGAGATGAAACCGGTATGCCGATTAATGACGTTGAGATGCACATTTGGCCATCTGGGGATTGGCTATTGCGTAGATATACTGAAGGCCGGTTTGAGGTTTACAGATGGTCTCATAGCTTAGACTTTAAAGAACAGCACGTGTTGGCACGGCAAGAATCGCGTAATCTCGCCGCGGTCGTGAAAATTAAAGAAGATGCAAATATGCTTGATGTCAAGCTCGAATCAGGTGTGATTTTAACCGGTAAAGTTGTCAATGGTAATGGTGAAGCAATCGAAGGAGCGATACTTAGGATTACACTTAAGGGATCTGACCGGCGTGCCGTTGTTCCTCTGGCCAGTATGGAAACCGATGCTGAAGGAAAATTCATCTTCAGAGCCTTACCGATGGGATATAAATATAATTTCTATGCAAGTTTTTTACGCTATCGTCCGATCAAATTCGAGTTTAATACCGACGATGTTCCTGATAATCGGATAGATTTAGGTTCAATAATCTTAGCCCAAGGACAATTCTCCGTCTCAGGTATCGTGGTTGATGCTAATCATAAACCGGTTGCGAACATCGGGGTTTATTGTCTCGGTGAAGCCCAATCTGGTGGTGGTGCACAAACCGGCTCGGATGGCACGTTCACACTTGATGGAGTCTTTGAAGGGCAGGTTAAAATCGTGGCCGGCGGCTACAAATTGTACGGATACGCCGACACCGAGGCCGGGGCAACCAATGTCAAGGTCGTGCTGAACAACGAAGGGGTACCTCCGCCTAAAGGCAGAACATGCTTTCCTGCCAACACGGATGTGTGGGCGAATAATACACTCTTAAAAATCGCGGAAGCGGCCCAGGGCCAAACAGCACCCTTCGGGCAAATTGAAAAGATTGAGGAACATGAAGGCATACTTGAATGTCGCGATATCGTGCTTGAGAATGGAAATTGTATCAGCGTCGTCGATGCACACTGCTTCATGCTCGATTCGGGAGAGTGGATAGCCGCTCAGGATCTAAAAGGCGGCCTCAGATTAAAAACTAAACACGGTGCAGTTGGTGTCGAAAGCGTGACAATCAGAGAAACACCGTTTGTTGGAAAAGTCTATAATCTAAAAATCAAAGATTCAGACCAGTATGCGGTCGGAAAAGACGGTTTAATCGTTCGTGATTATTGATCTCTCGCTTTAGGCTATGGCTGGATATTTCTTCAAATTTTCTTTGATTCATATCGGCAAGTTACCTATCCTTTGTGAGTCAATAGTCAATCGTTAATAGTCAATAATCAATCAAAATGGAGGACTAACATGTTGTTGAGTCGTTGTTTTAAAAGGATTATGCTCGTTTCTATGATTTTGAGTGGATCGACAAGCAGCTTTGGGCAGGAGGCGACGTATGCGGAGCGGCTGGGGTGGCCGGCGGGGACGAAGGTTGTGATCTTTCACGTGGACGACGCGGGGATGTCGCATAACTCGAATATGGGGGCGATTAGGGCCATCGAGGACGGCGTCGCGACCTCGACGAGTATTATGATGCCGTGCTCGTGGGTGCCGGAAATCGCAGGTTATGTAAAGGTTCATCCGGAGGTGGACGCCGGGCTTCATTTGACTCTTACGTCCGAGTGGAAGAAGTATCGCTGGGGACCTGTGGCCGGTCGGACGGTTGTGCCGGGACTCGTGGATGAAAATGGATATTTATGGAGCGGCGTGGAAGGTGTCGCTGCGCATGCGACGGCGGATGAGGTCGAATCGGAGATCCGAGCGCAGATCGATAAGGCCCGCTCGATGGGGATCGAGCCGACGCATTTGGATTCCCACATGGGGACGTGTTTCGCCCCGCAGTATATCGGGCGTTATGTGAAAGTCGGGATCGAGAAGCAGATACCCATCCTCATCTTCGGAGGGCACATGCAACATGTCGGCGCTCAGGCGGCGCCGTTCAAACCGATCGTCGTTACCATCGCACAACAGGTCTGGGACGCCGGGCTTCCGGTGATCGATGATCTCGTCACCGAGCCGACCCGAGCGAAGAACTACGAGCAGAGGAAAGCCGAATTGATTCAATTGCTGCGTGAGATGAAGCCCGGCATCACGGAGATCATCGTTCACTGCACCGTGCAAACCGAGGTATTCTCCCACATTTCCGGCTCGGGGCCGACCCGCGAGGCGGAACTGCGTTTAATGACCGATCCGGACGTCAAGGCGTTCATCCAGAATGAAGGCATCGTTCTGACGACCTGGCGCGAGTTGAAAAAACGCCGGGCGCTCAAGTGAAGAAGAATAAAGAATGACTAAAGTGCCTAAAGTTAAGAGTGTCTAAAGTGAAGGCCCGCGTTAGCTCACTTTAGCTCACTTTAGGCACTTTAGTTCACTTTTTTTACCGATACAGCGCGATATCGTCGATGTACATCGTGCCCGTACCGCCGACGGTGGCCAGGCCGGATGTGCTGCCGATGCCAATCGCGATCTTATCCACGTTGGTCAGGTTAATTCCCATATCCGTAAAGGTTTGTAACGGGATAACCCACTGTGTCCAACCGATGATCTGCGTCGCGGCGGCATCCTCATGGGCCACAACAGCGGGTGCTCCGGCGGCGTTGGAAACGGCAACGTACAACGGATCGGCTGCGTTAGCCGCAACGCCGCGGAACCATATCGACAGTTCCGTCACAGCCTCATCGGTCCAGTCGCGCGTTTTCGACAATGTCAAGACCGCCTCCGAATTCGTCACGCCGGTTTCGTTCGTATAAATTAAGGGCATCGATTGAGCGCCACCATGAACGATCTTCAGTTCGCAATACGGGGGCACCAAATAACCGGCCTGAGCGCCATTGTCGGCTACGCCGTAACCATCAACCCATGATTGCCAGATGGCCTCGCCGGCGATATCGTCGTCGGTATAGCTCTCGAAGTCGTCCACGACGATAAAGTCGGCGGTCGTGAAGCTCCAGATCGGGCCTTTGACCGGACCTGTCGTATAGACGGCATCCACGCGCCAGTAGTACGTCGTATCCCAGGCGAGTTTGCCGGGATCGTAGCTTTCCGATCCCAGGGCGGCGCTGCTTTTATATTCCGGCGAGCCGGTGTCGGCATTACGTACGGCCTCCTTCTCCAGGCCGAGATAGACCTGGTGCGAGGTGGCGTTCGTCGCCGCCGTCCAGCTCAGGCTCGTGGTCATAGAAACACCCGTGGCGCCATCGGCCGGCTGCGAAGCGCTGACCGCGCCCGGCGTCGCGAAGGTCCAAATGTTGCCTTTGTACGTGGCGACGCCGTCAAACTCATCGACGCGCCAGTAATAGACCTTTTCGCTTTCCAGTGTCCCGGCGTTGTAGGTTGTTGTGCCGACCATCATTCCGCCGGTCGCATTGTTCACCTGATTGTAATCCGTACCCATATACACAGTATGCAATTTAGTCCCATAGCCGGCCGTCCAGCTTAATGTTACATTCGTCGGGCCTACGGCTTCGGCATTATCCGCCGGAACCGGATTGTACGCCGTCCTGGGCGGAACGGAGAAGCTCCATACGTCGCCCTTGAAGACGGTTTCATCCGGCGGCGCATTCACCTCGTCGATACGCCAATAGTAGGTCGTGCCCGGCACGAGTCCCTCCGGATACGGAAAACCGGGGAATCCTGCAGTAAAGAACATCGTCTTCTGGTTTCCGCGGAAAACCTCGGAGTCTGTAGTGGCGTTGGCGACGTCGTCCAGGTTATCGCCCAGGTAAATATCATGCGAGTCCGCAAACTCACCTGCCGTCCAGCTTAAGCTTACCCACGTCTCTGCGATCAAAGCCCCGTCTTCCGGATTCGGGCCGGCCGCCTTCACTCGGGCTGCACCACTCGTCATATACTTGACCGCATTTAAGAATATTTTGATCCCGTCCTCATTGAGGTTGAATGAACCGGCTTCCTGGCCGCCTCCGCCGCCGGCGAGAAACAGCATCCTTTTCTCTGCGGGTATCTGACCCGATCCCTCATAGAACTCTACATCAGGGGCCCATTCCGCGATCCATACCGCTTGATTGTCTTCTCTTTGGGCGATCAACGTTCCATTTCCGACGTTGTTGGTCAGAATAAAAGAATTTTGGCCGTCGTTCACGGTTTCATCAATGACATCTACCAGACCGCCCACCGGCTTTATGCCTTCGAATACCGGGTGTGCGTTATCAACGACTTGCATCATGGCTTCAGGAGCGTATTCCTCTATGGCGGTGTCATTTATCCATAGCCAGCGGTTATTCCTGCACCAGTACGCCGTCATCATTATCAACGGAGTGGGCACCGAGTTCCACTGGGTGACCTCCGTTGCATCGGTCGCGTAATTACCGCTGTTACTGTTGCGGCTGCCGATAATCAGGTCCGCCAACTCAAGCGTCGCCAGTTTGTCGTCGTCGAGGGTTCCCCATTCGCCCGGCCGGAAATCCACAGTGTACCCGGCGTCTTCAAGAAGGTCTATCCAGCCTTGGTCAAAATAGACAGAATCGGCGTCGGCATTCGTCTCCGAGATCCAGACGATGGTTTTAGCGTGGGCCGACAGGCCAAAACACAAAGCGAGCACCCAGAACAAGGAAAGTGTTTTACTGAACATAATTGTCCTCCTTCAAAAAATAAAACTGCTTATATATTTTTACCGAATTCAACGTAGTGACGTCAGTTGTTCAAGTGCCTAAAGTGAAGAGTGACTAAAGTGCCTAAAGTTATGTGTCGCGTTGACACATTTTAGTTCACTTTAGGCACTTTAGCTCACTTTAGCTCACTTTTTTATCGATACAGTGCAATGTCATCAACAAACAACGTGCCTGTACCGCCAACGACGGCCATGCCGGATTTGCTACCAAGACCAATCGCGATCTTATCTACGTTAGTCAGGTTGATTCCCTGATCCGCAAGAGTCTGTAA